>JBBSHS010000081.1:0-10874 GCA_038232515.1 Acidimicrobiales bacterium
CCTGCCCGCCGAGCGCTACTCCCACGGGCTTCGGGAGCTGGCGGCCACCGAGGCGGCGCGGGGCTCCTTCGACGGCGTGGTCGAGGCCATCGAGGCCGCCACCGGCCAACACCTCGGCAAACGCCAGGTGGAGGAGCTGGCCGCCCGGGCCGCCGTCGACTTCGAGGCGTTCTACGCCCAGGCGCCACGTACTCGGTGATCCAGATCTTCTTGGCGCCGAGGCCGTTCGCCGCCAGGATGCCCTCGATGCTCGGGATCGTCGAGCCCATGATCTGCCAGGCGTTCCATGGCGCCTGGTACAACGGCAGCACGGGGTAGGAGTACGGGTGGTAGCCGACGCCGTCCACGTTGGCGAGCGCACCGGATTGGGCCAGCGCGGTCACGAAGTCGACCAGGGAGATGTTGCCCGATGCAGTCGTGGCCGCCGGCGAGATGCCAGCCGACACGATTACCGCAGCGGGGCGGCCCTCACGTCAGAGGCGCAGCGCGGACACCGCCGCTTGGAACGTCGCCCAGGCGGGCTTGTGGCTGCCATCGAAGCGGCGGAGCCCGAAGAAGTTCTCTATGGTCGTAGTGCTAGTGCCGAGATCCTGATCGGAGTACCAGAACAAGGCGCCGACGTAGGGCGTTGCAGCCGCAGCCTGAACTGATTCCGTCGCCATCTGGGCCTGTAGGCTCTCGTCCACATGGTCCGGGCTGTTCGACAGCTGCAGATTGGTCGCCGTCGCCCCCACCCCTGGTCCGTTGGTGGGAGCGCCGTATTCGGTGATCCAGATCTTCTTGGCGGCGAGGCCGTTCGCCACCAGGATGCCTTCGATGCTCGGCGTGGTGGTCCCCATGATCTGCCAGGCGTTCCATGGGGCCGGGTAGGACGGGAGCACCGGGTAGGAATACGGGTGGTAGCCCACGGCGTCCACGCCGGCGAGTGCACCGGATTGGGCCAGGGCGGTCACAAAATCGACCTGGGAAATATTGCCTCCCGGCACCGTCGCGGCCGGTGAGATCCCGGCCGACACGATGAACGCAGCAGGGTCGACCGACCGGATGGCCGCGGTGGCAGCCTTCAGCAGGGCGGCGTAGGCAGCCGGATCCGGACGCGGGGCCCAGAACGGGGTGATATTGGGCTCGTTCCAGATTTCCCAAGTGTGCACGCCGAGAGGCCCATAGCGGGCGGCCGCGGCTGCGGCGAAGGAGGCGAACTGGGAAGGGTCCACCGGTCCACAGCTCTCGATGGTGCATCCGGCAGGGCGGGCCCAGGCGGGAGTGAAGTCCAATATCGGTAGGACAGACAGCCCCCGGGCCGTGGCTTGCTGAACGACGGCATCATGCTTCGTCCAGGAGTACGTCGATGGTCCCATCGGCTGAATTTGTGACCAGGAGAAGTCGGTTCGGATCCAGCCCACCCCGAGGGCGGCGGCGTCGTCGAGCACGACAGCCCGCTGCGCGTCGGTGAGCCCCGGGAGGTAGCCACCCATGGACATCCCGAGGGGCAGTCGGGGGGGGGTGGGGGAGGGCGTCGTCGTGGGGGTTGTCAGTACCGTCGTGGAGGTCGGCGAGGTGGAGGTCGTCAACGCGGGGGGGGGGGGGGGAGGGCGTAGACGTGGGAGGGGTCCGTCCCGGCGGGGAGGTCGGCGGGGGCGAGGGCGTCGCCGCGGTGGGGGGGGGCGTCGTCGTGGGGGTTGTGAGTACCGTCGTTGAGGTCGAGGTCGTCAACGCGGTCGTCGAGGTCGTCTTGACGGTGCTGGTGGTCGTCGAGGTCGACGTTCGCTTCACCCCCGCAGAAGCGTCGGACATGCCGCTGGCCAGCAAGACCACAGTAACGCCCACGGTTGCTGCGGCGAACTGTCGAAAACGGGCGCGTTTCGTCACGGCAACTTGTCCTATCGGTCGTGTCTGGCCAGGCGGGCACCTCCCGTCCCCACGTTTAAGATCGGTCACATGAGCCGCCGACTTGAGTAAGAGTTCGGCGCGGGCGAAAGGGATGGCAACAGGGTGCCGGCCGCTCGTAGGACCGTGATTCCGATTCAGCGGCCGAACACACGCCCCTGGCGGCTACGTCGGCCGGGAGGGTCGGCGAGCCGTGAAACCCCGTTCAGTATCGGCGACTACCTCCGGGGGGCCCGGCAATGGTGACCGACGACACATGCCGGATCCAGGTCACTCGCGGATCACGGAGATCCGAGCGGTATCGCTCCGATAGGGGCCGTCCGACCCATGAGTCCCGCCGTCTCTTGCCCGACCCCGGCGAGACAGGCGGGGTCAAGGCTGGCGGCGTAGCCGACGCCCGTGGGCTTGGCCTTGACGCCGCCGGGCACGGTCGCAGCCACGATGGGACCTGCCCAGCGCCGTGGGGCGCTGGGCCTGACCGCCCGATCACAGCTCCAAGCCGATGCTGCGGTCAAGGACACGCTCGCGCGCCAAGCCCCGGTGAGGCTGAGGCACGTTCGGCCGCTGCGGTGCGATGCCGTCGAGGCTCTGGCGCTCGACGTCCATGTCGTACGCGGCGGTCTTGATCTGGCGCTCGAGTAGCTCGAGGCGGCGCAGGGCCTCGGGATGGGCGGCTTCGAAGTGCAGGCGGCCGTGGTGTCGGCCTTCGAGCTCGTCGCGCAGCTTCTTGGCCTCCGGCAGCTCGGCTTCGATGCGGGCCCGCTCGGGGGCGGCCAGGCGTTCGAAGGCGTCCCGAAGTGGTCCTTCCCGCTCGGCGGCCCCCTTGGCCCGTTTGCGCAACTGATGGCGCTCCCGGGGCCCGGCCTGTTCGGCCCGGACCAGACAGCGGTGCCACTCTCGCCTCCTCGCGTCCCAGTCGGTGGCGGCCTGGCCCAGGGGCGTGCCGTTGAACACCTCGAATCCCTTGGCGTTGTCCAGGGCCTCCAGCTCCCTCGTGAGCTGGCGGACCCGGGCCTGGGCCGAGAAGTAGTGGAAGCCGGATTCGGGCGGGATGACAGCGGCCAGAGCCGCCCGCTCGGCCACCAGGCGGGCGTGGCGCAGCCGGGCCGGTTCGGGTGCGTCGACGGTCCTGGCCGTCTGCGGTTCCCGGGTGGGCGTGCCTGCGTCGATGGCCCAGCCGATGCGCCGGGAGTGCGACCACGACCGCGCCAGGTCGTCGGTGGCCTGCTCCGGCGAGTCGGCCACCGGGTAGAGGGTGGTGCATTCGCGGGCCCGGCTCATCTTCACGTAGGCCAGCTCCCGGCCTCCCCCGTCTTCGAGGACGTGGGCCCGGGTCACGGTGGCCCCCTGGGAGCGGTGCACGGTCACCGCGTAGCCGTGGGCCAGGTGGTCGGCGTCGATGTCCTGGTCGGCGAAGCGCTGGAAGCGCCCGTCGTCCATGGTGGCGCCCAGCTCCCGGCGCTTGACGTCGACAGCGATCACCGTGCCGCGTTCCGAGGTCACGATCTCGCCGTTGGCCCCCGGAGCCAGGGTGACGATGCGGTCCCCGGCCCGGTAGCCGACGCGGCCCACTTCAAGCTCGGGCCCCCACAGCTTCCCCTTGGCCTCCATGGCCCAGCGGGCCCGGCGGTTCAGCTCGGCCACGTGGCCCGCTTCCAGGCGTACATGGCGGTGTCGGTTCCCTGGGCCACATCCTCGCTCCAACCGGCCACGGTGGCGTCGAGGGCCGTGTCCCGATCCGCAGACACGGCGATGCGGCCGTGGCCGGCATACCAGGACACGGCCGCGTCCACACTGCCCGAGCGCAGTTCGCCCAGGGCGGCGCGTTCGGCCGGGTCATGTTGTCTGACGTTCTCATCGAGCACGTGCACCGCGGTGCCGAAGCGCTTCATCAGGGCCTCGAAGCCGCCGCCGGGGCCGACTGATGACAATTGACGCGGGTCGCCGACCATGACCACCTTGGTCCCCGTGGTCCGGGCAGCCTCCAGGAAGGCGAGCAGTGCCTTGTCGTCGGTCATGGCCGCCTCGTCGAGCACGGCGACGTGGCGCGGTGACGGTCGCAGGCTGTTGTGGGCGATGCGCCAGTTGAGCGAGGCCAGGGTCCGGCTCTCCTCGATGCCGGCCTCACGGCCGAGCGTCCTCGCCGCCTGGCCCGACGTCGACGTGCCCACCAGCTCATAGCCGGCGGCCTCGAACGCGTCGCGGGCCGCGGCCAGGGCCGTGGTCTTGCCCGCCCCGGCCACCCCGACCACCAGCTCCACCCCCCGGCCCGAGGTGAGGACCGCCTCCACGGCGTCGCGCTGGCCGTCGGTGAGGGGGCGGCCCAGGGCCGAGTCGGCCCGGGTCACCGCCGCATCGGCCGCCTCTGCTGACACGACCGGGGCGCCGAGGCGGGTCATCTGGGACTCCACGCAGCGGGCGATGGCCTGCTCCCGGGCGATGGTGGTGGCGGTGGCGTAGGCCGGCTGCGTCGCCCCAGGCACGCCGAGCAGCCGCACGGCCTCGGGATCGGCCAGGGTGCGCTTCACCGCCCGGCCGAGTTCGCCGAGGTTGCGGCCATAGAGGGCGGGGGCGACGGCCACGATCACGTCCCGCTGGGAGAAGACCTTGCGGTCCACCAGGGCGCTGCCGTCGGCCAGGGCGTCGTGAGCAAGGGATCGAAGCTCGACGTTGGTCAGCTCGGGTGCGGGACGGCGGTAGCGGGCGGCTTCGTGGTCGATGGAGCGGTTCATGCGCTCAACGGTCCAGCCCGCGGCGGTGATCTCGGCCTCCCAGCGGGGCATGAGCGCTTCGACAGCCATGTGACGCTTGGGGTCACGGGTGGCCCGGGCGACGACGTTGCGGGCCCGGTAGGAGTCATGGCCTCGGCGGTCCATCTCGGCCTGGATCTCCGCCGCCCGTTTGGAGTGGGCCTCGGTGACCGCCTCGGGGACGCCGGCGATGGCCCAGTGGCCCAGGCGTCCCGAGGGTCCGGGGTCGGCGACGATGCCGTAACCCAGCTCGACGGCCCGCTGGGCCGACGCCACCCGGCCGACCATGGTGGCGGCATGCAGGTGCTCGCGCCACAGGGCGGTGTCGGCCGCCTTCCAGCCGCCCTTGGCGTCGGCCATCCTCACCAGGTTGGCGACGAGCACGTGGTCGTGGGGGCCGGGGTCGCCGGCCCGGGAGGTGGCGTGGCGGGTGGAGGCGTAGATAAGGCCCTCCGTGGGCGTACGAACCACTGCCCGGCCCCGACGGCCGCCGATGCCGGCGGTCAGCTGTTCGAAGTAGGCCAGGGTGGCATCACGCTCGACGTCCATGATCTTGTGCATGTCCTCGGCCCGGCCGATGACCCCCAGCTCGGCCACGGACTTGTGAGCTGAGATGATCAGCTCCAGTCCGGGGCGGGTGGTGTTGACCAGGCGCTCGCCGGTGGTGGGGTCACAGGCGCCGTCGGGCCCGAAGACGAAGGCGTACTGCTCGTTGGTCACCGCACCGGTGAGTCCCAGGCGCTCGGCGCCCTTGCCGCCCCACAGCAGGGGCGTCTCGCCCCGGGACGCGTAGTAGGCCAGGGCCTGGCCGGGGTGGTCGTCGCCCCGGGCCAGCACCGTGGAGCGGTGGTAGTCCACGGAATCGGCTCCCATCATCCGCATCCATGCCACTCCGGCGAGGCCCTCCCCTGCAACGCAGGCGTTGCAATCGTGTTCAAATCCTTTTTCCATTCTAGGCAAGGTTGCCAGTGCCGTACATAGCCTTCTGCTGAAGGGTCACGTGCGGCTACTAAAGGTAACCAGTGGTCAACCATACGGTCCGTCTTCGGTTCCCTGTTGACGAGTCATTGTGATCTTCTTGAACGGTGGTTTGGGCTTCGGAGGCCTCTGGCTTGCTTGTGCGGACGTCAGTCGGCGCTGGTCGGACGCGGGTGTGGATCGCATCCGACTGACAGGTTCTGTCGTGGGGGTTGAGCATCGGGAGGGATGCGGCTGGTTCTGTGGAGTCGGCGTCCTGCATCGCCGGTGGTTGCGGGAGTTGTCGGTCATGGCGCGTCCCGTCGAGGTTGCGGGTGCCCGATGGGACGTGGCGCCTGGGCGTTCCTCCAACGTGGCGGTCCACGACAAGATCACCAACGAGCATTCGGGCCGAGTCGATCGCGGGCCGCGGTACGCGAATCCGATCTGTTCCGCCACACGTTGGCGCACCGTCTGGGGCTGTTGACAAGAGTCAACGTGGTGTACTCTGGTGGCTCCATGGCGAGCAAGCGCCACCCGAACAAGAGCATCCAGGTGGCGCTCGTGTACGCCGCCCGGCAGGGATGGATCGTGACCAAGAGCACCGGTGGTTCGGCGCACGCCTGGGGCGTCATGCACTGCCCCGGCGATTGCCCGCAGGTCTCGGTCTTCTCAACACCCCGGGTGCCCGAGAACCATGCCCGGGCCCTGCGCCGGGCGGTCGACCGGTGCCCGCACCCGAAGGAGGACGATGGCTGAGCACCACTTCACGCTGACCATCCGGGGGCCGCTCACCGATGCCCTGCTGGACGCGTTCTTCGAGGCTGGCTGCGACGACGCCACGTTCTCGACCAAGGGCGAGCTGACCTTCGGCGAGTTCGACCGCGAGGAGGCGAGCCTGCTGGGCGCCGTCGTCTCGGCAATCGGCGCCGTGGAGTCCGTCGAAGGTGCCGAGGTCCTCCACGTCGACCCTGACGAGCTCGTGTGGGCGTCCGAGATCGCCGAGCGGACCGGCCGGTCTCGGCAGTCGGTTGACCTGCTCGTCCGGGGCCAGCGCGGCCCCGACGACTTCCCCGCTCCCCTGTCCCATGCCAGCCGCAATCCCCTGTGGCGCTGGTCGGAGGTCGAGGCCTGGTTCGCGAGCTACGAGGGCCGCCCCGCCGACACGGAACGCTCGGCCGTGCTCGGCGCCCTCAATGGCGCCCTCGAAGCCCGCCACGGCCTGCGCAGCTCCACGCAGAAGGCAACGCTGCGTCGCGCCGTGCGCCAGCTGCTCGCCTCGTGATTGCACCGATCGAACATGAGCCGATGAACTGCATCGTCTGCCGCCACGGTGACACCCGCCCCGGGACGACCACCGTGACGTTCCACAGGGACGGTCGGACACTGGTCGTCAACGAAGTTCCCGCCGAGGTGTGCGAGAACTGCGGGGAGGCCTACGTCGCCGAGGAGGTCACCGCTGAGCTCCTGCGGATCGCAACCGAGGCCCGCCAGGCCCAGGCCATCGTCCTGATCCGCGACTACGCCTCTTTGGCGGCCTGAGACCCTTCTGCACCCGCTCGACGGCTGACGGGGCGGGAAGTGGCCTGGCGCGGCGGCCGTATCGTCCGAACATCCGCCTGAGCTGCCCGCGATTCGCAGCGGTTGGCGTCGAGGTACTCCTCGATGTCGGCCTCGGTCAGCACGACCCGACGGCCGGAGTAGGTGAAGGCGATGCGTCGTTCGGCCACCAGGCGACGGATGAGGCGCACGGTGAGCACGCCCGGATAGGCCTCGACCGCCTGGGGGATGGTGAAGTACCGGCCCCGATTGGTCACTTCGGCTCCCCGTGGCCGGCGCTGCCGAGAGCGACGTCGAGGAGCGACAGTTGGGCCGCCTCCGCTCGGCCGGTCGTCCGGCGGCGGCGCCGAGACGAGGTGCTGAGGGCCACCGTGTCTGCGGATCCGGACGCGGGCACCGTGTCGCTTTCCGCGTCCACGGCCGTCGGACGGCCACCCCGAGCCGCGTCCGCACCCGGGGGACACGGCGCCACGGGGGTCATGGGCACCAGGCGCAGCTCGTAGCGGCCGGCGCCGAAACGTCCGGCTCGGTCCGCTCCCTGGGGACGCCTTTCCAGCAAGCCGACCGAAGTGAGTCGGCGCAGCGCTCGGGCTGCCGTGTCCTTGCCGACCCCGAGATGGGCGGCCACCCGCCGGACGCTGGTGGCCACCACGAGGGCGCCGGCATCATCGCGATCGGCGTCCAGCACAAGATCGGCCAGCACGGCCGCCGCCACCGGTCCGAGCCGGCGTCGCAGGGCCCGCTCGTCTTCGCCACCAACGGGCACTACCCCGCCATCTTGGCGAGCAGCGACATAGCGCGCCGGTCCTGCCGGAGACGAAGATGCAGCGACCTCGGGGCGTCGACCCACGCCTGGAAGTTACGCCGTTGTCATCCTGTCGTCAACTGGTAGATTCGTAGTTGGCGTACCGATTGACACCAGCGGACACTGATGGGCACTGGGAGGACCCAATGGTTCGCAAAAAACCCAAGCAGAGCGTCCCTCTCTCGGACCGGCCGCTGTACTTCGGCCTCACCCCGAACCAGGTGGTGGCCTTCAACCTGACCCAGGCCCGGGAGGGGAAGCAGTGGACCCAGGACGAGGCGGCTGAGGCCTTGGAGCCCTACCTTGGCGTGCGGTGGTCCAAGGCCACGATCTCCCAGGCCGAGCGCTCGGTGGCCGGGCGGTTCATCCGCAACTTCACCGCCGATGAGATCGTGGCCTTCGCCCGGGCGTTCGAGCAGCCGGTGACCTGGTTCTTCATGCCCCCGCCCCCGTGGGCCGCCCCGGGGATGCCGGCCCGGCTGGCCACGCCCGACGAGCCGGAATGGGGCCAGCCCATCGCCATGCTCGTCGACCTGGTCTTCGGGGAGCCGGCCCAGCAGGGCCTGCTGAGCCTGCGACTGGACAGCTTCCTGGACGCCCTCGGCCGCGATGGGCTGACCGCGGCCCAGCGGCGTATCACCGCGCTCGTGTCGACACGGGTGGAGGCGCTGGTGCGCTCGGCCTTCCGGGATATCGGCGGCTGGCAGACCAACCTGCGGGCCATCGCCAACCACCTGCAGGACCTGGAGATCCGATCCAAGCGGGCCGTGGCCAAGGACGCGGGCATCGATCCCCGTTCCCTACGCATCCCCCGAGAGCCCGACCGGGCGGACGAGCGGCCGGAACGCGAGGATGACTGAAGCGGCCGCGGTGTAGGGGCCCGGCCAGTGGCGGACGAGTTTCATGGCGATAGGAGGCATGGCGATGGCGACGATCAAGCGGAGAGCTGACCGAGGCAACCGCTGGGAAGTCCGTTACCGGGACCCTGAGGGCAGGCAGCGAGCCCACCTGTTCGACCGAAGGATGGACGCCGAGCAGTTCCTCACGGGCACCGAACATTCGAAGCTGACCGGCACCTACGTGGACCCAGCCCTCGGCAGGATCACGTTTGTCCGGTTCGTCGACGAGTCGTACCGCCAGACGATGGTCGGGCTCGAAGCGAGCACCCGGGGACGGGACGAGTCGTACCTTCGGACCCACATCCTGCCGGTGTTCGGTCCCCGGCCGCTGGCCACCATCGACTACACGACCTGCCAGGCCTGGGTCAACGAGCTGACCACGCGCAAGGCCCCGGCCACGGTGGTCAAGGCGGCCCAGATCATGGGCAAGGTGATGAAGACCGCCGTGCGGGCCAAGCGCATCCCCCACAACCCCATGGCGGAGGTGTCCCTTCCCACCATCGTCGAGTCGGAGGACATATACCTGACGCCGGCCCAGGTCGAGGTCCTCGCCGACGCGATGACCGTGATCTGCCCGCGGTACCGGGCTCTGGTGTGGCTCGGCTGCTACGGCGGCCCCAGGATCGGCGAGCTGCTGGCGCTGCGGTGGAACGACCTGGACTTCCTCCGCCGCACGGTGACGATCTCCCGCAAGGTCATCGAGCTCACCGGCGCCGGGATGGTGGAGGGTTCGACCAAGACGAAGGCCGGCCGGCGCACGGTCACCCTGCCTCGCCGCGTGGTGGCCGAGCTGGAGGCGCACCGGGCGGCGTTCCCCTCCCCCACGCTGGTCTTCACGTCGCCCTCAGGGCAAATCACCCGGGCCCACAACCTCCGGCGCCGACAGTGGCTACCAGCGGTTGCCCGGGCGGACCTCGGAGGCTTCACCTTTCACGACATGCGCCACACCGCCGTGTCGCTCTGGGTCGCCGCCGGCGCGTCCGACCTGGAGGTGGCGAAGTGGGCCGGCCACCGGTCGGCGTCGTTCACGAAAAGCCGTTACGCCCACCTGTTTCCTGAGCACGGCGAGGCCCTCGCCGACCGCCTGGACGCCTTCATCGCCGCATCCACGCCGACGCCGGCGGCCAAAATCCTCGACCTGCGCCCGGGCTGATGTGCACCAGATGTGCACCAGCCGGGTCGGTGCGCCCACCCCATCCGAGGGCGCAACCCCTCTGACCTGCACTTTTATGGAGCGGACGACGGGATTCGAACCCGCGACCCCAACCTTGGCAAGGTTGTGCTCTACCACTGAGCCACGTCCGCATTGCTCCGACTGCGAGCTGCACCCCCCACGTTAGCAAGGGCGGAGCTAGGGGGCAGGCGCCTCCAGGCAGGCCGGGCACACGCCCCGGAACAGCACCCTGACGTCGAGAAGCTGATAGCCGTGGCGCTCCTCCGGTGGCAGGTCGAGCTCCTGCTCACCCTGGGGCTTCACGTCGAGCAGGTCGTTGCAACGCACGCAGACCAGGTGCTGGTGGCTCCCGCCCACGTTGGGGTCGAAGCGCTTGGGACCGTCGCCGGCGGTGACCTCGGCCACCTCACCCAGGCTGACCAGCTCCTTCAGGGTGTTGTACACCGTGGCCAGGCTGATCTCGGGCAGGCGCTGCTGGGCCAGGTCGTGGACGGCTTCGGCGCTGAGATGGACGTGGTCGCCGCGCAGCACCTCGGCCACGACGCGACGCTGCGGCGTGAGCCGCCACCCGCGCTGGCGCAGGCGTTCGAGGAGATCGCTCATGGGTGAACGGAGAGGCTCGCCTGTCGGCGCCCGGTCGGCCACAACCGGCCGGGCGCCGCAGAGAAGGAGCCGGCCTAAATCTCGCTCTGGCGCATAACCGGGCCGGCGCCGGTCATCCTGGTGGTGCTCAACGGCCGAGGCCCGGCCGAGCCGAGGTTGGCGGCACGACGGGCGTCCTCTTCGGTGAAGACCTGGTTGGGCAGGGGCTGGAGATGGGCGACGTCGCCCGCCTTGATGCC
>JBBSHS010000082.1:0-10833 GCA_038232515.1 Acidimicrobiales bacterium
TCGAAATCAGACCAGTCCTCGGGGTTGTCCTCCACGAAGTGGTCGACGACGACGCCGTCGACGCCGTCGACCAGTACCAGGCCCCGCTGGGTGGGCGGTTCGTCCGCCGAGTACAACAGGATGCGCCAGGTGGGACGGGACAGCAACCCGCGCCAGGACATCTGGCCGGAGGCATGACCGACCGGGAAGCCGACGGTCCTGGCCGCCTCGGCCAGAGCGTCGACCTCGCGGACCCTCAGGGGCGCCGACGCCAACAGGTGGTAGAGCCCGGCGAGTACGAGCAGCCCGGCGATCACCAACAGACCGTGGTTCACCAGCACCCCGCCGTGGTGGCGAGCCGCCCACAACCACAGACAGGCTGCCGCCGTCCCCAGATAGATGAAACCGGGAACGCGACGGCGCTTGTTATCGGGGATCTGGTATGGACCGATGGTGGCGGAGACGTCGAGGTCGGCTGGCAACTCGTCGCGGTACTCCGCCGTGCCGTCGCTCGTGCCCTCCACGGGCGCCGGCTCGGACGGGTCAGACATCGTCATGGGCCCATATGGGGACGACCGGGCTGTTCCAGTGCACGTTCAGCCCCAGACGGGGGCATCCAGACGAGCGCCACGCATAGATGGCCGAGGGCCCCACAACGAGGAGGCTAGACATCGGCCGGCAGCGACGGCCATGCGGCTTGCAGCTTCTCCCAGCTGCGTGACAGCGGTTCGGGCAGCACCCGGGCCTCGGCCACCGCCGTCATGAAGTTGCTGTCCCCGGACCACCGGGGCAGGACGTGGACGTGGAGGTGGCCGGGGACGCCGGCCCCGGCCGCCCGGCCCAGGTTGAGGCCGACGTTCACCCCCTCGGGGTGGTAGGCGGCCGTGACGGCGGCCACGGCGGTGTGCACGCCGTCCCAGAGCTCGGCCCGCTCCTCGCCGGCCACGGATCCCAGCTCGCCGATGTGGCGCATGGGCATGACCATCACGTGGCCGCTCGTATAGGGGTAGGCGTTGAGGATGGCGGCGCAGCGGTCGCCCCGCCATACGACCAGGCTCTCCTCCGCCGGCAGACTGGACGCCACGATGTCGCAGAACACGCAGTCGGGGGCTGGGCCTTCTCCGCCGGTGACGCTGTCCATGTAGGCCGAGCGCCAACCCGCCCAGAGCCGGTCGAGGGTCACGTCGCCGTGAAGGCCGCCACCTCGGCGTGGAGCCGGGTGACGAGCTCGTCGACGGGAATGTCCTTCTCGGGCCGGCCTTCGTCCCGACGGTTGTCCGCCACCGTGCCGTGAGCCACGTCGTCGTCGCCTACCACCAGCGTGTGCGGGATCTTCTCCAGGTGCTTGGCCTTGCGCACCCTGGCCCCCAGCGGCTCATCGGGCTCGCCCACCTCGGCCCGGAACCCCTCGGACCGGAGCCGGTCGACCACCTGGTGGGCGTAGGCGGCGTGGGCCCCGGCCACCGGCAGGGCACAGCATTGCACCGGGGCCAACCAGGTGGGGAACGCCCCGGCGTAATGCTCGAGCAGGATGGCGAAGAATCGGTCGAGCGAACCGAACAGGGCCCGGTGGATCATCTGCGGCCGCTTGTGGGTGTTGTCGGCGTCGACGTAGGTGAGATCGAACCGCTCCGGAAACTGGAAGTCCACCTGCAGCGTCGACAGCTGCCACCGGCGGCCAATTGCGTCGCGCACGTGCACGTCGACCTTGGGGGCGTAGAAGGCGCCCTCCCCCTCGGCGATGACATAGGGCACCTCCGCGCCCTTGAGGGCCTGTTCCAGCGCGGCCTCGGCCTCGGCCCACTGCGCGCTGTCGCCCACGAACTTGTCGGGCCGGGTGGAGAGCTCGGCTTCGAAGTCGCCCAGCCCGAACGTGCGCAGCAGCCGCAGCACGAAGGCCAGCAGGCTGGCCAGCTCCCCCTGGAGCTGCTCGGGTGTGCAGAAGATGTGGCTGTCGTCCTGGGTGAAGCCGCGGGCCCGCATCAGGCCGTTCAGCACCCCCGAGCGCTCGAAGCGGTACACGGTGCCGAGCTCGAACAAACGCAGAGGCAGCTCTTTGTACGTGTGCTGGCGGGCCTTGTAGATGAGGAGGTGCCCGGGGCAGTTCATGGGCTTGGGGTAGTAGGTGGCACCCTCCATCTCCATGGGCGGGTACATGCCGTCGGCGTACCACTGGAGGTGGCCCGACTTCTCGAACAGCGTCGATTTGGCGATATGGGGCGTGTAGACGAACTCGTAGCCGGCCCGCTCGTGCTCGCGCCGGCTGTAATCCTCCATGACCTTGCGGACCATGCCCCCCTTGGGATGGAAGACGGCCAGCCCCCCACCCATCTCCGGGGGAAAGTGGAACAGGTCGAGCTCGGCCCCGAGCTTGCGGTGATCGCGCTTGGCCGCCTCGTCCAAGCGGTGGAGATGCTCCTGCAGAGCCTTGTCGGACTCCCAGCCCGTGCCATAGATTCGCTGCAGCTGCTGGTTGCGCTCGTCGCCCCGCCAGTAGGCGGCGGCCACCCGCATCAGCTTGAAATGGCCGAGGTGGCGACCGGTGTTCTCGACGTGCGGCCCTCGGCACAGGTCTATGAAGCGGGGCGGGTTCTCGTAGGTGGACACCACCTCGGCGTCGGTGCCGGCCGTCGGGTCGATGACCTCGCCGGCGGAGCTGCTGGCGCTCTGGATGATCTCGAGCTTGAACGGCTGTTGACTGAAGATCTCCCGAGCCGCATCCTTGGGGTGCTCGGCCCGCACGAACGGCTGGTGCTCGGCCATGATCTCGCGCATCCGGGCCTCGATGCGCCCGAGGTCGTCGGGGATGAAACGGGCGTCATCGGGAAGCTGGAAGTCGTAGTAGAAGCCGTCCTCCACCGGCGGCCCTATGGCGAAGTAGGCGCCCGGCCACAGGTCGAGGACGGCCTGGGCCATAACGTGGGCAGTCGAATGGCGGATCGTGTAGCGGCCCCGCTCGGAGTCGCGGGTGACCATGGCCACCCGCTGGCCGTCGCCCAACTCGGCCGTGAGATCGCGCTCTCGGCCGTCGACCTCCATGATCACGGCCGCCTCGGCCAGGCGCCGTCCAATCGACCCGGCCAGCTGCAGGCCGGTCGTACCCGGGGCCAGTTCCCGTGTGGCACCGTCGGGCAGGGTGATCGTGATGTGGTCGGCCATCACCGGCCACGATAGTGGTGCCATATCCGGCATCCGACCGGTTTGGAGCCGCCGCCCTTACTCCGTTTCAGCGTCATCGACGTCGAACAAGCGGGCCACGCCGCTCACCCGCAGCACCCGCAGGACGGCCCCACGGGGTGAAACCAGCACCAACCGGGTGCCGCCGGCCAGAGCTTGGTGGCGGGCCTCGATCAGCACGGCCAGCCCCGACGAGTCACAGAACGACAGCGCCGACAGGTCGACCCGCACGTCGGTGCCGGGCAGGGCGTCGACGACTGCGGGCAGGAGCGAGCCACGCAGCTGCGGGCCCGTGAACATGTCGAGCTCACCGGACACGGCCACCACGGTGCCCTCGTCCGACGCTTTGACGGTCACGGACAACGGGACAGCTGGATCGGTTGGCACGCGACACACCTCGGGGTCGGCAGCGGAGGTGGAACCAGTCGCAGCGTGCCGATGAGAGCCGAGGAGCCGCCCACTGACGCCGCGCCCGGCACCGGTGGCTGTTCGCTCAACCGGAGAGGACCTTAGCCGGACGGCGCCGGTCGGACTCCGCCGATGACCCGCTGGGCCACCGTCCGCAGCTTCTCGTTGCGGCGCTGGCTCAACTGCCGCAACACGGCAAAGGCGGCGTCGGCGTCGATGCCCTGCTGCCCCATGACCACGCCCTTGGCCTGCTCGATGACCGCCCGGCTGGTCATGGCCTGCTCGAGTTGTTCCGCCACCGCCCGCAAATGACCGACCGTCCGGCCGTTGGCCACGATGGTGCCGGCCTGCCCGGCGAACATGGCGACTGGTCGCTCGTCGAGGCGATCGAAGGCGTGGCGCTCCAAGCCGTACAGGTTCAGTGCCCCCACGCTCTCCTCGCCGATGAGAATGGGGGCGGCGAGGAAGCTGAGGATGCCCACCGCCTTGGCCTCCTCGACGAACTCCGGCCATGGCGTGCTCTCGGCGCCGTTGTCCGCCCGCACCACCTGGCGGAAGCGGACGGCGTCGAGGCACGGTCCCCGGCCTTCGCGGTACTGCCGGCGGTCGACGGGCAGAACCCTCTGGTCGGTCACCACCACGGTGCCGGGCTGGTCGCCCTCGATGAGGGTCACGCCGGCCAGGTTGACCCCGCTCATGGTGGACGCGCAGACCTCCACCAGACGCTGGAGTTGATCGGTCATCGTCTCGGCGCCCAGAGCCAGCGCCGATAGCTCGGCCAAACCGTCGAGAAGATCGTCCTCGCCGGCATCGAACACGGTCCCGTCGCTCATCCCAGCCTCCGGTGTGGTTGTCGGTGCGGCTCGGCTACCTGCGCCTGGTGGCTCAGGCGACGCCGAGCAGTGCCAGCGCCTCCGAGACGCCGGTCCCAGCATCCACCACGGCATCGATGGCCGCCAGTGCGGATGGCGTGTCGAGGTCGTCATCCAGGGCGGTCCGCACTTCGTCCAGGGCCCCGCTCCCGGGGCCCATCCCCCGCCATCGATCCAGGCGGGCGGCGGCGGCGGCCATGAGGCCGTCGTCCCATTCGAAGCCGGCGCGGTAGTGATGGGCGAGGATGGCGAGGCGGACGGCGGGCGCCTCCCATTCCTTCAGCAGGTCGCTCACGAAGATCAGGTTGCCGAGGCTCTTGGACATCTTGACCCCACCCAGACTCACCATGCCGACGTGCATCCAATGGCGGACAAAACGCTCGCCGGTGGCCGCCTCGGACTGCGCCGCCTCGCATTCGTGGTGGGGGTAGATGAGGTCGGTGCCGCCGCCGTGGAGATCGACGGTCGTGCCCAGCTCACGCAGGGCCAAGGCCGAGCACTCGATGTGCCAGCCCGGGCGTCCCGGCCCCCACAGCGAGTCCCAGGCCGGCTCGCCGTCCACCGAGGGCTGCCAGAGCACGAAGTCCAACGGGTCGGCCTTGTCGGGATCGTCGGGACGACCACCGCGCTCCGCCGCCAGTTCCAGCATGGTGGCGCGGTCGTAGTGGCTGACCGTGCCGAATCCGGGGAACGAGGACACCGAGAAGTACACCGACCCGCCGCCGCGGTAGGCGTGACCCTGGTCCAGGACCATGCCGATGAAGCCGAGGATGTCGGGGATGGCGCCCGTGGCCCTCGGCTCGGAGAAGGCGGGCAGCAGGTTGAGGGCGTTCATGCAGGCCTCGAAGCGGGCCAGCTCCTCGGCCGCCAAATCGAGATAGTGGACGCCGAGTTTGCGGGCCTTGTCGAACAGGGGATCGTCGATATCGGTGACGTTGCGCACGCACTGGGTACGGTGCCCGCGGTCACGCAGGCGACGCTGCAGCACGTCGTAGGCGACGTAGGTGGCGGCATGGCCGACGTGGGCGGCGTCGTAGGGCGTGATGCCGCACGTGTACATGGTGACGAGTGGGCCCGGCCGAAAGGGCACCACCGCCTGGCGGGCCGTGTCGTACAGCCGCAGGTCCGGCGTCACTCCGCCCTCGGCCGCCCGACCTGTGCCGTTCCGACGTCACCGACATTCAGACCGGTGAGCCTGATGGAAGCGCGGGCCTTGTGGCGCACGTTGACGTTGAGCAGAACGGCCGTGAACGCCTCTATGGCACCCGCCATGGAAAGGGTGCCCGCCACCACAGGCCGCAGGCCGGGGATGAGCCGCACCAGCTCGACCGTCTGTTCCAGCGCCAGGGGATCGTCGGCGCACACCAGCACGTCGCAGTCCATCGGCTCGTCGAGCTTGGCCAGCGTCCGCGCCGGCAGATGGTGGAACGCCGCTCCCACCGCTGTCTGCCTGAGGACCACCTGCACGCTCTCGGCCACCGAACCCCGGGCCGGGGTCAGCCATTGGAACTCGCCGCTCACCTTGTGCATCGGGTTGCACATGCTCACCAGGACCTTGCCCGTCAGCTGATCTCCGACTCCGCGTGCCGCCGCCACCGCCGCGTCCCACGGCGTGGCCAGCACCACGATGTCGGCTCTCGCCGCCTCTGCGTTGACGTCGCCGACGAGAGCCAGGCTGCGGTCGGGCCAGCGGTCGAGGACCTCCTCGACGACGCCCTTGGCCCGCGTCGCCTCACGGCTGCCCACGGTCACATCGATCCCGACGTCAGCCAGCCTGGCGGCCAAGCCCAAGCCGGCGGGACCGGTCCCGCCGATGATTCCCACGTGCACCCGTGGCAACCTACCAGCGGCGACTAGGCGCTTGGCGCCTAGGAGCCGACGTGATTGAGTCAAGTTCCATGCGGCGTCGACAACGCCAGTGGGGCCACTTCGATTGTCGAACTGACCGCGTAGCGGCGTGGGAGGGCTGCGTCGGGTTCGAGGATGGCGCCCCAGCCGACTAACGCAGGATACCCCCGTAGGTACGGGTGACGAACATGGCCGCTCGCAGGCCCGCGGATGACCTGCTCGTCGGGCGGGGGCGGAGCCCCGGTGGGAAAACCTGCTCGTCGGGCGGGGGCGAAGCCCCGGTAGCCCTACTCCGGTGGCGGCAGGCGGGCGAGGCTGGCGGCGACGTCGTGGCCGAGCGAGCGGGTGGCCCGCCGGTTGAGGGCCGCACCGGCGGCGGCGCCCACCATGGCCGGGGCGAGGGTGGCCAGGCTGCGGCCCGTCTTCCTCGCCAACCGGCGGCGGACGTGTCGCACGATCTCGTTCCGGGTGGTGTGGCCCACCAGCTCGGCCATTCCCGCCGTGGAAGTGACGGTGGCTGCGGTGACTCCCCGGCGGTCAGCCCACGCCCTCATCAGGGCGGAGGCGCGATCGTTGCGGGCCGCCGGCAGGGAGTGGTCGTAGGCGGCGTGCAACTCGGCCACCAGCTTCAGCTCGATGGCCGAGACGACGACGACCTCGGCCGCCACCTCCACCGGCAGCAACCACCAGGTCGGAGGGACCAGCTCCTCAGCGGCGGCCAGCGTACCCGCGGCCGCGCCCACCGCGGCCGACGCCCGGCCCGCCCCCTTTATCAGCTCTTCGGCCAGAAGCGGGCCGGTGAGGCCACCGAACTGCTCAAGCAGGGTGAGGCGGTCGCGGACCGGGATGCGGGGTGCCATCTCGATGACCAGCTCAGTCGCCCATCGGCCGGAGACTACGGCTCGGCCCCCGGCCGCCGATGCCGACCTGCGCAGGCTCGTGGTGAGCCGGCGCAGGCCGCCGGTGGTGTCGGACGTGCCGACCACCAGCGACGCCACGGCTTCAGCCGCCTCTTCCATCTCCCGGTGCTCCGGCGCCGGCTCCGCTCCTGGAGCGGGTACCACGGGGTGCGGGCCCACCGGAGCTTGTGACACGCCCCCCTTGGCCTCTTGGCCCGAAGGCGCCGGGTCAGGGGTACGGTCCATACCGGAGGCTCTACCACGCGGGCGAGCGTACGAACCTTTGTGCCGGTCAACGCCGGTAACGTGCCGCATTCCCGACTGGTCGGAGCGGTGTATGGGCATCCTGGACGGTAAGCGCATCCTCGTCACCGGCGTCCTCACCGACGCCTCGTTGGCATTCGCGGTGGCGCAGAAGGCTCAGGAGCAGGGAGCCTCCATCGTCCTGACGGGCGCCGGGCGTGGGCTGTCGCTGACGAAGCGCATCGCCAACAAGCTGCCCAGCCCGCCCGACGTGCTCGAGCTCGACGTCACGGTGCCCGAGCATCTCGATGCCGTGTGCGTCGACCTTCAGGACCGCTGGGGTGGCCTCGACGGGGTCGTGCACGCCATCGGGTTCGCCCCGCCGTCGTGCCTGGGCGGGAACTTCCTGGACGCACCGTGGGAAGACGTGGCCGTGGCCCTGCACATCTCGTCCTTCTCGCTCAAGGCATTGGCCGCCAGTTGCGCCCCGCTGTTCCGGGCCGCCGGCGGCGGGTCGGTCGTCGGCCTCGACTTCGACGCCCGGTTCGCCTGGCCCGCATACGACTGGATGGGCGTGGCCAAGGCGGCGCTGGAGTCGTGCTCGCGTTACCTGGCCCGGGAGCTCGGCCCCGACAAGGTCAGGGTCAACCTGGTGTCCGCCGGCCCCGTCAAGACGTTGGCGGCCAAGTCCATCCCCGGGTTCTCCCGCTTCGAGGACATCTGGGACGACAGGGCCCCACTCGGTTGGGACGTCAACAACCCCGACCCGGTGGCCCGCACCGTCTGCGCCCTGCTGTCGGACTGGATGCCGGCCACCACCGGCGAGCTGCTGCACGTCGACGGCGGCTTCCACGCCATGGGCGCGTGACCACTCCGTAGCCGGCCGGAGCCGCCGCAGCCGTGATCGGCGGTCATGCGTCTTCGAACTGTGGGCGAGAGCCGTGCGTGGGTGCTCGGCGGTCAGCGACCAAGGGCGGCCAGCACGCCCTCGTGCAGGGCGCCGGCGTCGAGGTCGGCGACCGGTAGGTGGCGGCCTTGCAGGGCCGCCGCCAGGTCCCGGCCCAGACCGAGGCGGGTGGCCCCGTCCTCCACGTCGACCACGACGCCGGCCACTCCCGCCGCCCGTACGTCGACAGCCGCATCGAGGGCGGCGGCCACGGGATCGGCGCCCGGAGGCCCAGCGGTGGCCCGGCCGTCGGACACCACGACCAGCAGCGGGATCCTCCCCGAGGCCGGGCCCTGCGAGCAGATGGCCAGCGCCGTCCGCAGGCCTGCGGCCAGGTCCGTGCGACCACCGGCAACCAGTCCCTCAAGCCGGGCCCGGGCCACTTCGACCGACCCGGTGGGGCGCAGCGAGACGACCGCCCCCTCGCCGCCCACCGTCACCAGCGCCACCTGGTCACGTCGCTGATAGGCGTCGAGCAGCAGGCTGAGCACCGCTCCCTTGGCCGCCTCGATGCGCCGCTGTGCGCCCATCGAGGCCGAGGAGTCCACGCAGATAACCACCAGGCTACCGGCCCGCTGCTGGTGCACGGGCTCCCGCAGATCGGCCCGGGTGACCAGCGGGCCGCCGTCGTCGGCTGTGGCCGGCGTCGCCGCCCGGCGGGCCGCCGCCGCTCGGGCGGTGGCGGCCACAGCCAAGCCCTGCACAGGCGACGACGGCGACGGGACGCGGCTGCCCACGACCCGCCCACGGTGCCCCTCCACCACTGATCGGCGCCCCGAAGGCGCGTCGAGGGGCCGGGCCGCTTTGGCCGTACCCAGGGGCACGACCCGCGACGGGGCGGCCCCAACAGCGTTTTCGGCGTGCCCATCTGGATGTGGTGGCGGCTGGCCGCCGCTCTCGGTTCCGCCATCGAGCCCAGGGCCGCCGCTCGTCGTGGTGGCGGTCTCATTCCTCGGGTTGGGCGCCCTGTCCATCTGGGCGCCGGTCGCTGCGCCGGTGGCGGCCCCCGTGCCGGTCGCCATTCCGGGGTAAATTGCGGCGCCGGGGTCGGTTGCGGTGCCGGTCTCCGTACCGTTGCTCGTCTCCGGGCCGACGCCGAGGTCGGGGCTCGGGTCGGTGCTGGCCCCGTGGGTGCCGGCAGAGGCGTTCACGGCTTCGTCGAAGGCGTCGTCGAGGGCACCCTTGAGATCGGCACCGGATCCATGGCTGTCCAGAGCCGACCGGCGGGACCGGTGGGCCAACGCCCACGGGGCCACCCGCCGGACATTGTCGGCGGTCGCTTCGTCGCGGCCTTGCCAACCGGCCAGGGCGGCCGCCGCCCGGCAGATGGCCAGATCGGCCCGCAGGCCCTCGGCACCGACCGAGGAACACAGACCGGCCACCGCCGCCAGCAACTCCGGCGGGAGCCGGGCCGGGCGGGCGCCGGCCAGCCGGGCGGCGAGCTCGGCCTCGTCGGCGGCAGACGTGGCGACCACCGCCTCCGGGTCGGCATCGAAGGCCAGCCGGCGCTCCAGCGCGGCCGCCCGTACCGGGGTGTCGGGCGGGCCGGCCACCTCGACGCACAGCCCGAAACGGTCGAGCAGCTGGGGCCGCAACTCGCCCTCCTCCGGGTTCATCGACCCCACGAGGGCGAACCGGCTCGGATGGGCGTGGCTCACGCCCTCCCGCTCGATGCGGTTGACGCCGCTGGCGGCCACGTCCAGGAGGACGTCCACCAGGTGGTCGGGCAGCAGGTTCACCTCGTCCACGTACAGCACCCCTCCGTGCGCGGCGGCCAGCAGGCCCGGCGAGAAACGCACCCCTCCCCCGCTGAGGACGGAGGCGACGTCGATGGACCCGACGACTCGATCCTCGGTGGCGCCGATGGGCAGCTCCACGAACGGCGCGTCACCCAGCAGGGCGGCCAGCCCCCTGGCCAGGGTCGACTTGGCCGACCCCTTCTCTCCCCGCAGCAGGACGCCTCCGATGGCCGGGGCCACGGCACTCAGCAGCAGGGCCAGCTTGATGTCGTCGTGGCCCACCACGGCCGTAAAGGGAAGCCCGGCCGCAGTGCCCACGGCCGGCTGACGCTACAGCAAAGGCGAATGGCCGGTTGGCTGGGCCCCGTCAGAGCTCGCCGCGCCAACGCCTGCGACCGCCGTACCGGGTTTTCCCCGCAGGCTCCGCCAGCACTTGGCGGTTTGCACCGGCGGTGGCAACAGGCCGGCGAGCATGGCCGGGTCGACCCTGAGCAACCAACCAGTGGAGGAGCACAACACCCGCACGGATTTGTTGCTGAATGAGCCAGAACGCCCTTGCTGTGCCTGGTTCTTGGCGTATGCTCGAACTGGTGTTCGCCTCCTCGTCCGGTCCTCGTGCGCTCAGCGACAGCCAGCTGACGGCCGAGATGCTGTCGCTGTGTGAGCTGAGCGACCGGATCCAGGCCCGCAAGGTGGCTGTGGCGGCCGAGTCGACGCCCGCA
>JBBSHS010000083.1:0-10567 GCA_038232515.1 Acidimicrobiales bacterium
AGCCCTGGTTCTCGTAGAAGCCCTGCTCGTTGGTGGCCGACAGCTGGATGCGGTCGATCCACTTCACGTTCTTCTCGCCGTAGAGCCCAGGCACGATGATGCGGGCCGGGAAACCGTGGCGCAGCGGCAGGGGCTGGCCGTTCATCTCGTAGGCCACCAGCGTGGTCGGGTCCATCGCTTTGGCCAGCGGGAACGTGTCGGTGTAGCCGTCGACGCCGTGAAAGACGACGTCGCGCACGTTGGCCCGGGGCATGGCGTCGGCCAGGAGCTGGCTGAGCGGGACGCCCTTCCACATGGCGTTCGCCATGAGGCCGCCGCCGACACCGTTGCTGATGCAGGTCAGGGTGGACTCCTGCACCACCGAGGGCAGGGCGGCGATGGCGGCAAAGTCGTACTGGCGGGGCCGGTCGACCTCGCCGCCGATCTCCAGGTCGCCCAGCCGACGGAGGTCCACCACTGCCGGGCGCGGCGCGTCCCTCGATCTGACGAGCCACTCCAGCTCGATGCCGACGAGGTCATCGGCGTCGGCGGGAAAGGACTGCCCTTGGATACGGTCCACGGCCTGGGCGCTGCTCAGCCGAGGTCTGCTCGACGGCATAACTCCCTACGCCCTCGCCTGCATGTGCCTGGGCGGAGCGTCGAGGAGGAAACGTCGGCGAGTCAGCGGCGATTCCGGCGTCTCAGGCATTTCAGAGTCATTCCCGGCGCGATCGACCCCCCAATCGGATTCGGCCGACTTGTCCGAGTCCTGTAAGAACTGGCCACGCGTCGCCGATAGCGTGGGCCGGGATGGCCGTCCAGCAGAGGGCGCACGTCTTGAGTGCTGCCGGCCCCCGGGTGCTGGTGGTCGAGAGCGACGCGCCGACGGCAGCCATGGCCCGCCACGGTCTCGAGCGGGGCGGATTCTGTGTCGAGGTGAGCACCAGCGCTCACCAGGCACTGGGTTGGCTGGAGCGGTCGTGGCCCGAGCTGGTCGTGCTGGACCCCCGGCTGCCGGGTGGGGAGCACCTCAGCTTTGAGCGCCTGCGGGCCTGCAGCGACGTCCCTGTGGTGATGATCAGCCCCCTGGCCGACAACTACGAGCGAACCTGGGGCCTGCAGCTCGGCGCCGACGACTACGTGCCCAGCCCCCTGTTCGCCGACGAACTCGTGGCCCGGGTCCGATCGGTGCTGCGGCGAGCGCGGCCCCTCCCCCCCCTCGTCACCGCCGACGCGGTGGCGCCGGCTCAGCTGGAGCTCGACGACACCAGTCGACGGGTGCGGGTGGGTGGAGCCTGGACCGCCCTGACCACCATCGAGTTCCGGCTCCTCGCCTTCCTGGCCTTGCATCCGGCCCAGGCGTTCCGCCGGGAGGAGCTGCTCGAGGCGGTCTGGGGCTACACCGTCGGCGACCTGTCGACCGTGACCGTCCACGTCCGACGTCTCCGGGAGAAGATCGAGCTGGATCCAGCCCATCCGGTGTTCATCGTCACCCTGTGGGGGGTCGGGTACCGCTTCGACCCCTCAGGCGGTGCCGACGACGGGTGCCATGTTTGACAGGGCCCACGCCGCGTTGACCAGGCCGACGTGGCTGAAAGCCTGGGGGAAGTTTCCCATGAGCTCCCCGGTGGTCGGGTCGGCCTCCTCGCTCAGCAGCCCGAGGTCGTTGGCGTAGGCGGTGGCCCGGTCGAAGAGCTCGATGGCCCGGTCGGCCTGGCCGGCGGCGGCCAGGCACTGGACCAACCAGTAGGTGCAGATGATGAAGACCCCTTCGCCGTCACCCAGGCCGTCGTCGCCGGTGTAGCGGTAGAGCAGCCCGCAGGGCGCGGCCAGCTCGACGGCCACCTTCTCGATGGTGGCGACCATGCGGGGGTCGTCGACGGCCAGGAAACCGGTGATGACCATCATGAGGCACGAGGCGTCGAGGATGTCGCTGCCGAATGACTGGGTGAAGGCGCCGATGTCGTCGTTCCAGCCGTGCTCGAGGATGGCGGCGCGGATCTCCTCCCGACGCGCGCCCCACTCGGGCGCCCGGTCGCCCCGGCCTATCCACTCCGCCAGCACGACCGCCCGGTCGAGGGCGACCCAGCACATCAGCTTCGAGTACAGGTGGTCTCGGGGCTCGCCCCGGCCCTCCCAGATGCCCGAGTCGGGCCGGCCCCAGGACGCGGCGGCGGCGTCGGCGACATCGGCGAGGAACGCGCACGTGCTCTCGGCCACGGGTCCGAGCTGGTCCTTCAGCCTCACCACGGCGTCGAGGAGCTCGCCGAAGATGTCGGTCTGGGTCTGGTTCCACGCCCCGTTGCCGACGCGAACGGGGCGGCTGCCCCGCCAGCCGGCCAAATGGGGAAGCTCGCGTTCGGACAGGTCGTGCTCGCCACCCACGCCGTACATGATCTGCAGGCCGTGGCCCTGTTGCAGGGACGTGCCCGCCGTCTCGAGGATCCAGCGCACGAAGTCGGCGGCCTCGTCGGGGCAGGCCGCCACCCACAGGGCATTAAGGGTGAAGCTGGCGTCGCGCAGCCAGCAGTAGCGGTAGTCCCAGTTCCTGGAACCACCGGCTTGTTCGGGCAACGACGTGGTGGGGGCGGCGACGATGGCGCCGGTGGGCTGGTAGGTCAGGCCCCGCAGGACCCGGCCGCCGAGGTGGACGAGCTCCTGGGCCGGGCCCTGGTAGTGCTGGTGCAGCTTCGACCACGAGCGCCAGCCTTCGAGGGTGTCGGCCAAGCGCTTGCGGGTCTGGCGTTCCGACCAGGTCTTCGCCAACGGCTCCCAGCGTCGGGAGTGACGGAGGGCGAAGGCGGCCCGGTCGCCCTCTTCCAGCACCAGCCGCCACCGGGCCTGTCCGTCGCCGATCTCATCCGGGGCCGGCCCGGACAGGCAGAGGACGTCCGCACCGCCCCTGGACACCAGCACGTCGTCGGCCCATTCCAGGCGGGGGCTCACCAGCCCGTACTCCGGGCGCGGGCAGAAGTCGACGTCGAGGGGCATCGCTCCCTCGGTGATCTCGATCACCCGGACCAGCACGTGCGGGGCGTCGGCGCCGATCTCGTGGCCCCGCTCGTCGCTGTCGAAGACGAGGGCGTCGGTGACCATGACCATGCCGGTGGCAGTGGTGAACTGGGTCTCGAGCACCAGCGATCCGGGCAGATAGCGGCGGCGGACGTCGAACTCGGCAACGGGGTGGATCGACCAGTGCCCGGCGGCCGGGTCGAGGAGGCGGCCGAACACCGACGGCGAGTCGAAGCGGGGAAAGCACAGCCAGTCGATCGACCCCTCCCCGGTCACCAGCGCGGCCGAGTGGCAGTCCGACAGCAGCCCGTAGTCGGCGATGGCACGCTCGCTCACGGTGTCACTCCTTGGCGTCATCGGGGCTGGAACCGGTCCCAGGGCCAGGGATTGTCGGCGCCGTAGCGCTGGGTGACGGGCCCGGCCGGCGCCGGCATCTGGCCCAGCAGCCCGGCCTCCACCCGTAGGACGGTAGCCGGGAACATGTTGGCGAAGGGATCGAAGGCCAGGTCGGTCCGGTCGCCGTGCGTCCCGGTCAGGGATCCGACACAGCGGTCGTCGCCGTGCACGAGCGTGGTGAACACGTCGGCCGGGGCCAGCGCCAGGACCATCCGGATGGCGTGGGCCACCGCCGGGTCGTCGAAAGGCAGGGTTATGCCGTCGGCGCCCCGTGCCAGCGAGACCCAGCCCGGCGAGCCCGAGGGGTCAATGGCCCGTTCATCGATCTTGACCGCGGTCGAGGTCGGTCGGTCCTGGCCCGGCGGCCACGCGCACACCACGCCCGCCGGGCAACCAGCACCGTCACTGGCGCGCGCCGACGCCATGGCGCCCGGGACCGGGGCCGGACACAGGTCGAACCACAGCCAGCTCACGGCCGGGGGGCCTCCCAGTCGGGACGGCTGACATGGCTGATGGCCCGGAAATCCTGGCGCAGCTCCTCGTTGGTGGGCCGGCCCCAGAACCAGTAGCCGTCGTAGACCCGGTGGATCGTGAGGTCGGGCCGCAGGGTGAACACGGTCGGGAGGTACGGGCGATGGGCGGCGTCGGTCATCTCCATGAGGCCAAGCTCGCCGATGTGCGAGCGCGACGCGTCCGACAAGAACGTCCACCTGGCGCCGATCCCGGCCCGGAACCCGGCCTGTACCTCGGGCGGGTCCACGCTCACCGACACGAACCGGGTGTAGGCGACCTCGGCTTCGGCTTGCAGGTCCACCAGGTTGCGGAAGAACACCTGTTCCTTGGGGCACCACCACCCCCGGTAGAACTGCAGGATCATCGGGTCGTCGCCGGCGAGGTCCGACAGCCGGCGCTCGTTGCCAGCATGATCGGGCAGCACCAGGTCGGGAAATAGGCGACCTACGGTCAAATCTGCGCTCATTCCCTGAGTTCTACCCGCTCGGGTGCCTCACGCCCGGCGACAGCCGCTGACAGCTTCGGAACATTTTCGGGCTCCACCGAAACGTCTGCAGCTGCGTGCCCCCACCGAGTACGGGCTGCCCCTCGTCACCGTTAGGCGGTGTGACCGCCAGGATGGAGGGGGATGCCCGCAGCCGACGCTTTCGATCCAGACGTGCCGGTGTTCCGCAGGTTGGCGGCCGCGGCCGAAGGACGCGCCTGGCTGCACGCACTTCCCAAGCTGATCGAGCGTCTTGAGCTCCAGTGGGCGATCGACACCGGCCATCCCTACCTGGGCGGATCATCGTCGTGGGCCGCCCCGGCCACCACGGCGAAGGGAACACCTGCCGTGCTCAAGGTGGCATGGCCCCACCGCGAGGCCCGGGGCGAGAGCATCGGCCTGCGGCTGTGGGACGGCAATGGAGCACCGAGGCTCTACGCGGCGGAACCCAGCGCCTATGCGGTGCTGATGGAGCGCTGCGATCCCGGCCTGGTGCTGTCGGAAGCGACGATGAGCCCGGAGGAGAGTCTTGTCGCCGCGGCGACGGTGCTGCGAACGCTGTGGATCAGCCCACCCGCCGATCACGGACTGGAACGCCTTGGCGACGTGTGCGAGGAGTGGTCTGCCGTCGTCCGCGCGCGCCAGGCAGCGTTGCACCCGCCATTCGACCAGGCACTGGTCGAGCTGGGCGCGTCGCTCCTGGAGTCGCTCCCCACGTCGACGACGAAGGACGTCGTCGTTCACGGCGACGCCAACCCGACCAACTTCCTCACTGCCACCCGTGCCCCATGGCTCCTCATCGACGCCAAGCCGATGGTCGGCGACCCCGCCTACGACGTGGCGCCCCTGGTGCTGCAGCTCGGCTCCCCGATGGACGCCACGGATCCCGAACGGGTGATGCGAGAGCGCTTCGCTGTACTTGGCGAGCACCTTGGCCAGCCGATCGAGCGAATGGTGGCCTGGTGCGTGGCGAGAGCCGTCGAGTCGGCTCTGTGGTATGCGTCGATGGATGAGATTGAACTCGGGTCCGAGGAGATGGCTACCGTTGCCACGCTCGCTCGCCTGCTCGACAGCTGACCGTGGTCCCGCCTTGCCCTAGTCCGCACGGGCATAGTCTCAGAAGTCCTTGGCGTGCTCCTTCGCCCGGGCGGTGAAGCTACGCGGCGGCCGGCCCAGAACGCGCTCGATGGTGAGATGGACGGTCGTCTCGTCAGTGTCGCCCTCGGAGAAGAAGCGGAACAATGCGCCGTCAGGGCAATCCGGCGATCGGCTCCGCCAGAAACCTGCGCGCGACCATGGCGCCCCACCGCTCGCATGCGGCACTGCTGGTCAGCGGTGCTCAGGGTTGTCGAAGTCGAAGCGGCAGCCCGCGTCCCACTCGGAGCGCTGGTTGCCGTGGGCCGGGATCCCGCCGGTGTCCTTGAGCATGCGGGCCACGTGGAGCAGGTTCCAGGTCATGAACGTGAGGTTGCGGTTGGTGAAGTCGTTTTCGGGCCCGCCCGAACCCGGGTCGAGATAGGAGGGGCCGGGCCCGGCCTCGCCGATCCAACCGGCGTCGGCCTGGGGCGGGATCACGTAGCCGAGGTGCTGGAGCGAGTACAGGATGTTCATGGCGCAGTGCTTGACACCGTCCTCGTTGCCGGTGATGAGGCACCCGCCCACCCGGCCGTAGTAGGCGTACTGCCCGGACGCATTGCGCTGTGAGGAGTTGCCGTAGAGGCGCTCGATGACCCGGGTGCACACCGAGGTCTTGTCGCCCAGCCAGATGGCCGAGCACAACACCAGGATATCGGCCCCCTTGACCTGCTCGAAGACGGCGGGCCAGTCGTCACGGTCCCAACCGTGTTCGGTCATGTCCGGCCAGACGCCGGTGGCGATGTCGAGGTCGACGGCCCGGACCACGTCGACGGTCACGCCCTGGCGGCGCATGATTTCGATCGAGCGGTCGGCCAGGCCCTGGGTGTTCGACGTCTCCGGCGAACGCTTCAGCGTACAGTTGATGAACAGCGCCTTCAGGTCGCTGAAGTCCCAGCGGCTCTGTTGGCAGAGATCCTCCTGCTCGGGCGAAAGCGCGGACATCGGTAGCCATTCATCGTAATCGATCTCGGTCACCCGGCGCGTAGAGGCTGGCGTACACGCCGATGTCGGGAGGTTTCGGCGCCTTTGCGCTCTCGCTGTCGCCGACGCCGGTCGTGCGGGTGTCGGCGCTTTGCCGTGCCTTTCCCGGCGGGTCAGCCGCGCTGGCATAGAGGTGACCGTTGGACGAGCCGATGAAAGGGTGCCATCGCGACCCAGGGCCGGATAGCTGTCGACGGCGGAGCCGGTGTCCAGGTCGAAGAGGCGGTGGCCGTCCGATGCGAGCCCATACACGTGGCCGACGACCGCGTGGGGTGCCAGAAGTCCGTTACCGCCCGCGTCCAGGCGGTTCGGGCGACTGACGGCCGACCTACGGTGCTCGGTCGTGTCGGCCGGCGGGGAGAGCGTCGTGATCTGGTCGTTCGTCTACCTGGCCGCCCGCCGCATCATGGAATTCTCCTGCTGTGCGTGCGGTCGTCGGACGCCAAGGAGGTGGAGATTCTCGTGTTGCGCCACGAGCTGGAGATCTTGCGCCGCCAGCAGCTCAGACCGCGGCTCGAGCCGAAGGACCGAGCGCTGCTGGCCGCGCTGAGTCGTCTGCTACCCGTCGCCGGTGGTCGGTGTTCATCGTCACGCCGGCCACCCTGCTCGGTTGGCACCGTCGCATGGTCCGCCGGCACTGGACCTACCCGAACACCCCGAAGGGACGTCCGCCGGTGCCGGCACAGGTCCAGGCGTTGATCGTGCGCCTCGCCACCGAGAACCCGAGATGGGGTTATGAGCGCATCAAGGGCGAACTCGCCGGCCTGGGCTACCGAGTGTCGGCCTCCTCGATCCGGAGAGTGCTGCGAGCCAACGGCATCGACCCCCGCTCCGCGCCGGGCCTCCACGACGTGGCGGTCGTTCTTGCTCAACAGGCGGCGGGCATCGTGGCTTGCGACTTCTTCTCCGTCGACACGGTGTGGCTCACCCGCTACTACGTGTTGTTCTTCATCGAAGTGCAAACCCGGCGGGTCCACCTCTGCGGCATCACCACCACCCCGATGGGCGGATGGGTCACCCAGCAGGCCCGCAACCTTGCCGTGTCGTTCGACGAACGGAAGCGCGTGGTGCGTCACCTGATCCGTGACCGCGACGCCAAGTTCACTCGGTCCTTCGACGACGTGTGGCGGTCGATCGGAGCCCGGGTCGTGCGCACCCCGGTCCGGGCGCCGAACGCGAACGCCTACGCGGAGCGCTGGTTGGCACCGCCCGCCGCGAGTGTCTCGATCACCTGCTGATTGTCGGACCCCGGCACCTCGGCCGCGTCCTATCTGAATTCGTCGAGCACTACAACGGCCATCGACCTCATCGGGCCCTCGGCCTGGCGGCACCGGACCCACCGCCAACCCATTCCGAAACCCAGCCGGCTGGGCTCGAACAGATCGTCCGTCGTGATGTACTCGGCGGACTCATCCACGAATACGACCTGGTCGCATGACGTGATCGACTTCTGGCACCCCACGGGGCCAACTCATCGTCGGTCGGGCCATCACCGGCCTGGGTGCCGCCCTTGTCATGCCGGCCACGTTGTCGATGCTGACCACCATCTTCCCTCCGCACGAGCGGCGACGGGCCATCGCCATGTGGGCGGGGTTCGCGGGGGCAGGCGCCGCGCTCGGCCCGATCCTCTCCGGGGCGCTCCTCCAGGGTTTCTGGTGGGGATCCGCCGTGCTCGTGACATCGCCGTGGTGCTGGCCGTGATCGTGGCCGTCTGGGTGTTCGCCCCCACGTCGCGCAACCCCGAGATCACCCCCTCGATCCGGCCGGCGCCGGGCTGTCCCTCGTGGGCCTTGGTTCGCTGATCTACGGGATCATCGAAGGCCCGGCGCGGGGATGGAGCGATCCAACGGTGCTGGTGGCCTTCGCCCTGGCAATCGCCGGGTTGGGGACCTTCGTCGCCTGGGAGCGGCGCAGTGCGCACCCGAGGTCCAGGCCGCGATGGCCACCGTGGGGCTCGCTTACATCGCGGTCGGCAAGTTCCACCGCCAGTTGTTCGGGTGGCGCAATGACGGCTGGGACCGGACCGTAGTCAACTACCTCGCCGGGCTTCGTTCCGCCCCGGCGCTTCGCGGCTGATCTCCCGCATACCCCGCGGATCCGTCCGTGTCCCGACTCCGCGCCTCGATCCTGAGGTACTTGGAAACCGGGTCGGTGAAGAGACTGAGCTGGGCGGCCGGAACGGTGCGACGCCGGTGGGAGCGGGGTCCTTTCCGAGCTTGTGGGCGTCGACGCGGACGCAGCGGACCAGGCTGCGCGTGCCGGGCGGCCATCCGTGGGGGACGTAGCCGGAGTCGGCGATCTCGGCTCCTCCCAGGGCGGCCAGCCGCTCGGCGACCACCGCGGCCCGGGCCGGGTCGGACACCAGGTCGGCGAGCACCTCGACACTCTCGCTTGCCGCTGTGACCTCGCCGACCGGTTCGTCGACGTCGTCCTCCCACAGGTCGCCGGGCCTCGCCGGAGGCTGCTGTGGGCCCGTTCCTGGCTCCTCTTTCTGACTCACGAGAAGCGGACGTTATCGTGAGTCAACCAGGACGAGTTGCATCTGGTCGAGCACTCGTCCTGACGCGTGATCGGCAGGCGGATCCTCGATGTTGCCCTGGCACCGTGCCGGGTTGTGGACGGGTGTCCTGACATGCGCACCCTCAAGCAGCTCCTCAGCCGGGAGTGAGCGACCACCGATCCCCCGCCGATCCCTCCCGGCCACGTTCATCCGGCCGCACGTGGACGGTCCCGGGCTGGCCGCCCGGTTACGGTCCTCGTCTCGATGCGCAGGAAAGGGGGCGCAGGCCGTCCCGCAGGACCACATGCCTTCCCCGAGGCGCTCGCTGCCGCCCAGGTCGGGGCACCTTGGGCGGTCGAGGTCCTCTACCGGGCCCACCACCCGGCCCTCCTGCGCTACCTGCGGGCGCGGCTGCCGGCCACGGCCGAGGACCTCGCCTCCCAGGTGTGGCTGGAGGTGGCCGGCGCGCTACCACGGTTCTCCGGTGATGAGCAGGCCTTCTGCGGGTTCCTCTTCACCGTGGCCAGCCGCCGGTTGGCCAACGAGCGACGCCGGATGGGACGGCGCAAGGAGGACAGCTCGGCCGTGGTCCCCGAGCCGCTGCCGGCTGCGGACGTCGAGAGCACCGTCCTCGACCGGTTGGACGGGGACGCTGCGGCGGCCCTTGTTGTCGACCTCCTCCCGGCGGCCCAGGCCGACGTCGTGCTCCTCCGCGTGCTCGGCGGCCTGGATGTCGACGAGGTGGCGGCGGCCCTCGGGCGGCAACCCGGGACGGTGCGGGTCCTCCAGCACCGGGCGCTGAAGCGGCTGGCCGAGCACCTCGGCGGCGACGACCGTTTATCGGACCCACCCCGCCTGTAACGGATCCGGCGGGGCCGGGGATGGAGGCAGCGTGGCCAGAGACGACGGAGCGGAGGAGTGGGTCCGGCTGCTCACCGGCGCCGGCGATCACCTCGCTCCTGGATCCCAGCCCGAGGGAGCCGAGCCCCTCGCCCGTCTCGTGGCCGCCATGCGAGCCCCGGGGCATGCGCCTGAGGCGCCCCCAGTCGAGCTTGTCGCCTCGATGGTGGCCGCGATCCAGCGTGCGGGCACCCACCCGCCCGCCGCGCCGAAGGTGCCGAGGTGGGGGAGGCAGAGCGGGGTCGCCCGCAGCCTGGCCGCCCGGCTGGCGTTGGCCGCCGTGGTGCTGGTTGGCGGCGCCAGCGGCGCGGCTGCGGCCACGGGCTCACTACCGGACGCGGCCCAGGCCCGGGCGCACGACGTCCTCTCCCGCATCGGTGTGTCGGTGCCCGGCCCAGGCGGGGGACCGAGCACCTGCCCCCAGCCTGCCCCCGCGACCCCGGCGGTGCCCGGCCCCTCCCCCCTCCCGTGCGGAGCGATCCTCGCCCCGGGCCAGGCGCCCTCCATCCTCGGCCCGTCGGGGCCGCCGGTCCCGCCATCCGTCGCCGGCCCGCCGTCCGCCGCCGGGCCGCCGCCGGTCGCCGGCCGGGCCGGCCCACCTCCGTCCCGGCCCGTGCCGCATGGCCCCGCACCCTCGCACCCGGGCGGCCCGCCGCCCTCCGGGA
>JBBSHS010000084.1:0-10358 GCA_038232515.1 Acidimicrobiales bacterium
CGGTGGACGGTGACCGGCCGGGGTGCCCGCTCGATCTCGATACCGGCTCGGGCCAGGTCGTGCAGCCGGCGGCCGCCCACCGAGACGGCCGACCCCATGGGGGGGACCTGGAGGATCGGGCCCGTGAGGTCCCGCGCCGCCGCCGCCATCGCCTCGGCGGTGACCCCCGACATGTCCCACGTGCCCGTCACCTCCCCGGTGGCGTCGAGGGTGGACGTGGCCGTGCCCAACACCACCTCGCCGACGTAGGACTTGGGCAGCGACCCCAGGAAGCGCAGCAGGCGGGTGGCGGACCCGACACCGACCAGCAGGACCCCGGTGGCGTCGGGGTCGAGGGTGCCAGCGTGGCCCACCCTGCGGGTGGCGAGCAGCTTGCGGCAGCGGGCCACGCAGTCGTGCGAGGTCCACCCTGCCGGCTTGTCCACCACCACCAGACCATCCGCACCGGACGGCCCCGAGCCCCGGTTAGCGAGGGGGAGGGCCAAAGCCCCTCCCCCTCGGACCCCCTCCGCTTCGGGAGCTCGCTGCGCTCGCCATTGTTCCGGCAAGGCCCGGCACAGCCGGATCCTTGCCCATGCGGGGGGCAAAGCCCCCCACACCCCCCGGCCGGCTCCGCCGGCGCGCCTCGACAATGGTCGGCTCGTCGCTGCCCCTGAGCACCGATCCACAAGCACGGCACAGACCCAATCGTCGTCGGCGCCCCGGCCTTCGGGTCACGTCCCGGCCCGCAGCCCGGCCACAGCCTCCCGTACGCCGGCGAGCACGTCGGGCACGGGGCCCTGGGCGGTGAAACCGGCGGCGTAGCGGTGCCCGCCGCCCCCAAAGCGGGCGGCCACGGCGGACACGTCGAAACCGGTCTCACACCCGTCGGCGTCGAACCGGGTGACGGACCGCAGGCTCACCCGTACCCCGTCGGCCGCCCCCTTGGCCACGCAGGCGACGTCGGCCTCGGCCGTGCGCCTCACCAGGTCGATGAGCCCTTCGACCTCGTCGACGTCCACGCCCCGCTCGGCCATCTCCTCGGTGGTGATCCACGCCGACACCAGGGACAGGTCCGGGTCGAGGCGGGCCCGGCTGAGGGCCAGGCCGGCCAACTGCAGATAGGCGAAGCGGTGCTGCTCGAACAGCTGGCGGGTCATGGACGAGATGGGCAGGCCGAAGCTGGCCAGCTCCTCGGCCAAGGCGAAAACCGCCGGCGTGGTGTTGGAATGCTGGAAACGGCCAGTGTCGGTGACCAGCCCGGTGTACAGGCACATGGCTGAGTCGCGGGTGAGGGGCCAGCCCAGCCGTTCGGCCAGGTGGCGCACGACCACCGCAGTGGCCGCCGCCTCCGGGTCGACGACGTTGCAGGTGCCGAAGCGCTGATTGGTGACGTGGTGGTCGAGCACGACCAACTGGCGGGCGGCGAGCGCGCTGGGGGCAAGGCTGCCCAACCGGGACAGTGCCCCGCAATCGAACGTGGCCATCACCTCGGGCTGCTCGGGAAAGTCGACGGGCTTGGCGCACAGCGCCAGGCCGGGCAGGAACTCGTAGTGCGAGCCCACCGTGAAGGGCTCCCCCCAGCTGGCCACCACCGATTTGCCCTGGGCCCGGCACAGGTGGAACAGGCCCAGCATCGAGCCCAGAGCGTCACCGTCGGGGGCCACGTGACACGCCAGGGCCAGCTGCGACGCGCCGGCTATGACCGAGGCGGCCGCGTCCAGGTCCTGTTCGGTGCGGCGGCTAGTCGACATCTTCGATGGAACGATAGGTGTCGAACAGGTCGGCGGGTTCCTGATGGGGGGGTCGGGGCGAATGGCGTAGGAGGTCCTCGACCTTGCGCCCGGCCAGGATGGCGGGGTCGGCCTGGAAGGCCAGCTGCGGTGTCCGCTTCAGCCGCACCTCGCGGGCGATGGCCGCCTGCAGGCGGACCCTCAGCTCGTCGAGGGCGGTGGCCGCCTCCTGCTCGTTGCCCAGGGTGGCGTACAGGACGGTGGCCCGGCGCAGGTCGGGATCACACTGGACGGCGGTGACGGTGATCACCCGCAACCGCTTCTGCTCGTCGTCGCCCACCCGTTCGAGGGCGTCGGCTATCACCTCGCGCAACACCTCGTTCACCCGGGCCGATCGGGGGTAGCGACGGGGGGCAGCACCACGCGATCTCATCCGGGCCACCTCACTACGTCCGGTCACCGCCAGACAAGTCGAAACTGTGAACCACCGGGCCGGGGCCCAATCCCCCCGTGCGAGCGAGCTGGCGTCAGCAGGCAACCACGTGGATCGAGTGACCGGACGCGGCAACCAGCGGGCCGATGTCGCTTGGGTCGCTGGTCAGGATGCGGTCGCCGGTCGAGGACACGGCCACAACGCTGGCGTCGACGGCGTCCTTCGTACCGGCGATGCCCAGTAGCACGCCGCCGGCCCGGCCCAGGTATTCGTCCACGGCTTTGACATCGACCGACTTGAGGAGCCCGGCCAGGTTCGCCTGTCGCCCGGCGGGGTCTCGCCACACCTGGGTGACTACGACGCCCGTGCTGCGCAGCTCCAGTCCTGCTTGCTGCGCCATCCGTAGGCGGGCAACCATCGCCCGGTCGGCCCGGTCCACCGCCACGAATGCTCCGGCGTCCAGCACCAGGGCGCTCACGTCGCCGGCTCGGTCGACACCGGTTTGGGCAGGGCCAACTCGGTGGCCGCCGTGAGCAGTTCGGCGGAGGTGAGCGATCCGTGCTCTGCTTCCCAGGCGTCAAGAAAGTCCGACAGCGCCTCGGCACGGAGTTTGGCTGCGGCGGCGTCGGCCAGCCATCGGGAAACACCCGCGCCGGTGCGGCGCGCCGCGGCGCGGACGGCGTCGCCGAGGTCCGGATTGAAGGACACACTGAGCTTGTCGACCTTCACGGACAACAATCCTACCGCGGTATGGCTGACTGCGGTAGGAACGCTCGGCGTCGGGCTTGGTCCTGCCGGTCCCTCCCCCGCGTGCCGCCCGCCGCAACCGGAGCCGGCCGGCTACTGCTCCAGCCACGTGCGGTCGGCCTCGAGGACCTCCATCTCGGGAAAGCTCCACACGAAGCGCTCGACGGTGTCGAGGACCTGGTCGACCTGGGAAGCGGCCCCGGCCACGGCGGCAAAGCCGAGACGTGACCGCTGCCACTTGTCCTGGTCGCCCACTTCGGCGGCCGCCACCCCGAAACGCCGACGGGCACCTTCCAGCACAGGAGTGATGACGGCCCGCTTGTCCTTGAGCGACCGGCAGGCCGACAGGTGAAGGTCCATCTCCAGGGCGCAGGCGTGCACGGGCCGTCACCGCTCAGGTGCGGGGTATCTCCCGTTCCTCGAACGTCTCGATGAGGTCACCGGGTTGGAGGTCCTGGTTGTTGTTGAGCCCGATGCCGCACTCGAACCCGGCCTGGACCTCCCGCACGTCCTCCTTGAACCGCTTGAGCGACGTGATCGAACCCTTCCACAGGATGACGCCCTCCCGCAGGAAGCGCACCTTGGAGCCTCGGGTGATGGTGCCCGAACGAACCAGGCAGCCGGCGATGGCCCCGACCCGGGGGACCCTGAAGATCTCCCGCGCCTCGGCCTCGCCGGTGATGACCTCTTCGTACTCGGGGGCCAGCATGCCGACCATGGCCGCCTCGATGTCCTCCAGGACCTTGTAGATGATCTCGTAGGCGCGGATCTCGACGTCGAGACGCTCGGCCAGGTCGCGGCTCTTGCGGTCGGGGCGCACGTTGAAACCGATGATGGTGGCGTTGGAGGCGGCGGCCAGCTGGACGTCGTTCTCGGTGATACCACCCACACCACGGTGGACGAAGCTGAGCTTGACCTCGTCACGCTCCAGCTTCTTCAGGCTCTCGGTCAGCGCCTCGAGCGAGCCTTGGACGTCGGCCTTCACGATCATGTTGAGGGTGGCGGTGCCGCCGGCCTGGATCTGCTCGAAGATGTCCTCGAGCTTGGCGCCGGACGCCACCGACCCCATAGCCGAGGCCGTGGTCCGCTGCTCCCGGAAGCGCTGGGCGTTGGCCCGGATCTCGCCGACGGTACGGGCGGTGGACTGGTCCTTGGTGACCCGGAACTCGTCGCCCGCGAAGGGGACGTCGGAGAAGCCGAGCACCTGCACCGGCATCGACGGGGTGGCCTCTTTGACCTGGTCGCCCTTGTCGTCGATGAGGGCCCGCACCTTGCCCCAGGCCGGTCCGGCGACGATGAAGTCGCCGACCCTGAGCGTGCCGTTCTCGACGATGACGGTGGCCACGGGCCCCCGGCCGACATCGAGGTTGGCTTCGAGGACGATGCCACGGGGCTTGCCTTCAGGGTTGGCCTTGAGGTCCTCGATCTCGGCCAGGACGGTGAGCTGTTCCAGCAGCTCGTCGATCCCCAGGCCCTGCAGAGCCGAGATGGGGACCATTATCGTGTCGCCGCCCCAGTCCTCGGGCTGGAGCCCCTGGTCGGTGAGCTGCTGCTTGACCCGGTCGGGGTTGGCGTCCTCGCGGTCCATGCGGTTGATGGCGACGACGACGGGCACCTCGGCCGCCCTGGCGTGACTGATGGCCTCCCGGGTCTGGGGCATGACCCCGTCGTCGGCGGCGACGACCAGGACAACGATGTCGGTGGCCTCGGCTCCCCGGGCCCGCATGGCGGTGAACGCCTCGTGGCCGGGTGTGTCGATGAAGGTCAGCTGCCTGCCGCCCAGGTCGACCTGATAGGCCCCGATGTGCTGGGTGATGCCACCGGCCTCGCCGGCCACCACGTTGGCGTGGCGGATCTTGTCCAGCAGGGTGGTCTTGCCGTGGTCAACGTGGCCCATGACGGTGATGACGGGCGGCCGGGCCCGGAGCGAGTCGACCGGGTCCTCGTCGTCGTCGAAGTACTTGAGGGCCAGCTCCGCCTCTTGGGCGGCGCCGGGCTCGACCATCACCACGTCGGCGCCGATCTCGTTGGCGAACAGCTCGATGGCCTCGTCCGACAGCGACATGGTGGCCGTCACCATCTCGCCTTGTTGGAGCAGGAAGCGCACGACGTCGGCCGACGTGCGGTTGAACCTGGGGGCGACGTCCTGAGCCGTGCTGCCCCGCTCGATGACGATCTCGCCCTCGGGCACGGGAGCATCGACCTTGGTGTAGCGGGTCAGCTCCTGAGCTTCGAGGTCCTCCAGGTTGCGGCGCCGCCGACCACCGCGTCGGCGCTGGGGGGGACGGCCGCCGCCCCTCCCGAAGCCGCCACCGGGGCCGCCTCGACCGGGGGGGCCACCACCCGGACCTCCGGCACCGCCGGGGCGGGGACCGCTGAAGCCGCCGCCGGCGGCACCGCCGCCGGGGCGGGGCGCACCGAAGCCGCCCGGACGGGGACCGCTGAACCCGCCGCCGGGGCGGGCGCCGCCGCTGGGCCGGGGCGAGCCGTAGCCGCCCCCGCCGGGACGACTGCTCGGGCCGCCGGGACCACTGGGACCGCCCGGCCTTGCGCCGGTGGGGCCACTGGGCTGGGCTCGGGGGGGCGGTGGGATGGGCTTGCCGGTGGACGACAACGGCGCTCGAGGGGTGCCGGGCGGGGGCGGGATGGGCTTGCCACTGGCCGACATGGGCCCGGCCGCCGGAGGCGTGGGCGCGGGGCGGCCTCCGGGCCCGACGGGCGGCCGGACGCCGGGGCGGGGCGCGGACCGGCCCGACGGGCCTGCGGACGGCGGACCAGGAGGCGCCTGTCCGGTCCCGCTCGGTCTGGCATCGGCCGGCCCTGCCGGGCCGCTGGCCCGGACCGGCGATGGGCTGACCGGGGTACCGGACGGCTCGGCCTGGACGCCGTCGGCGGGCGGACGCGGCGCAGTCGGGGCTGCGCTACGTGCGGCCGGGTCTTCCATGGCTGGCCGAGGCTCGGTGGGCCGGCCCGACGGAGCCGCGGACGACTCGGGACGGGGCCCGGTACGGCTGGTGATGGTCCGCGAGGCGGCGTGCGGCTCATCGGCCAGCGGGGCGGCGGGGGCGGACGCGGCCGGCGCCAACGGTGCCGGGACGGGCTCGGCGGGCGGTGCCGGCGGAGGCGGCGCCACCACCGGCGGCTCGGCCGCCGGGCCAGCAGCGGGGGGCACCCCGATGGGGGCCTCTTTCAGCGGGCTGGGAGCGGGCGCCTGGGGGGTGGCGCTGCCGGCGGGGACGGACCTGCCGCCCTTCTTGGCGACCACGGCCTCCTCGGGTGACACGGCGCGACGCAACCCGAGCTGGTCGGTCTTGCGGCGGACTCGGTCAGCCTGGGCGTCCTCGATGCTCGACGAGTGGCTCTTGACACCGATGCCGAGGTCAAGTGCGAGGTCAAGTGCTTCCTTGTTGGTCAAACCGAGCTCTCTGGCCAGCTCGTAGACCCGTATCTTCTTTGCCAACTGCTGCCTCAACCCCTTCGTTCTCGTCGAGTGGTGCCCTACATGGTCAGTGCCGACCTTGCCTGGTCATCTGCTCCCCTTCGGTGTCGGGGCCATCGGGCGGATGGTCCTCCATCTTCGCACGTGCAGCAAGGGAGGTGCGAAGCGCGTCTGGGGCACCGTCGGCGAGTTGCACCCTCAAGGCCCGATCCAGACTACGCCGATGCAGCGCAGTGACTAGGCACTCGGGCGCCGTGGCCCGGCAGAGCCATGCTCCACGTCCTGGCAGGGCCCGGCCCACGGCCAGGTGGCCATCCCCCACCGCCGCCACCCGGACCAGCTCGGGCTGCGGGCGCCGAGCCCGGCAGCCGACACAGGAGCGCACCGGCGCGGGCTGATCGGGAGCAGCCCGCCGACTTCGCCGGCGGTCCTGGCCACCTGTCACGGCGTCCGGGGCTACGAGGGTTGGTCAGAAGCGGGCGTTTCGGGCCGGACGTCCGGGTCGTCGTCCGGGGCCAGGACGTCGCCGGCCAGCAGGGCGTCGCCCGTCGGGCCGCTGGCCACCTCGTTCTCCGCCTGAGGCTGGGGAGCCGGGTCGTCACCGTCCGCAGCAGCCGCGTCCGCCGCCTCGGCGGCACCGGCCTGGCCGTCGCTGGCCTCGGCGGCACCGTCCTGGGCGTCACCGGGCTCGGCGTCGCTGGGCTTGTCGGCGTAGTAGTCGGACGCCAGTACGGCCTCGCCGCCGTCGGCCGGCTGCCAGACCAGCTCACCGGCCTCGTTGTCGACCCACTCGCCTTCGGCGTACAGCTCGGCCGCCTGGGCCTCCTCCTCGGCCAGCTGCGTCTCGCTCTTTATGTCGACGCGCCAACCCGTGAGCCGCGCCGCCAGCCGGGCGTTCTGGCCCTCGCGGCCGATGGCCAGGCTCAGCTGGTAATCGTGGACCACGACGGTGGCCACCCCGGTCTCGTCATCGAGGCGCACCTCTTTGACCTTGGCCGGCTGCAGGGCCCGCATGACGAACTCGGCCGGGTCGTCGCTGAAGGGCACGATGTCCACCTTCTCGCCCCGGAGCTCGTTGGTGACCATGCGTACCCTGGCGCCACGCGCCCCGACGCACGACCCGACCGGGTCGACATTGGCGTCGTTGGACCACACCGCGATCTTGCTGCGGTGACCGGGCTCGCGGGCGCAGGCTTTGATCTCGACCACGCCGTTGGCGATCTCGGGGACCTCGAGCTCGAAAAGTCGGAGGATGAAACCCGGGTGCGTCCGGCTAACCACGATCTGCGGGCCCTTGGTGGTCTTGCGGACCTCGACTATGTAGGCCTTGATGCGGCCGCCACGCTCGTAGCGTTCGTGGGGCACCTGCTCGGCCTGGGGCAGCAGGGCCTCGACCCGGCCCAGGTCGAGCAGCGTGAACCGGGCATCCTGCTGCTGCACGATGCCGGTGACGATCTGCCCCTCACGACCGGCGTAGTCCTCGTACTTCTGGTCGCGCTCGACCTCGCGGATGCGCTGGCTCATCACCTGCTTGACGGTCTGGGCCATGACCCGTCCGGTGAAGCCTTCGCCGGGCGTGTCGTCCTTCTCCGAGACCACGTTGCCCTCGTCGTCGAGGACCTGGGCCATGATGCGGATCTCGAAGGTGTCGGCGTCGATGCGGACCTCGGCCTCTTCGGAGGACTCCGGCATCCGCTTGTAGGCGGCCAGCATGGCCTGGGCCAGCGCTTCCAACAGCGTCTCGACCGTCATGTTCTTGGCTTGGGCGACCGCTTCCAGGGCCTCCCGGATCTCCACGGTGTTGTCGGATCTGGGCTTCATGCCTTTGCCTTTCGCTCATCCCCACCAGGAGTGGCGCTCCCGATGGGGACTTCGGGCGGCGCCTGGACATGGCGGCCGCGCTTGCCGGTGTGGCTGGAGCCGGGCTTGGGGGCCGGTCCCCACTCGAACACGGTCCGAGCCCAGTCGATCTGCGGATAGGACAGACGCCGGCCGGCCACCACCACACCCTCGTCGTCGGCCTCGTCCAGCGTGCCCGTCAGGCGTCGGTCGCCCTCGACGTCAGGCTTGGTCTTGAGCGATACGGTCGTCCCGACGAACCGGCGCCAGTGGGCCGGGGCCCGCAGGGGACGTTCCAGCCCAGGGCTGGAGACCTCGAGGATGTAGTGGCTGGGGACCGGGTCGGGGTCAGCCGCGTCCAGGACGTCGGACACGGTGGAGCTGGCCTGGCTGAGGGCGCTCAGGTCGACGCCCCCAGGGCGGTCCACGCTCACCCGGAGCAGGCCGCCGGCCCATTCGACGTCGAACAGCTCGAGCCCCTGCTGTTCCAACGGGACCAAGAGGAGGGCGCGGACCACGGCTGCAGGGTCCAACTTCGCCACCTCCTGTCTTTCCATGGCCTCCAACATGACGAAGCGTGGGCCACAGCCCACGCTTCCCGACCATTCGGAACCGAACGGGCCAGGGCGGTGAGTATAGCCGCCGCAGTCAGCCCATCGGGCGGCTGAGCGTACCGACCCACCCACCTATGGATGGTGGGTCAGTAGGCGCGGGCCAGGTAGGCGACGAGGTCGGGCTCCTCGGAGGAGTCGGGCATGGAACCGTCGCTGCGCTGGAGGCAACGAACGGTGACGCCCTCGCCCAGAGCGCCGGCGCTGTCGGCCTGGCGCACCGCGTCCCAGGGCACCTTGGCCCATCCGCGGCGGGCGGCGGCGAGGGCAGCGGTGAGGGTCTCGACCTCGGTGATGGCCTCGTCCCGGCGGATGCGGGCCTCGGCCAGGAGATCCTGCTGGGCCAGCTCCAGGGCCACGGTGACGGCGTCGACGACGTCGGCCATCCGCACCGCGTCCTTGCTGGCGCCCACCCGGCGGACCAACGTCACGTGGCCGGCGGCCAGGTCACGGGGCCCGACCTCGACGCGTACGGGAACGCCTTTCAGCTCCCAGTCGGTGGCCCGGCGCCCGAAGCTCGTGGCCGTGCGGTGGTCGAGCTCGACTCTGACCCCGGCCGCCCTGAGATCGGCGGCGATCTGACCGGCGGCGCCGGCCACGCCCTCGTCGTCGCGCACCATCAGCACCACGGCCTGGACGGGGGCCAGTGCCGGAGGCACGCGCAGGCCGTCATCGTCACCGTGGGCCATGACCAGCGCCCCGATGAGACGGGTGGACACGCCCCAGCTCGTCTGCCACACCGGCTCGAGCCGGCCCGTGGCGGGCGACTGGAACTGAATGCCGAACACCTTGGCGAAGTTCTGCCCCAGCTCGTGACTGGTGCCCATCTGCAGCGCCTTGCCGTCGACCATGGCCCCCTCGCACGTGTAGGTGACGTCCGCCCCAGCGAAGCGCTCCTTCTCGGTCTTGCGGCCCACGAGCACGGGCACGGCCATGACGTTCACCATCGTGTCGACGTACACGTCGTGCAGGATGCGCAGGGCGTACGCCCTGGCGTCCTGCTGGGTGGCGTGGCAGGTGTGTCCCTCCTGCCACAGGAACTCGGTGGTGCGCAGGAACAGGCGGGGGCGCAGCTCCCAGCGCACGACGTTGGCCCACTGGTTTATGAGCAACGGCAGGTCGCGATGGGACTGGACCCACTTGGCAAACGAGGCGTTGACGATGGTCTCGCTGGTGGGCCGGACCACGACCGGCTCGGCCAGCTCCTCCCCGCCACCGTGGGTTACGACGGCCAGTTCGGGGGCGAACCCCTCGACGTGCTCGGCCTCCCGCCTTAGGTACGACTCCGGTATGAACAGCGGGAAGTAGGCGTTGCGGGCCCCCGTGGCCTTGATGCGGGCGTCCACCTCCGCCTGCAGTCGCTCCCACAGGGCGTACCCATAGGGCTTGATGACCATGGTGCCCCGGACCGGCCCGTTCTCGGCCATGTCCGCCTTGGCCACCACGTCCTGGTACCAGCGGGGAAAGTCCTCTGCCTGGGGAGTCAGCACCTTGGCCATAGCCCAGGCAGGCTATCGGGGGGAGTGCACGCCTTTGCCGGCGCAGCCGGCTGGGGGGCGTGGGGGGGGGGGGGCCCC
>JBBSHS010000085.1:0-10246 GCA_038232515.1 Acidimicrobiales bacterium
ATGGAGTCGGTCCACACCAACGAGGTGCTGGAACGGCTCGACAAGGATCTGGTCGGCCTGGTGCCGGTCAAGTCGCGCATCCGAGAGATCGGCGACCTGTTGCTGGTCGACCGGCTGCGGCGGCGCTTCGGCATCGAGTCGACCCGGCCCACCCTGCACATGTCGTTCACCGGCAGCCCGGGCACCGGCAAGACCACCGTCGCCCTGCGCATGGCCGAGCTGCTGCACCGCCTCGGCTACCTGAAGAAGGGCCATCTGGTCACCGTCACCCGCGACGACCTGGTGGGCCAGTACATCGGCCACACCGCCCCCAAGACCAAAGAGGTCATGAAGCGGGCCATGGGCGGCGTGCTCTTCATCGACGAGGCCTACTACCTGTACCGCCAGGAGAACGAGCGGGACTACGGCCAGGAGACCATCGAGATCCTGCTGCAGGTCATGGAGAACAACCGGGAGGACCTGGTGGTCATCCTGGCTGGCTACAAGGACCGGATGGACCAGTTCTTCCAGTCCAACCCCGGCATGGGCTCACGCATCGCCCACCACATCCACTTCCCCGACTACGCGCTGGACGAGCTGGTGGCCATCGGCGACCTGATGCTGGCCGAGCAGAACTACGAGTTCTCCGAGGATGCCAAGACCGCCTTTCGCGAGTACCTCGACCGGCGGATGGGCCAGCCCCGCTTCGCCAACGCCCGCAGCGTGCGCAATGCCCTCGAGCGGGCCCGCCTGCGTCAGGCCGCCCGGATCGTGGGCGACCCGAGCCGTCAGTTGGGCAGGGCCGACCTCATGCGGATCGAGGCGGATGACATCTTGAAGAGCAGGGTCTTCGAGGAAACCGAGGACGGCGCTCCGTCGGCGCCCCCCGACAGCGACACCGGCAGCGACACCGGCAGCGACACCGGCAACGACACCGGCAACGACACCGGCAACGACACCGGCAACGACACCGGCAACGACACCGGCAGGGACACCGACAACGATCCGGAGGGTGCCGACGGCAAGGCCGGCTCCCGGAGCGGCGCACAGGAGGCCAAATCGGGGTAGCGGTTGACTGTTCCCGCCCGAAGCATTAGTGAGAGGTGATGTGACCCTCGGTCAGCTCCGCAGCTTCCTGGCCGTGGTCTCCACCGGCTCGGTGCGCGAGGCGGCGGAGCAGTTGGTGGTCACGGCGCCGGCCGTCTCCTCGGCGCTGGCCAGCCTCCAGCGCGAGGTGGGCGTCGCCCTCACCGTCAAGGAGGGCCGGGGCCTGCGCGTCACGCCCGCGGGCGAGCAGTTCGCCCAGTACGCCCGCCGGTCGCTGGCCCTCCTCGATGAGGCCACCGCCGCAGCCGGCGACCGGGCCGCGGCCGAGTTGGGCCGCCTGCGGGTGGCGGCGGTCACGACGGCGGGCGAGCGCATCCTGCGCCGGGCCCTGCGCTCGTTCCGCTCCCAGCATCCCGAGGCCCCCATCTTGCTCGACGTGGGCAACCGGGAGCGGGTCTGGGACCTGCTGGTGCGCCGCGAGGTCGACCTCGCCCTGGGCGGGCGGCCGCCGTCCGAATACGACCTCTTGAGCCTGGCCACCCGCGCCCACCGCCTGATCGTGGCCGCCGCCTCCGAACCGGGCCCGGACCGGCGGTCCTGGCGCGCCGTGACGAGGCAGGACCTGGCCGGGGCCACCTGGCTCGTACGCGAAGCCGGCTCGGGCACGAGGGCGAACACCGAGGAGACCTTCGCCGAACTGGGCATCAGCCCGCCGGTGCTGACCCTGGGCTCGAACAGCGCCATCCGTGAGAGCGTGCAGATCGGTCTGGGCATCACCCTCATCTCGGGCGATGCGGTGGCCGCCGAGATGGAGAGCGGTGGGATCCAGGAGTGGCGCCACGGCCCCCTTCCCCTCGAGCGCCTCTGGCATCTGGTGGCCCGCAATGGCGAGAATCTTGCCGTCGGCGCCCGCCGCCTGCTGCACCACCTGGTCGACGAAGGCCCGGTCGACGAACGCTTCCGGCTCACCCCCGAGGGCGTCCAGAAGGCATCGGCCTGAACGCCATTTTCCCCTTCCACCCGTTCGGGGTTGCGCCCGGCCGGCCAGGGGACGAGGATTTGACCATGAGGACCGATGAGTTGATCTCGACTGCCGCCGCCATGGTGCACCCGGGAAAGGGCATCCTGGCCGCCGACGAGAGCGTGGCCACGATCTCCAAGCGTTTCGGGGGGCTGTCGATCGAGTCGACGGAGGAGAGCCGCCGGCAGTACCGCGAGCTCCTTGTCTCCGCCCCCGGCATCGACGAGCACGTCAGCGGCGTGATCATGTTCGACGAGTCGTTGAGCCAGAAGACGGGCGACGGCACTCCGTTCCCCCAGGTGCTGACGGCCAGGGGCATCCTGCCCGGCATCAAGGTCGACACCGGGGCCAAGCCCCAGGCAGGCACGCCCGGTGAGACGGTCACCGAGGGGCTCGACGGGCTGCGCGAGCGCATCGAAGAGTACTACGGCCTCGGCGCCCGCTTCGCCAAGTGGCGCGCCGTCATCAATATCGGTGACGGCCGGCCCACCGAGGCCAGCGTCACGGCCAACGCCCACGCCCTGTCCCGCTACGCCATGCTCTGCCAGGAGGGCGGCCTGGTCCCGATCGTCGAGCCCGAGGTCCTCATGGAGGGCGACCACGATCTCGCCACCAACGCCAGGGTCACCCGCAGCGTGCTGGCCGAGGTTTTCAACCAGCTGCGGGTGGCTGGCGTCGACTACCGGGGGATGGTGCTGAAGCCGTCGATGGTCATCCCGGGCACGGCCGGCCCCAGTGCCACCGTCGACGAGGTGGCCTCGGCCACGGTGTCCTGCCTGCTCGACTCCGTGCCCGCCAGCGTGCCCGGCATCGCCTTCCTCTCCGGCGGCCAGGCCCCGCTCACAGCCACCGCCCACCTCAACGCCATGGCCCGCCTCGGCCCCCACCCGTGGACGCTCACCTTCTCCTACGGGCGGGCCCTGCAGGACGACGCCCTGCGGGCCTGGTCGGGCCGGTCCTCTTCCGTGGGCGAGGCGCAGGCCGTTCTTCTCGAGCGGGTCAGGGGCAATGGCGAGGCGGCCCTCGGGCGCTTCGACGGGGCGAAGGCAGCGGCGTAGCCCCCGCCCGCCCTCTGGCTGACTCCCGCCCGCTCGCCATCGGGCCCGTCACCATCGGGGGACCGCTCGGGGCCCGTACGGCCATGCTGGCCGGGAGCATCTTCTACGACCGACACTCGATCGTGGCCGACGCAGGCCAGGGCGCCTTCGACGAGCGCCGGGCCGGGGCGCTCCTGGCCGCCGTCGACGGCCTGTCCCAGCGCTACGGCGTCCGGATGGTCCACGATGTCATCGCCACGTCGCCCGAGGCCATGGCGAGGTATGTGGCCTTCGTGGCCGCCTCGAGCCCGCGGCCGATGATGATCAATTCGGCCGACGGCCACGTGCGGGTGGCCGGCCTGGCCGCCGCCGCCCGGCTGGGCGTGCTCGATCGCTGCATCTTCGCCTCGCTCACCGACGCCACCGAGGCATTCGAGCTTGAGGCCCTGCGCCGACACCGGCCAGCGGCCGTGATGATCCTCGTGCACGACGCCGACGACCCGTCGCCCGAGCGCAGCCTGGCCATGATCGCCGGGTGCTTCCGCCCCATGCTGGACGACATCGGCGTGGACGTGCCCATCGTGGACGTGGCCGTCGTGGGCCCCGAGTCGGTGGGCTTCTCGATGCGGTCGATCACCGCCGTGCGCCAGACCTACGGCTACCCCGCCGGCTGCGCCTTCGCCAACTGCCTCCCGCTGTGGGCCGGGCTCGAGGGGCTGGGCCGGGAGTCGGTGAACCTGTCCCTCGCCGTGGCCCTGGCTGCCTGCCGGTGGGCGGGGGCCGACTTCCTGCACTACGGGCTGATCGAACGGGCCGGGGTGGCCGCCCTCGCCGCCGGCACGGCCGAGGTCTTCCTCGGTGCCGCCGCCCGACGGCTCGACGCCCAGCGCCTGCCCGAAGGACACCCACTGGACAAGATGCTCGACCTCGGACCGACACCATGACCGAAGGCCAGCCGCCCGCCGCCCGCCCAACTCAGCCCGAGGCGGCCGCCGCCCGCCCAACCGGGCCCAAACCGCCAGCTGAGCGCCGCCGCCGGTCCTTCGCGGCTGCTGCCGCCGCCGTCGGGGTGTTGGACGCCACCGCCATGGTCGAGGCGGCCGCCCTGCAGGACCGCCTGACCAAGCCCAGGGGGGCGCTGGGGCGGCTCGAAGAGTTGAGCATCGCGCTGGCCGGTATGGCGGGGGAGTGCCCGCCGCCGATCCCGGTCCCCGCCGCCGTGGTCATCTTCGCCGGCGATCACGGCGTCGTGGCCGAAGGCGTCACGCCCTGGCCCCAGGAAGTCACGGCCCAGATGGCCGCCAACTTCGCCGCCGGCGGGGCGGCCATCAACGTGCTGGCCCGCCAGGCCGGCGCCCGCGTCACCGTGGTGGATGTCGGCATGGCCACCGTCGTCGAGGCGCCCCTGATCGTGAACCGCAGGGTGCGGGCCGGCACCGCCAACCTGGCCGTGGCCCCGGCCATGACGGAGTCGGAGGCGAGGTCGGCCCTCGACGTCGGCGCCGACATGGCCGCCGACCTCGTCGGCGAGGGGGCACGATGCCTGGTCACCGGCGAGATGGGTATCGGCAACACCACCCCGGCCGCCGCCCTCATCGCCGCGCTGACCTGCACCCCGGCGGCGTCGGTCACCGGACGGGGCACGGGCATCGACGATCCCACTCTGGCCCTCAAGGTCGACGTGGTGGAACGGGCTCTGGCCCGGCACGCCGCCGCCATCGGCGCCGGTCCTCTGCCCACGCTGGCCGCCCTTGGCGGCCTCGAGATCGCCGCCCTCGCCGGCTTCGTCGTGGGCGGCGCCGCCGCCCGGGTGCCCGTGCTCCTCGACGGGGTGATCGCCGATGCCGCCGCTCTGGCGGCCGCCGCCCTCGTGCCCGCCGTCACCGGGTTCTGCATCGCCGGACACCGCTCGGTCGAGCCCGGCGCCTCCGTCGCCCTCGCCCACCTCGGCCTTGTGCCCCTCCTCGACCTGGGGATGCGCCTGGGCGAGGGGAGCGGCGCCTGCCTGGCCCTGGCCGTGGTGGAGGCCAGCGCCCGGCTGCTGGGGGAGATGGCCACCTTCGACTCGGCCGGCGTGACCGACAAGACGCCGCGGTAGCCGGGCGGCGTGGACGTCGACACCCCCAACGTGAGCCGCCGGCCGCAGGCGCAGGCGCAGGCGCGGGACCAGCCGTGGCCCGCACCACCGGCGGGGGTTGGGGCCCTCGGTGCCCGCGTGGTCATCGCCGGCACGCACTCGGGGGTGGGCAAGACCACGGTGGCCACCGGTCTCATGGCCGCGCTCTCGGCCCGGGGCCTGAGGGTGGGCGCAGCCAAGGTGGGGCCCGACTACGTCGACCCCGGCTATCACGCCCTGGCCGCCGGTCGCCCGGCCCGCAACCTGGACGCGTGGATGTGCGGAGAGGCGGCCATCGCCCCTCTGGCCGCCCGGGCCGCCGAGGGCTGCGACATCCTCGTGGTCGAAGGGGTGATGGGCCTGTTCGACGGCACCTGTACACCCGATGGCGCCGGCCGGCCCGGCCCGGCCATGTTCGCTTCGACCGCTCACGTGGCCCGACTGCTCGACGCCCCGGTCGTGCTGGTGGTGGACGCCGGGGCCATGAGCGGATCGGTGGCTGCGGTCGTGCACGGCTTCGCCACCTTCGACCAAAGCCTGCGGGTGGCGGGGGTGGTGCTGAACCGGGTCGGGTCCGACAGCCACGAGGCGCTCCTGCGCCACGCCCTGGTGCCGCTCGGTCTGCCCGTGCTCGGCGTCCTTCGGCGCCACCCGGGTCTGACGTGGCCGGACCGCCACCTGGGGCTGGTCCCGGTGGCCGAGCATCCAGACGAGGTGCGGCGCAGCCTCGGGCGCCTCGCCGCCACCGTGGCCGCCGCCGTCGATCTCGACGCCGTGCAGGCACTGGCCCGCTCGTCACCGACGATGGCCGTCGGTGCCCTGCCCACGCCGCGCCCCAGGGCTGGTCCGCCGGTGCCGGTGGCGGTGGCGGCCGGGCCCGCCTTCAGCTTCACCTACCCCGACAATGCCGAGATGCTGGAGGCAGCCGGGGCCCGGGTGGTGCCCTTCGACCCGCTGGTCGACGAGGCCCTGCCCGCCGGTGCGCGGGGCCTGGTGGTGGGAGGCGGGTTCCCCGAGGTGTTTGCCGAGCATTTGGCGGCCAACCAGCCGCTGCTGGCCGACGTGCGCCGCCGCAGCCTCGCCGGCCTGGTGACGTGGGCCGAGTGCGGCGGGCTGCTGTGGTTGTGCCGGTCGCTGGACGGTACGCCCATGGCCGGGGTCCTGCCCGGCCGGGCCCGGATGACCGACCGTCTGGCCCTCGGGTACCGCACCGCTGTCCTGCGTTCGCCCACCCCGCTCGGGCCGGTCGGGACCGAGATGCGCGGGCACGAGTTCCACTACTCGGTCGTCGACCCGGCCGGGGAGGCGCTGGAACTCACGGGTCGCACGGCAGAACCACGGGCCGGCTTCGCCTCGCCCACCATGCTGGCCAGCTACGTCCATCTCCACCTCGCCGGCCAACCGGCGCTGGCCACCGCCTTCGTCGCCAGCCTCGGCTGACCGTGCTGGGTTTCCTGGCCCCGCCGCCGGTTTTTGGTGGACCCATATGGGGCTGATCAATCCCTCGCGGCCACTGATCACCCCCATACGGGCCCATCCGAACTGGACGGCTACCGTGCCCGCCGACTGGCTCAGCCGGGCTGCCAGCTCAGCGGTCACCGGCGGGCCCGAAGCGCCGGGATCAGGCGTCGAGCCAGCCGGGGGCCGCCGCCAGCAGGTGCTGGGACACGGCCAGGGCCCGGTCGAAGGTCTCGCACAGCAGCTCTTCGCCGCCGTAGACCCGCGTCAGGCTCACCCGTTGGTGGGCCAGCACCGACAGCGAGCGCTCGGGGGCGTCGGTGGCCGACGCGAACGAGTCGATGGCCGACACCTCCAGCGGCAGCTCCATCCCGCCCACGCCGGCCAGGTCGATGGCCAGCCGCAGCAGGTCGGGCCCGTGGGGGAGGGGGGGCAGGGCCCACGTGAAGGCCAGCGGAAAGGAGAACTCGTCAGGAGGATCGGCGTCGTCGGGCAGGCTCTCCACCGCGTCCTCGAAGGCCAGCAACACCCGGGGATCGACCTCGAGGCTGAGGTGCAGGTCGAGCGGGCCCCCGCAGCCCTCTTCGGGGTGCAGGTCCACCTCCCAGGCCTGGCGCAACGAGTACGTCTCGACGAAATGGCGCTCGTCGTGGACGTGGAAGCCGTGGTCGACCGCGTGTTCCTTGAGCTCGGCCACGAACCCGGGGACGTCGATGACAGCCACGACGGCTCAGCCTACGGCCCACTACCCCGATCCTCTGTTTCCGAGGCCGGGTAGGCCGTCGATCGACTCCGCGTTCTTCTCGGCCCGGTAAGCGACCAGACCGTCGGCGCCGCGGCTGGCCGTCCACCGGTCGAGGCGGTCGCGGTCGCTCTGGTACGCCATGTAGGGCACGGCGTACCCGCAGGAGTCGGCGATGCGCTCGACGTCGACGACCACCACGGCCCTGGTCCCGGGTCGGGGCGGGAAGAGCCGGGCCAGATCGTCGAAGCCGGCGTCACCGGGCACGACCGCCGTGCCCCGGCCGTGGAGACGCACGATGCGGGGCGGGCCGGTGAAGGCGCACAGCATCACGCAGATACGGCCGTTCTGGCGCAGGTGGGCCACCGTCTCGATGCCGGACCCGGTGAGGTCGAGGTAGGCCACCTGCCGGGGCCCCACAACGACGAACGTGTCGGCCAGCCCTTTGGGCGACACGTTGACGTGGCCGTCCTCCGCCAGTGGGGCAGTCCCGACGAAGAACACCGGCTGTGCCTGCATCCAGGCGCTGAGATGGTCGTCGATGGCGTCGTAGGTCCTTCCCATGGCCTGCCATTCTCGTCCGCTTCCACCCGTTGGGCGCGGAATTGCCGGCTGGCCGCCGGTCGTCACCACCGTCGTGGATGGCGTTGACAGGACCTACGACCGATTCCGCTTCGCCGGACGGGCGCACCATCCGCCCCGGGTGAAAAGCGGACTGGGACGATCGGCTTCGGCCTGTCACCGGCGCGGCGAGAACCATGGCCGACGGCGCCGCCCTGGGAGCTTCGGCCTCACGGGACGGCGGGCTCGACCCGCTCTCCGTCGTCATCGTCAGGTCCCGTGGGGCGGCCGGCAACCAGCCCGTACTGTGCCCGTCGGTGCCCGATGCCACTGAGCTACTGCCCGTGCTGCACGAGGCTGCCTCGGTGGTGCGCCGGGCCCTCGACCGCCTGTCGGACTGGGGCCCCGCCGGCACCCGGGTCGGCCAGTACCGTAGCGACCTGGTGGCCGACGCCGCCGCCGTGGCCGTCCTGACCGGGGCCGGGCTCAGCGTGCTGTCGGAGGAGTCGGGAGCCACAGAGCCCGGCCGGGCCCTGCTGGCCGTGCTCGACCCCGTCGACGGGTCCACCAACGCCAGCCTGGGAATCCCATGGTTCGCCACGTCGATCTGCGTGCTCGACGACGAGGGCCCGCTCGCCGCCGTGGTGGTGAACCAGGCGTCGGGCGTGCGCTTCGAAGCCACCCGCGGTGGCGGCGCCCGGGGCGACGGACGGCCGTTGGTACCGCGGCCTACGGCCGACCTGTGCGATGCCGTCGTCGGCCTGTCGGGATGGCCGACCCGCCACCTCGGGTGGCGCCAGTACCGGGTCCTGGGGGCCGCCGCCCTCGACCTGTGCGCCGTCGCCTCGGGGGCCCTCGACGCGTTCGTGGATTGCAGCCGGCCGGCCGCCCATGGGCCTTGGGACTACCTGGGCGGGATGCTGGTCTGCAAGGAGGCCGGGGCCGTGGTCGTCGACACCGACGGCCTCGACCTCGTCACCCGTGACCACGCCGCCCGCCGGTCGCCCATGGCGGCGGCCACCGACGACCTGCTCAAAGCCCTGGTCGGAGAAATCTCATAAATGGGTTGACCGCCACCTCCTAAGCGTGGTGCCATACGGGGGCGGGGGAAGGTCCCCCCGACGACGACGAGGAGTTCTCTGTGGAGCGGATGCTGCTGACGACCCAGGTGCCGCTCGGCATCGAGGGCATCAGCGCGCCCATTACCCAGGGTGTGCTCGTGCCGTCGATGCAGGACCGGTCCGCCGACGGCACGGCGACGTGGTGCGGGATTCCGGGCTCCGCCCGATTCGGCACTTCTGCCACTGCCCTGAAGGCGAACCACCTGCGGCCTGTGGGCTTGCTTGGAGGAACTTCCGGCTGAACCCAGCCCTCCTCTTTCGCAAGGCCCAGAGGCCGCCGGGGATCTCCCCGGCGGCCTCTTCCTTTTCCGGCCGAGGGGCGCCGCCACCGACGTACATCACCATGAGGGCCACGCCCACCACTTTCAATCGAGATGCACCCACCCAAGGGAGAAGGCGAGATGTTCGCCCTGCAGGAACCGAAGCTCAACGGCGAGATCTTCGACTGGGCCGGGGCCAAGTGCCACGACGGCGCCACGGCCACCGCTCACGGGGTCGTCTCCCTCGTCGAAATGTTCTTCTCCGACGAGATCCCCGACATCGCCGCGGCCACGGCGATCTGCCGGGAGTGCCCGCTTCAGGAGCCATGCTTCGCCGGCGCCCTCGAGCGCCGGGAGCCGTGGGGCGTGTGGGGTGGGGAGCTGTTCAACAACGGCAAGGTGCTGGCCCAGAAGCGCAAGCGGGGCCGGCCGCCCAAGAACCCCCAGGTGGCCCGGGACGTGGCGTAGCGCACCAGGCCACGTCCCGCTTGAACCTTCTGCCCGGCCGGCCATGAGCCCGACCGCCCGGGCAGTTGTGGTCGCCCCGACGACATCCTCTGCCCGGGCGGCCGTGCGCCCCGACCTGCCCGACCTGCCCGGGCAGCACTGCGTACCGTCCGCTCCTATAGGATCGTCGTGGCCGCTCCCGGGACCCTTTCCACCTGGCCTTGATAGGGAATGGGCGTTTAGCTCAGTCTGGCAGAGCTCCTCCCTTACAAGGAGGCGGTCGTGGGTTCGAATCCCTCAACGCCCACGTAAAAGGCCAGGTCAGCCTCGTAGAGCCGTTGGGCTCGCCGTGGCAAGCGAAGATGGAGGTCGTCTCGCCTGTCGCGGCGGCCAGCGTCGGAGCGCGGTGGCTCTCGGGGGAACCAGAATGGTTCGGTCCGTCCCGGTGAGACACCGA
>JBBSHS010000086.1:0-10139 GCA_038232515.1 Acidimicrobiales bacterium
GGTCCGTAGAGGCGGGCGCAGAAACTGGTCGGCACCTCGACCACCGTTGCCCCTGCGGAGCAGTGTTCGGCACCTCGGCTTCGGCCACCACCACCAGGCGCCGCCCGGTGGTGGCCAGCGCAGCTTCGACGTACTCCACACCAAAGCGGGCCAGGCGGACGCGGTGCTCGACCACCGTTGCCCCTGCGGAGCAGTGTTCGGGCCGCGAAGCAGCGCCTTGAGCTTGGAGCGGGACCCGTTCAGCCCCCTTCCCACCTCGGTCACGACCTTGGTGGGGGCCAGGCCGGCGCCGGTGGCCACCTCGACGAGGCGGGCCGTCTGGCGTTCCAGGTCGCCGCGTTGGTCGGACGACGACACCCGGACGTAGAGGGCGACACCGACGGGTCCCGGCGACGGCTCGTCGACCAGGATCGTGCCGGTGGCGAGCTGGTGGGCGGGCGCCGGCAGCACCCCGGCGTGGAACCAGCGGGTCGCCGTCTGGCAGCTCACGCCGTTGCTCCTGGCCCATTCCGACAGCTTCACTGGCTCAATCATGACGAGGGGGTATGACAGTCATGCTCCGTTGGGACAGAAGCGCCCGTTCGCTTGAGCAGTTGGCAACCCCCCGACCGCCTCCGCCGGCAAACCTACGCCAGGCGTCACAGCCGGCCACGACCGGCTCAAGTCAGGACCGGCCACGCCTCGCTCGAGCAAAGAGGTTCAGGGTGTGGCCCAGCCGTCAAGGAGGGTGGCGGCCAGGCCGTCGAGGATGTCGGTCTCGGACACCAGGCAGGTGGCGAAGCCGAAGAACCGATAGACCGACACCAGTACACACAGACCGCCCACGATCACGTCCGCCCTCGCCGCCTCGAGTCCGGGATGGCCGAGCCTGTCCTCCCGGTCGCCCATGGCCATCGAGCGGAACACGTCCTCGGCGGCGTCGTGCCGCAGTTCGAAATGGTGGAGCCGGTCACGGTCGTAGGCGGCCAGGCCCATCTCCACCGCCGCCGCTGTGGTCACGGTGCCGGCCAGGCCGACGAAGCGGTCGGCCTGGCGTGCGGTTGGTAGCTCCCGGGCGACGTCCTCCAGCGTGTCGTGCACCACCGACAGCGCCGCGCTCAGTTCCTCGGCCCGCGGCGGGTCGTGGTGGAGGTACTGCTCGGTCAGCCGTAGGCAGCCAAGGTCGACGCTGACCGCACCGTCCGGTTCCCGTCCCGGTGTCCCGACGATTAACTCAGTAGAACCACCACCTATGTCGACCACCAGGTGGAGACCGTCGGCTGGGTCCAGCTCCGGGCTGGCCCCGGCAAAGGTCAGACGGGCCTCCTGGTCACCACTCAGAAGCTCGGGACGGGCTCCGACGATGGCCTCGACGGCGTCGAAGAAGTCCTCCCGGTTGGCGGCGTCGCGGGCGGCCGAGGTGGCGGCGATGCGCACCCGGCCCGGGGCGACGCCGAAGCGATCGAGCACTCCCGAGTACTCGTGCAGGACGTCGAGGGTGCGCTCGATCGCATCGGACGACAACCGGGCGTCCTTGTCCACTCCCGCTCCCAGCTGGGTGATTCGCATCAACCGCTCGAGAGGTCGGGGGCCGCCGTCGCCCACCAGGAGCCGGCACGAGTTGGTCCCACAATCGACGGCCCCGACGACCTCCCCGGTCACTCCTTGGCCGCCCCGGCGGCCTGCGCCACGGCCGTCACCGGACCGCCGTACACCTCAGCTGTTCGGCCACCCATCGGCCCACCGGGTCGTCCACCCCGGCCAGGTGTTCGGCATAGTGGGCGTGCAGGCACTTCACACCCTGGCGGGTGCCTGCCACCCCGCCGCTCGGTCGAGGCCCGGTCCAGCTCGGCGGCAGCGTCGCTTCACGCTCGGCCGCCGCTCGTGCGTGGGTTGCGGCCACGGCTGCGGCCGGGACGGCGGCTTCGGCCATGCCCACACCGCCGGCCGCTTCGAGGCGGGAGACGGCCACCCGCTCGGCCTTGCCCACCAGCCAGTGACGGGTCGGCATCGGCGTGCCGTCGCGCAGCAAAGGGGCGTTGCGCACCACCAGCGGGCCGCCGTCGGGCCGGCGTACGACGACTTGGAAGTCGCCGCCGGGCGGGCGTCCGAGCAGGGCGGTGACGCCAGCCAGGTCCAGGTCGGCGGGCGTGCCCACGCCGCCAGATTACTCCTGGGGACCCAGCTCCCGCCTCCCCTGCCGGCCGAGCCGGGCGAAAGCCTCGGCCGCCCGCAGGGAGGACGACACGAACTCCTCGAGTGCCAGCCGGTCAGCCTGGAGTGCGGCCTCGACGGCCGCCCGCCGAGTGGCGACCGCGTCGCCCACCGAAGCCACGCCGCTCGACACCGTGCCGGTGACCGAGGCACGGGCGTTGGTCACCACATCGCCCACCGAAGCCACGCCGCTCGACACCGTGCCGGTGACAGATGCGCTGGCCAGGGCGGCGCTGGCCTTGACCCAGTAGGCGCGGAACATGCCGATGTCGAAGCACCCGTCGCTGACGTGGGGCGTCCGCAGCACGGCGACCGGTGGGCGCCGGAGGTCGTGGACCACGCCGACGACGCTGAGGGCCTGCAGCACGTACCAGGTGGGGTCGAACTCCCACCAGAAGAAGCCCTGGCGGGCGGAAGCCTGGTAATGGTGGTGGTTGTTGTGCCAGCCCTCGCCCATCGTAATGAGGGCGATGACGAGTGAATTGCGGCTGGTGTCGGATGTGGCGTAGCGGCGCCGACCGAACACGTGGGCCAGCGAGTTGACGGTGAACGTGCCGTGCCACAGCAGGATGGTCGACCCGAAGAAGCCGATGACCAGGCCGCTCCAGCCGCCCACGAGGAAGCTGGCGATGCCCAGGGCCCACGGGCCGATCCAGTTGAAGCGGTCCAGGAACCGCAGCTCGGGGTACTTGGCGAAGTCACTGATGGCGTCGAGGTCGGTGCCACTGTATTTGTCGCAGAGGAACCAGCCGACGTGGCTCCACCAGAAGCCCTTCAGCGGGGAGTGCACGTCGCGCTCCTGGTCCGAGAATCGGTGATGACCACGATGGTGGCCGGCCCACCAGAGCGGGCCTTGTTGCAGGGCTGTGGTCCCGCCCAAGGCGAGGACGAACTGGACCGGGCGGCTGACCCGGTAGCTGCGGTGGGCGAAGTAGCGGTGGTAACCGGCGGTGATGAAGAACATGCGGACGATGTAGAGCAGGGCGCACATCACCACGGCACGCATGGGCACGCCGGTCCAGATGGCGGCCAGCGGCACCAGGTGGAAAGCCAGGAAGGGCAGGGACGAGCGCCAGTTGACGCGCTCGTCCTCAGCTCGAGCGAGAGCTTGGGACATGACTTTTTCTCCCTCTGTGGCCATGGGCGAGCGGTGCAACCCTCTCACAGCCTACCGACCGGTCAGTAGGCTGCGTTCTGTCGGTGGTCGTCAGCAAGGCAGGGGCACCGGTGCCATCAGGCCCTCTTGGCGGGCCGTTCGCAGCGACAGGGTGATGGTGACGAGCACACCGACGCTCGTGATGCACAGGCTGGAGACCTGCCTCATGGCCACGAACGTAGGCAGCGGCAGCGCCACCAAAAGCGTGAAGGTGAGGGCGGCGCTGAACAGGTTGACCGCTGCCCACAGCCACGTCAGGCCCCGGAAGAGCCGGAGCACGGCGGGTCGGGCCATCATCTCGGGTGTCACCGGCCAGAACTCCAGCGCCAGACTGGCGACGAGCGGCCTGCCGATGACGATCGACACGACGAACACCCCTGCCATGGCCACGGTACCCAGGACGGGTTGGACGAAATAGACGAAGGTGCTCCCAGTGGCCACCGCCACCAGCGTTCTCACCGTGAGCCCGATGACGGCGAGCAGCAGGATGGGGGGCACCGGTCGGCGCTGCACGACCCGGCGGATGACGGCGCCATAGGCCCAGGCCAGAGCGACGACAAACGCCGCTCCGATGCCGGCCACCACCAGGCAGGCGTAGAACAGGACGGTCGGGATGACGGTCGCTTCGATCAGGTGAGGACCTGAACGGCGGATGACGGCGAGAAGGACGGCCGGCTTGGACATGTGCGGCAGCTGGTCATCGGGAGTGGGCGACGGTTGGCCCACGGTGGGTGATCCCACGAGGCGCCCGAGGGAAGCCCCGCTGGCCATGCCGTTCCATCGGCTGCCAGGCGCCATGGCTGAATGCCCCTTGTTCGCGAATGCTCGGGTTCGTCACCTGGTGCGTCACCTGGGTCCGGAGCAACGCGGGCTGAATCCCGGCGGCCACCACGAGGCCTCCACCGGATTCGACCCAGCCGCGGGTGACGCTACACCCTGCCGAGCCCACCGGGGCATCGGACCGCCCCCGACGAGGCCGACCATGATGGCCGGTGTCATGGCCGGCTGGATCTGCCCCGCCTGCAGGCGCCGGTTCGGTCGGCTCAACCAGTCCCACGAGTGCGCGCCGGCCATGTCCCTGAGGAGTATCTCTCGACCGGTGTGCCCCACGAGCGGCCCGTGCCTACCTCGATTCGCCGCACTGACCCGGCGCCACGACGTCGACCGGCGAGGCCGCCCCATGGCCCATCCCTCCATCCGCACCGTGGGGCGGGGCCGGCGCTACCGTGCGCTCCCATGAGGGCGGTCGGGCACGCCGGGGACAACGGGCCGCGGTGGGCCGGGGCCGCTCCCGGAGCACGCCCTGGGCCGGGCCTCGAGGAGCTGGGGCTGATGCGGGGTGACCAGGTGCGGTTCCGGCGCGGGCCGGGCCGGCACTGGCACCACGGCATCGTCTCGTGCCGGGAACCGGACGGGAGCGTCGGGCTCCATGACGACAAGGCGGCGGCCCGGGCCATCGCCGTCGACCGCCTGGAACTGCGGGTGCGGGGCCCCCAGGGCGGGACCCGTTGGGAGCCGGTGGCCGTCCACCGGGCGGAGCCGGGGCTGGAACCGGGGCGGCCCGGCACAGTCCCTCCCGGTCAGATGGTCCTGAGGCTGGATTTCGCCGGCCGCCCGCCGTCCTGAGGCGGCCAACGCCCTGGCCCACGGCCACCGGCCTTGGGAGACCTTGGGTCCCCGGCGCCTCAGCCCGCCGTCGCCGCCCAGGGCCCGTGGCCGGCGACGCGGTCGACGGTGATGCGGGTGAGGAAACCGGGCGGCGGGTCGGGCATGGGCGGGAAATGGGCGTCGGGGCCGATGTGTACGTGGGCCAGGCGCTGGAGCAGCTCGGCAGCGCCGCCTTCGGTGATTCGGGCCGTCCCGTACACGACGAGGTACGTGCGCAGACCGAAGTCTCCGGCGCCCTGTCCCTCCCACGACACGGCTACCCTCGGCTCGGACCGGACGTTGCGCACCTTCTGCCACTGACCGAGATGGGCCACCACGATCTCGTCGCCCTCCAGCCCGGTCCATACGCACGTCACCTGGGGGGAACCGTCCGGGTTGAGGGTGACGAGGTGGCCGAGCGCGGCCGACTCGATGAGGGCTCGGGCCGAATCGGGCAACGTCATCATGCCCGGACGCTAGGCGCTTGGCGCCTAGGAGGTGCGGGTGAAAGACATCTCCGCTCGTATGCCGAAGAGATGATCTGACCGCTCGTCGGGCTGGGGCGCAGCCCCGGTAGCTACTTCCAGAATTCGACGTGGCCCCACAGCCGCCGGAACCAACCTCGAGGGCGCTTGGCCGAGGGCGTGGCCGGGTGCACGATGGAGGGCAGGGCGGCCGGCGCCGAACCCGGGGCCGGCAGGATGGCGTAGGGCTCCTCGCCCGGCTTGACCATGCCGTACTGCTCGCGGGCCAGGCGTTCTATCTCGCCATCGGACTTCAACTGTTGCATCCGCGCCGCCAACTGCTGGTTCTGCTCGTCCAGCACCTGCACGCGGGCCTCGCCGGCGCCGATGCTGCGGCGCTGGCCCATGTAGGTGCGGATAGGGAGCACAAACGCGAACAGCAGGCCGATCACCACCACGGCGGTGACGAGCAGGGCGAGCGCCCGACCACCGCTGATGGGCCAGGCCCGCGGGCCGTCCGTCCGATCCTGGCGCGGCCCGTCAGCACGGGCGCCGGCTGCGCTCACGTGGCCGCCGACCTCCCGGCCAACGCGTCCAGGCCGGGGTACTCGGCCTGGTCCCCCAGGCCGTCCTCGATGCGCAGGAGTTGGTTGTACTTGGCCACGCGGTCCGACCGTGCCGGCGCGCCCGTCTTGATCTGGCCGCAGCCGGTGGCGACGGCCAGGTCGGCGATGGTGGTGTCCTCGGTCTCGCCGGAGCGGTGGGAGATCACCGACGCGTAGGCCGACCGGGTGGCCAGGGCCATGGTGTCGAGGGTCTCGGTCAGCGACCCTATCTGGTTGACCTTGACGAGGATGGCGTTGGCCACGCCGGCCTGCACGCCCCGCGCCAGCCGCTGGGCATTGGTGACGAAGACGTCGTCGCCCACCAGTTGGCAGCGGTGGCCCAGGCGCCGGGTCAGGTCGGCCCATCCGTCCCAGTCGTCCTCGGCCATGCCGTCCTCGAGCGAAACGATCGGGTAGGCGTCGCACAGGCGCACCCACTCGTCGGCCAGCTCGGCCGAGGACAGCACCTTGCCTTCGCCGCCCAGGTGGTACCGGCCGTCACGGTACAGCTCGCTGGTGGCGGGGTCGAGGGCGAAGGCGATCTCGTCGCCCAGCTGCCGACCGGCCTTGTCGACCGCCTCCACCAGCAGCCGCAGCGGGGCCTCGTTGTCGGGCAGGTCGGGAGCGAAACCGCCCTCGTCCCCCAACGTGGTCGACAGGCCGCGGTCCCGCAACACGGCCTTGAGGGCGTGATAGGTCTCGACCCCCCATCGCAGGCCTTCGCTGAACGAGGCGGCGCCCACCGGGACGATCATGAACTCCTGGAAATCCACCGAGTTGTCGGCGTGCACACCCCCGTTGAGGACGTTCATCATCGGTACCGGCAGGACATGGGCGTTGGCCCCGCCCACCCACCGGTACAGCGGCATCTCCAGCTCGTTGGCCGCGGCCCGAGCCACGGCCAGGCTGACGCCGAGGATGGCGTTGGCCCCCAATCGGGACTTGTCGTCGGTGCCGTCGGCGTCGACCAGCCGACGGTCGACCTCGCGCTGGTCGAGGGCGTCGACGGTGAACACGGCGTCGGCCAGCTCACCGTTGACATGGGCTACGGCCTCGAGCACGCCCTTGCCGCCGTAGCGGTCGCCCCCGTCCCGCAGCTCCACCGCCTCGTGGACGCCGGTGGAAGCGCCGGACGGAACGATGGCCCGGCCCACGGCTCCCGACACCAGCCCCACCTCCACCTCGACGGTGGGGTATCCCCGCGAGTCCAGGACCTGGCGACCGAGCACCGCTTCGACGGCGCTCATCGGTGGCCCCATGAGGGGCGGTTCATCTCGGGCTGACCTGGCTGCCGCATGGGATTGTTGTGGCTCCTGTGGCTCGAGTGCAAACGGTAGACGATGCGCCGGCCTGGCCCGCGCCACGCCCTGCGAGATGGTCAGCCCACGTGGCGGATGTAGCGGGCGACGGCTCTGCGCAGGGCCGTCTCGGGGTCGAGCCCGGCGGCGCTGGCCGCAGTGGTGACGGCCAGGAGCAGGTCGCCCAGCTCTTCCTCGGTGGCCACGGCCGGCACGGGCACGCCGGGCGGCGCAGCCAGACCGTGCGACGCCGCCCGACGGGCCACCTTGGCCGCCGCCGCCAGCGCCGGCAATCCCGGCGGGATGCCGGCGAACGGCGCGGCAGTATCGGCCTTCTCGGCCTTCTCGGCCTTCTCGGCCCGTTTTATGGCGTCCCAGTTCGTCATCACCTGCTCGGCGGTGTCGGCCTCGACCGCGCCGAAGACGTGGGGGTGGCGACGGACCAGCTTGTCGTGCACGGTCCTGGCCACGTCGGCCAGCGTGAACCGGCCCTCCTCAGCCGCCAGCGTGGCGTGGAAAACCACCTGGAACAGCACGTCGCCCAGTTCCTCGCACACGGCGTCGACGGCCGTGGGCGAGGGGGCCGGACCGAGCGCCTCGAGGGCCTCGATGGCCTCGTGGGCTTCCTCCAGGAGGTAGCCGGTAAGGCTCTCGTGCGTCTGCCGGCGGTCCCAGGGACAGCGCTCACGCAACGTGCGAACCAGCTCTTCGAAGCGGACCAGCTCACGAGCGACCGGTGCGGCCAGCCGGGGCAACCACAAGGTCGTGAGGTGGTCGGCCGGCACCCGGTCGAGGTCGGACCACGGCACCTCACACACGGATTCATCCGGCAGTCCCAGGCGCTGCAGCACCACGACCGGGACGGGGTCGACCTCCACGTCGTCGGGATCGAGGGCCAGCTTGATCTCGGCCAGCACGAGGGCGGAGTCGGCCTGGGCGACGAGCAGCGGGCCCCGCTCCCCGGCCGCCTCCGGCGCGAACCGGTGGGCGTCGACCAGGCGTACACCGGCGGCCAGGGGGTCGACGCCGAGGCGTAGCCAGACGAGGTCGAGGAAGGACGGGCTGGGCACGATCTCGACGGACACCGACGCCGACGCCCGCAGCCGGTCCACCGTGCGTTCGGCCACCAGTGGGGACCCGGGCACGGCGTAAACCACCCGACCGTGTTCGGCGGCGGCCACCTCGAGGTCGGCCACGATGGCCGCGTACGCCTCCTCCAGGGTGGCGGCCGCCTCGTATCGATGGTCGAAGCTCTGGACGGCATCGACGGCGGCGGCGGCCGGGTGCCGGACGGTGCGCAGGAACCGGGCGGCGGGGGCCACCGAGGCCAGGGCGTCGAGGGCCGCCCTACTCACCAGCTCGAGCCCCGCCGGCCCCAGCCCCACCACCACGACCACCGGCAACGCCGGCCCGCCCGTCCGACCAGCTCTCTCCGCCCCATCCGCCCTGCTGTCACCGATGTCGGGGGGCCTATCCGCCACGTGTGCCTCCCGTCGCAGCCGTGGACGGGACCGTGGACGCAGCTGCGGCCGGGGCCGTGGACGGGACCGTGGACGCAGCTGCGGCCGGGGCCGTGGACGCAGCGGTGGACGGAGCAGTGGACGCCGCCGGCGGGCCGGGGGCCACCAGGTGGGGATGGGCCGGGTCGCTGGTGTCCCACCGCCCGAACCGGGCCGACACGGTCACGCCCACTCGCTTGGACCGTTCGACGAGCTGGGTGGCATAGGCGGTCGCCGCCGGAGCCAAGGTGGCGGCTCGGGCGATGGCCCGGGCCTTGACGTCGAAGCGCAGGGTGGTGCGAGAGGTGACCTGGACGACGTGCCACCCGTTCTGGCTCTGGACCGGCGGGGAGATCTCGCCGGCGGCCAGCTTGCGCACCGCATCGGCGAACGGGGCCACGTAGTGGTCGACGCCGGCATCGTCGACGCACCCCAGGCTCCCTCCCTGCGCGGCGCTGGCCGGGTCGCCGGGGTTCTGCTTGGCCAGCTCGGCGAAGTCGGCCCCGGCCGCCAGCTGGGCGCGGGCCGCCTGGGCACGGGCCTGGGCCTGGGGGTCGGACGCCGGCCACAGGATCTGGCGCAGGCACACGGTGTCGACGAACTGCTCGGGGTGACCGGTGTAGAAGGCCCGTAGCGCCGGGTCGGTGATGTCGACACGCCCGCTCCGGGCTTCCACCGCGTCGCTCTCGGCCTGCCGCCGCACCAGTGTCGCCTGGTAGCCCGACGTGAACCCCCCGAATGTCGACTTCGTCCCGTTCTGTGGGAGGCCGGCCATCACCTCCTGGCGGGCGGCGGCGAGGTCGCCGGCCCTGACCTTGAGGGCATCGTCGAGCAGCTGGCCGTGGACCAGCTCGGCCACGATCAGGTTGGTCAGCACCCGACCGTCCACGAAGGCGACGTCATTGGACCCGGCCGTCGAGCCGTTCACGGGCACGCCCCGTGACCTCAGGGCGGCCACGTAGCCCACGTTGGCCGAGATGTGGCGCAGCTCGCCATCCACCTCCGCCTGGCGGATGGCGTGGTGACCCACCATCGCCGCCACCGGGCTCGCCGCCGACCGGCAGGCACCCAGGCTCATTGCCGCCGCGGCGGCGACGGTGAAGACAAGGCCCCGGCGCACCACCACGCAGACTAGGAGCCGGGAGACCGCAGGGCTGAAGTCGGACCGCCTTTGGCAAAGGCTCCGCGGCGCTCCCCGAACCGGTCGAGCGCCATGCACTCTGACGCCCGTGACGGCCACGGCGGAAGGCACGGGCGTGGCGAGGGCCCGGACAACC
>JBBSHS010000087.1:0-10094 GCA_038232515.1 Acidimicrobiales bacterium
GGCTTCGATGTCCACCGGTCTGGATGGCATGGGCCACCTGGAGGCCGACCTGGACCCCGAAGGCACGGCCATCGTTTCCACCGTGCTGGAGCGCATCGCCCAGCAACTGTGGCGGGCCGAGCACCCCGACGACACCGCAGACCCGCCCCGCACCACCGGCCAGCGCCGGTGCGACGCCGACCAGGCCCATCACCCGGATGGCCGGTCGCCCTTCGGAGCCGCCTTGGCCCCCGATGACACGGACCCACGATCGGTGTGCCTAACTCTGCGGCCCATGGCGGACTGCCCACGATCGCGTCGTTGGCAACGGCCGGAGGCACGCCAGGACCCACCGGAGAAGGTGATGTGGGGCGACCGGCATTTCGCCAAAGCCGCCGGTGGCCGCGCCGTCGTCCAGGTCGAGGGCGACGTGATCTACCTGGCCGCGGCGGTTCGCAACGCCGCCGCCGGTGACACGGGCTTCTGGCAGGGGGCCATCCGCGACGCCGACGATCCGGCCCGACAAGCGATTCTGGCCGCCTTGGCCGACGGCGAGCCGCTGACCGTCGACGTGCTCTACGGCGACCAGGAAGGCGGCCAGCGATCACCCGGTTCATCCTCACGCCCATGGGCGAGGAATGGCTCTTCGACGCCAACCGGCACTGGAGCCTCGACCGGTCAAACCCCCCGCTGATCCGACTGTCCCGCCCGGCCGGACTCCGGGCCCTCTCGCCTTCGCGGTTCGCCTGCGGGTCAACGGCGTTGCCCCCGACGACCGCAAAGGCGACAACGTGCCCAGCTGCTAACTCGGGGTCTACGACCCGGAACGCACGGGACATGGCTTTCCCATCCGCGGCACGATTTTTGACCGCAGCTCCAGTCAGCTGCCAGGCGTCGAGAGGCGGGCGTCGTAGACCTCGTTCGCGGGCAGGCTCAGGAGCCGCGCCGTCTGAGCCTCCTTGAGCGACACCAAGCGCGCTTCGTCGGCGGGTGATCTCGCTTCCTGGCGGACCAGCAGGACGAATTCGTCACTCAGGTGCCCGGGCCGCAATGTAAGGTCGACCGTCGTCCCCTGATGACACAGACGGAAGAAGAACCGTCCCTGCGGGGCCTCGGGGGCGTCTTGGGGGGCCATGTCAAGCTCGACCCGGTAGCGACCACCGGTCACCGCCCGCGTGACCATCTCGAATGCATCTCGGGCGCCGGCGCCCGGGAAGGCGGTCTCGACGTAGAGGTCAGAGCGCTCGGGCGGGTGATCTGGGCACAACCTTGGGAACGCCGCCTGCATCGCCTTGAAGCCGTGGGCCAGACCGGCAATGGAGCTGCGGCCATGGTATTTCAGAAGGTCGTCGAAGGAGATCGAGATCAGCTCGCCCTCGTCGATTACATCGAGCACGTCGGACGTCGGCGTCGTCACCGTCTCCATGGTAGGCAGACCTCTTCACCTCTGATGGGCTATGTAGGATCCGGGCGTCATGGAGCCGGCCCTATGTCGTGCCGTGGAGCAGCGGTTGGGCGCGGCGGTGGCCGGCGTGACGGTCGTCCATGGTGGCGACGTGGCGTCTGCCTACCGCGTTGACCTGATCGACGGCCGCAGGGTGTTCGTCAAGTCCCATGCCGATGCCCCCGCCGGCTTCTTCACCACCGAGGCGAGGGGCCTCAGCTGGTTGGGAGAGGGGGGAACCGTCGCCCTCCCGACCGTCTACGGCGTCTCGGACGGTGACGGCGGACAGCCCGCCCATCTCGTGCTCGAGTGGATAGACACCGGACGGCCCGGGCCCATGACCGAGGCACAGTTCGGGCGGGCGCTGGCCGGCCTGCACGGCGCCGGCGCCCCCTGCTTCGGGCGGGAGGACCGCCGCACGACGGGCAGTCGGGGGCTGCCCAACGAGCCCTGCGCCATTTGGACGGAGTTCTACGCCACCTGTCGCCTGCTACCGCTGGCCCGGCTGACGTCCGCCGCCCACGTCCTGTCGCCCTCGACGATCGCCGCCCTGGAGGATCTGGCTGGACGGCTCGACCGCCTCGGCGGTCCACCCGAGCCACCGGCGCGCCTGCACGGCGACCTGTGGGCCGGGAACCGGCTGATCGACGACCACGGGCGCAGCTGGTTGGTGGACCCGGCCGCCCACGGCGGCCACCGTGAGTTCGACCTGGCCATGATGCGCCTGTTCGGCGGGTTCGGCCCCGCCTGCTTCGCGGCCTACGACGAGGTCTCCCCCCTCGGCGACGGGTGGTGTGAGCGGGTCGTCCTGCACCAGATCGCGCCACTGGTCGTGCACGCCCTCAAGTTCGGTGGCGGCTACGTGAGCCGGGCTACCGAGGCCATCCTGTGCTACCGCTGACCGCAAAGGGGCGGGGAGAGGGCTGCTCTCAACCTCGCTGGATGGCCGACTTTAGGCGCTTGGCGCCCAGGAGCCGACACGATTGAGTCAGGTTCCATGCGGCGTCGACAAGGCAAATGAGGCCGCTTCGAGTTTGTCGAACTGACGACGTAGCGGTGTGGTAGGGCCGGGTCGGGTTCGAGGGTGACAGCCAGCCCACGAACGCAGGGCGACTGCGCTTGGCGTGCGGGTGAAGAACATCGCCGCTCGTAGGCCCTTAGGATGACCCTCGTCGGGCGGGGGCGAAGCCCCGGTAGGGTGATTGTCATGCCTGTTTCTGGGGACGGCGTGCAGCCGTCGTGGCCATCGTGGTGACCGCGGGCGTAAGGCTGGCGGCGGCTACGTGATCAGCCAGCCGGCGTACACAGTCGAGCCGTGGTGCGTGCGCGAGACGGAACTCGATCTCGATGTCCTCAGCCAGAGCGAGTCCGTGTTCGCGCTGTCGAACGGCCACGTCGGTCTGCGCGGGAACCTCGACGAGGGTGAACCCCACGGGCTGCCCGGCTCTTACCTCAACGGCGTCTATGAGTTGCGGCCGCTGCCCTACGCCGAGGCCGGCTATGGCTACCCGGAGTCCGGTCAGACGGTGATCAACGTCACCAACGGCAAGCTCTTGAGGCTGCTGGTCGACGACGAGCCCTTCGACGTCCGCTACGGCCAGCTCCGGGCCCACGAACGCCTCCTCGACCTGCAGGCCGGGACCCTGAACCGACAGGCCGAATGGGTATCCCCGTCGGGGAGGGCGGTGCGCGTCTCGTCGGTTCGGCTCGTGTCGCTCACGCAGCGGGCCGTGGCCGCCATCTCCTATGAGGTGGAGGCGGTCGACGCCGCCATCCGCATCGTGGTCCAGTCCGAACTGGTGGCCAATGAGGCGTTGCCGGTGCGCACGGGCGACCCACGGGTGGCCGCCGCCATCGAGGCACCGTTGCAGGCGCAGGATCATGGCTGGAGCGGCTCCAAGGTCATACTCGTCCACAGCACCAAGCGGAGCGGCATTGGCGTGGCTGTCGGAATGGACCACCTCGTCGACGGCCCCGACGGCCTGGAGATAGAGGCGGAGAGCGGGCCCGACCTTGGCCGGGTGTCCTTCACGACGGTTCTCCAACCGGGGCAGCGGCTCCGGGTGGTCAAGTTCGTGGCCTACGGGTGGTCGATGCTGCGCTCCACCCCGGCGCTGCACGATCAGGTGGCGGCGGCCCTGCTGGCGGCCCGCCAGTCCGGTTGGGACGGACTGCTGGCCGACCAACGCCAGTACCTGGACAGATTCTGGGAAGGCGCCGACGTTGAGGTCGGCGGCGACCCCAGCATCCAGCAGGCGGTGCGGTTCGCTCTGTTCCATGTGTTGCAGGCCGGGGCACGCGCCGAGCGGAGGGCGATCCCGGCCAAGGGGCTCACCGGGCCCGGTTACGACGGTCATTCGTTCTGGGACACCGAAACCTTCGTCCTCCCGGTGCTGACCTACACCATGCCGTCGGCAGTGGTGGACGCGCTGGCGTGGCGGCGCGACACGCTCCCCCTGGCCATGGAGCGGGCCGGCCAGCTCGGCCTGGACGGGGCCGCGTTCCCGTGGCGTACCATCGCCGGCGAGGAATGTTCCGCGTACTGGCCTGCCGGCACCGCTGCCTTTCACGTCAACGCCGACATCGCCGTGGCTGCGGTCAGGTACGTCGAAGCTACGGGTGACGAGGTATTCGAGCGTGACACCGGCCTCGACCTGCTGACGGCGACGGCGCGCCTGTGGCGATCGCTCGGGCACCACGATCACCAGGGGCGGTTCCGCATCGACGGGGTCACCGGCCCCGACGAGTACAGCGCCTTGGCCGACAACAACGTCTACACGAACCTCATGGCCCAGCAGAACCTCCGGGCCGCAGCCGAAGCTGCGGCCCGGCACCCCGACCGGGCCCGGGAGCTTGGCGTCGACGAGGAGGAGATGGCCTTGTGGCGGGACGCGGCAGGGGCGATGGTCATCCCCTATGACGACGCTCTGGGCGTCCATCCCCAGGCCGAGGGCTTCACCGAGCACCAGGTGTGGGACTTCGCCGGGACAGCGCCCGAGTCGTATCCGCTCCTGCTCCACTACCCGTACTTCGATCTGTACCGCAAGCAGGTGGTGAAACAGGCCGACCTGGTACTGGCGCTCCACCTGCGGGGTGACGCCTTCACGGCCGCCGAGAAGGCGCGGGACTTCGAGTACTACGAGCACCTGACCGTGCGCGACTCCTCGCTGTCTGCCTGCACCCAGGCCGTCGTCGCCGCCGAGGTCGGGCACCTCGGGCTGGCCTACGACTACCTGAGAGAAGCCGCGCTGATGGACCTCGACGACGTGGAGCACAACACCGGTGACGGGCTCCATCTGGCATCTCTGGCGGGGGCGTGGATGGCGCTCGTCGGCGGCTTCGGAGGGCTGCGCCACCACGGTGGACGGCTGTGCTTCGCCCCGCGACTCCCCGAGCAGTTGAGCCGCATCGCATTTCTGCTCACGGTTCGGGGCAGACGACTCCGGGTGGAAGTCAACGCCGATTCGGCCACCTATTCGCTCCAGGCCGGCGAGCCGCTCACCGTGTTCCATCACGGCGAGGAGTTTGCCGCCAAGGTCGGCCAGCACATCGTGAGGCCCACGCCACCGTTGGCCCCCCTGCGCCGCCCGTCCCAGCCCGCCGGCCGCCAGCCGGGGGAGTCACGCGGGTGATCCGGGGGTTTAGGCCGCCCGACGCCTGTGTGAGCCGTACCAAACGTGGACCCGGCGCCAATCGGGAACAATGGCGCCATGTCCGATGAAACGATGTCCGATGACGAGACGGGCCAGGCTGGGTCTGTCGACAGTGGAGTGAACGCCGATCCGGGCGCCCCCGACGAGGGACCGAACGTCGGCTTGCCCGACTCTCTCCGCCACACCGGGGTGGGGACCGACGACCCCAACATCATCGGTGACGCCGGGCCGCTCGACGTCGCTCCCGGGTCCGAAGGCGAGGCTGACATCCTGTTCCCCGACGCCACCGATGTGGATCACGTCGAAATCTGAGGTGGTTACCACTCGCCAGGCTCAAGATGGACTTTCCGTACGGCTGAGCGGGAGCAAGTATCCCCCGGGTTGACATAACGAGGATTATCGGCGTGGCGTACAGTCTGGTTCTCCTCCAACTTGAGGCCCGGAGTCACCTACGGTGATGCGATCACTCAGGCAGCGGAGGCTGCATTGCTGAATCTCATTGCCGAGGCAGGGGCCAATAAAGCCTTTGGCGTCGGACTGATGCTCACGACGTTCGGGTTCGGCTTCCGCCACGGCATCGACTGGGATCACATAGCGGCGCTGACCGACATCACCAGCTCCCAGGACGAGAGCCGTCGCTCGATGTTCTTCGCCACCCTCTACGCCCTCGGCCACGCGCTGGTCGTATTCGGCTTGGGCTTCGCTGCCATCGTGCTGGCCGAGCAGCTGCCCAGCGGGGTGGACACGATCATGGAGCGCTTCGTGGGCGGCACCCTCATCGTCCTCGGTCTTTACGTGTTCCACGCACTGATCACGAATGGACGGGAGTTCCGGATGCGCAGCCGCTGGATGCTCATCTTCTCCGGCGTCAGACGAGGCATCCGGTGGGCTCGATCGCGGTCCGCAACCGCCGAGCCGGTCGAAATCGTTCATGACCAATCACATGCGCCGAGCGAGGTGCACGATCACGATGCCGTGGCTGTCGGCGCCGAGCCGGGTGGCAGGTCCTTGAGCACGGGGCGCCACAGCCATCGCCACCGCCACCTGGTGCCCATGCCCGACGACCCCTTCATGAACTACGGAAAGGCAACGGCGTTCGGGATCGGGATGATCCACGGTATCGGTGCCGAGACGCCCACCCAGGTCCTGGTCTTCCTGGCTGCGGCAGGCGCAGGCGGCAAGGGCACGGGCCTGTTGCTGCTCGTCTGCTTCCTGATCGGTCTCCTGAGCTCGAACACCCTCATCGCGGTGGCCGGGACGTTCGGCTTCCTGGGGGCGGCTCGGCACTTCAAGCTTTACGTGACGATCTCGATCTTGACTGCGACGTTCAGCCTTGTCATCGGAACCCTGTTCCTAGCCGGCCACTCCACGTTGCTTCCCGGCATTTTCGGGGGCTAACGCTTAGCCGGGTCCCTTCTAGGGGTAGGGGTCTGAGTAGCAACGGCGCAGGATTGAACGGTTAGCCGCAGCACGGCCGGCTTGGGCTGTGGTTGGGTGGCGGGCGTGGGGGTCGAGTTCCTCTCCGATGGGCAGGCGGCCGCCTTCGGCCGGTTCTCGGGCGTGCCGACCCGGGAGCAGCTGGAGCGGTACTTCTTGCTCGACGACGCCGACCGGGCTCTTGTTGGCCGGCGTCGGGGTGACCAGAACCGTCTGGGCTTCAGCGTGCAGATGACGACGGTCCGCTTCTTGGGCACGTTCCTGGCCGATCCGCTCGAGGTGCCGTGGGTGGTGGTCAAGTTCGTGGCGGCGCAGTTGGGGATCGCTGACCCGTCGAGGGTGAAGGGCTACGGGTCGCGGTTGCCTACCAGGCACGAGCATGCCCGTGAGATCCGGGATGCCGTCGGCTACCGCGACTTCTCGGAGGCCGAGGTTGAGCCGCGGGCGTGGCTGGAGGCGCGCTTGTGGGCGACGCCTGAACGTCCGGGGGCGACGTTCGACCGGTCGACGGCGTGGCTGGTGGAGCGCCAGGTGCTGCTTCCGGGGGCCAGCGTGCTGGCCCGGTTGGTGACTTCGGCCCGGGAGGCGACCGTCGTCCGGCTCCTTGACGGCATGGGCGGCCGGATGAGCCCGGCGCAGGCGAAGGGCCTCGAGGAGCTGCTGGTGGTCGACGAGGACTCCCGGTCATCGAGGCTGGAGCGTCTCCGGCAGGCACCGACCCGGATCAGCTCGACAGGGATCCTCTACGCCCTGGAACGCCTCGCTGACGTGAGGGCGCTGGGTGTCTCGGCCGTCGACGTGTCTGATCTGCCGGTGGGGCGGGTTCGTGAGCTGGCCCGCTACGGTATGGCAGCCAAGGCGCAGGCGATCGGGCGGCTCTCGCCCGCACGCCGGGCGGCCACGTTGCTGGCGGTGGCCAAGCATCTGGAGACGGTGGCCAACGATGACGCCCTCGATCTGTTCGAGGCTCTTGCCGCCCAGCTGGCGAGCTTCTCGGCCACGCCCGCCTGGAAACCACTCGCGGCTACACCCGCCCGACCGCCGAGGACCGCACCCGAGCCCTCGACCTGCTCCTCGTCGACAAGTAGACCCCCAAGATGCTGATCGTCTGGCTCTTGGTGTCGGCCGCCGGAGTGGCAGCCATCGTGTGGGGCGCCGAGACCTTCGCCGCGCACCTCGCGGCCGCGTCTTCCCGACTTGGGGTCAGCGTCTTCGCTCTCGCCGTGCTCCTGGCCGGTGCCGAACCCGAGGAGCTCGCCACCGCCGTGGCCGCGTCCCTCCGCCACGCCCCGGCCATCGCTTTCGGTGACGTCATCGGGGCCAACGTGACCATCTGCCTGGTCGCTCTCGGGCTCGGGGCGGTCCTCACACCCCTGCCCTTCGACCGCGGCGTCCGCCGCTACGGCCTGGCCGGCCTCCTCGCCGGCGCCCTGGCCGCAGCGGCCGCCTGGGACGGCCAGGTTTCCCGCCCCGAGGGGGGCGTGCTCGTGGCTGCCTACATCGCGTTCGTGGCCACCATCTGGGTCATCGAACGGCGGCCGCCCACGCTCGGCGAGACCGCCGAACTCGAAACGGCCCCCCACGAGACCGGACCGACCGACAAGCGGGTCAGCCGGGACCTGATCCTGGTGTTCGCTGGCGTCGCCGCCATGGCCCTGGGCGCTACCGCCGTCGTCGAAGGCGTCCGGCGGATCAGCAGCGTCGAGTCGACCCAGACACGCCTCGGGCTCGTCGTCGTCGGGTTCGCGACCGCGTTCGAACTCGTCGTCCTGGCCTGGTCCTCAGCCCGCCGAGGCGTCAGCACAGCCGTGGTGGCCGGCGTCGTCGGGTCCTTCACCTACAACGTCACGATGACCCTCGGGGCCGGCGCGCTGGCCCGGCCGTTACAGATCAGCGACGCCGCCTCACTCCACCTGCCGTGGGTGTTCATGCTGGGCGCTCTCGGTGTGGTCCTCGTGCTCGCCTGGCCCAGACGGCGACTCGGACGCCTCGCCGGCAGCCTCTGCCTCACCCTTTACCCCGTCTTCGTGGTCGCAGTGCTCATGAACTGACCGCGGGCTGCCACCCAGGCCAGCTGCGACAGCAGTTCGCCCTCCCGGACGGCCCCGTTCCAGGCTCGGGCTGGTCGGCCAGCCGGGGGCGGATCTCAAAGCGGGTGGGGTCGGTGCCTTCGGGCAGCAGCTGGCCGCCTTCAGACTCGATCAGCGTTCGGGCCAGCACCAGGCCGAGCCCGTGGGGGTGGTCGGGCCCCTGCGGGTCTCGGGCCTATCTTGGCCGTACTATTAGGGACCGCTCAAGACTCAGCTCAGCTGAGTTGAGCTGAGAGCAGCCGGCCCCTTTGGCCGCGGCACCCCTCGGGCTCAGCTGCCCAATACGGCGGTCCCGTCGTGGCCGAGGCCGAGAGCGCTGGGCTCGTCCCGAGCCGGTCTGGACGCTCGGCGGCGACGGGGTTTCCCACCCCACCGGGGGTGGGTATAGGCTGGGAGCCCTGAGGCCAACGAGAGAGGAGCCACTTTGATGAAGACAGTGACGAGAGCAGTGCTGGCGGCGGTCGGGGTTGGTGTGGCGGCGTTGGGCACGTTCGGTTACGCCGACCGTCGGTGCCTCGGCTGCTGCTGACCGCTCGCCGGGAGCGGCTGCACCTGGAGCGCGCGGTGCGGGCATGCAGCGCATGCACGAGCTGATGGTGAGCGGCGACCCGGGGATGGGGCGCATGACGGTATGCACTGATCGGCGGGTGACGCCTGTGTGTGGTCGATGCCAAATGCGGACACGTGCCGACCGTCAGGGTCGGACAGGGACGAGGTGGTCGTGATGAAAGATGTGCTTCAACTGGAAGGTCGCGGCGGGTCTTGCCGTGGCCGGGCTTGGGATGTTGGTGTTGGTGCCGAACGTCTTCGGAGCGGCGGTTCCGCGGGCGTTGATCACCGGTGACCGGGTTGGGGGCGGGAGGTCCGAGGCGACGGGTGGAAGGGGGGGACCGCTGCGTGGACGTGTTGGTCATCGGTGCGGGCCAGGCCGGCCTGGGCACCGGCTTCTGGCTGGCGCGACGGACTTCGGCTTCGTTCCTGATCGTCGACGCCGGGCCGCGGCCCGGACAGAGCTGGTGTGACCGTTGGGACAGCCTGATGCTGTTCACGCCCCGGCGGTTCAGCGCCCTGCCCGGGCTGGCGTTCCCGGCCGGGCCCAGCCAGTTTCCGACGAAGGACGAGATGCAGGCGTACCTGGCCGGCTACGCCCGCCGTCACGACCTTCCGGTGGAGATGGACACCGCCATCGAGGCGGTCGAGCCAGCCGAGGGTGGAGGCTTCCTGGCCCACACTGCAGGTGGCACGATCAGGGCGGGCCACGTCGTGGTCGCCACCGGCCCGTTTCACGGGCCGGCCCTCCCCGCCGCGGCCGCCGGGCTCGACCCTGAGGTGCGGCAGCTGCACTCGTCGCAGTACCGGCGGCCGGCCGACATCCCGTCCGGCGAGGTCCTGGTCGTGGGCGGCGGCAACAGTGCGGCGCAGCTGGCCTGCGAGCTGGCGGCCACCCACCAGGTCACGATTGCCGCTCCTCGTCTGTGGTATCTGCCGGAC
>JBBSHS010000088.1:0-10034 GCA_038232515.1 Acidimicrobiales bacterium
ACGAACGCCGATCCCTGGGCGCCTCGACGGCCAACCTGGCCGGTCCCGCTGTCTGCGTGCTCGTCGACATGTCTGAAACCTCCTCTCGTCCTCATTTATCTGCCAGGACGATCCCGGCACTCCCTAGTATGACACGTAGGGAGTTCGCTGCATTGACACGTCGGCGTTCGGCGATGACTTCAGACAGGGGCGACGGTCCCACCGCGGCCGCTCGATTGCCGATCGCCTCGGAACCTAATGAGAGGGGAGCGGGGCCCTCTGTGACAGGCTCAGCTCCTGCAGCAGCCGGCGGGTCAGCACTCACGGAACCGGGCCCCATCTCGAGGCCTATTGACAGACCGTGCGCCCTCCGGTTCGCCGGCGACTGGACTGCTGCGCCTGGCTGACGACGCGCATGGGCAAGTCATCGGTAGGCCGCCTGTGCCGGGTGTCGTGGCGCACGGTGGGACGGGCCTGCGAACGGGTGGTGGCGACCGAGCTGGACCCCGACCGGCTCAACGGCCTGTTCCGCATCGGCGTGGACGAGATCTCGTGGCACAAGCACCACAAGTACCTGACCCTGGTCGTCGACCACGACCGGGGCAAAGTCATCTGGGGGGCGAAAGGCATGGACGCCGCGACCCTCGATGCGTTCTTCGACGAGCTCGGCCCCGAGCGTCGGCCCAGGTCACCGCGGTGTCGCTGGATCTGGGGCCGGCCTTCCTCAAGAGCGTGCGAGCCGAAGGCCATGCTCCCCAGGCCATCGTCTGCGCTGATCCCTTCCATCTGGTCAAGCTGGTGGGCGAGGCCCTCGACGAGGTACGCCGGGAGCTGTGGAACGAGCTTCGCCGGCTGCCCGACGATCCGTGGGTCACTTCAAGGGTTCCCGGTGGGCGCTGCTCAAGAACCCCGAGGACCTCACCGAGGCCCAGGTCGCCCAGCTCGGCCGCATCCGCCAAGGCCGGGGCGGCATCTGGCGGGCGTATGAGATGAAGGAGCAGTTCCGGGCCATCCTGTCCGGCGACCTCACCCGCGAAGAGACAGCCGGCCTGCTCGACCGCTGGTGCACCCGAGCCTGGGCAGTCGCCTGGCGCCGTTCGTCAAGTGCGCCAAGACCATGCGAGAGCGCCGCGACCTCATCCTCAACGCCGTCGAGCACGGCATCTCCAATGGTCGCGTCGAGGGACTCAACACCAAGGTCCATCTGCTGATCCGTAGGCGTACGGGTTCCACTCCGCGGACGCCGCCCTGGCCTTGGTGATGCTTGCTGCCGGGCCCATCGAACTCAAGCTGCCCCACGAACGCTCGGCCGGAAAGGCGGCGGCGTGACCCACATCCTCGTCAGGAGAACCCCAAATCCCCTCGCTCGTCGGACCGTCTCATAGGCGGGTTCGGGGCGCCGGGACCATTCGACGGGCAGGTGTCTCCTGAATGAAGGTGCCGCCGCCGGATAATGATCTCTCCCCCAGGCATTGAGCTCAGGCCGCTCCGTCCCACCAGAGGGTGACAACCTGACGGAGGGGCGATTCGAAGTCTGGACTGAGCAGACGGTCGATCTCGGCGTCACGCTCTGGGCCCACGCACAGTCGGCGGCGGGCGAAGGCCACCACGTCGGACCGGTCGGGGCCGGCGGGCGTGGATGGTCGCTCCCAGGCCTCCAGATGGGTCACCAACCCCATCTCGTCGAGGACCGTGACGGCGTCGCCGGCATCGGGGCTGGTCGGGCGGTCCAGGCCGTGGAGCACCCGCCACGCTTCGTTCAGGCTCCTCATCGGGTGCTCCCGCGTCATCTCCAGCACGACCCGCCGCCGGGCGGGGGTGGTGAGGGCACGGGCGAAGGCGACAAGGTCGGGGACGTTGTAGACGACGTGATGGCAGACGACGACGTCATGGGGGTCGACCTGGGCGGCGACATCGGGCCAACGGCCTTCCACCGTCTCATAGGCGACGCCTTGGCGTCCGGCTGCCTCAGTGAAGGCGTCGAGCAGTTCGGCGCTCGAGTCCACGCCGACGATCAAAGCCGCCGGTGGGGCCAGGGGAAGGCTGGCCCGACCGCCGCCGGCGCCGATGTCGAGCACCGACCCACCGTCGGGAAGTGCCTCCAGGGCGCGGCGGCGGGACGGTGTCATGAGGCTGCCCTCGGCTGCCGCCCGCTCCGGTGTCCAGGCGAACAAGGCCGGCGGGAACCGCCATGGGCCCTCCGGGGCGGCGTCCACGATCTCCTCGGGAATGGCCCACGTTCTCAGAGCCTCAGCCCAGGCCCGGGCGGCAGACCCGCTCGGTCGATCGGTCATGGGCCGGATCGGTCGGTAGCCGTTCGGGTGGTCGCCCTGCCCACACAGCACATGTCGCACACCGTTTCTCAGACCTCGCTCCTCGCGGGTGGACCATCGTGACCCGGCGCCGCCGTCCCCGTGGAAACAGCCTCCGGTAGGCCCGCACGACTCCACAGGCCGGCGGTCGGAGCCGGCGCCAGCCTACGCAGGCCCACGACCCCGGTCGAGACCACATGGGTGGCCGCCGGATCGCCGTCGACAGGCAGAAAGATCATCGCGACCACGCTGGCGCCCAGGACCGGTTCATGATTGGGTGCGATGGGTGTGATGGATACCTATGCCGTGGCCGGCGCCAGCGGGTACGTGGGTGGACGGCTGGTGGAGCAGATGGTCGGCAGCGGCCGGACCATCGTGGCCCTCGGGCGACGGATCGATCTCCTCCCGTCGATCGCAGTTCGCCGTCCGGTCGACGTGGCCGACACCGCCGCCGTGACGGGTGCACTGTCGGGAGTCGATACCGCCTACTACCTGGTGCACAGCCTGGCCGAAGGCGATGGCTTCGCCGATCGGGACCGGGCTCTGGCCACGTCGTTCTCCACCGCCGCGGCCCGGGCTGGGGTGCGGCGCATCGTGTACCTCGGTGGCCTCGGCCACGCAGAGCTGTCAGAGCACTTGGGTAGCCGCCAGGAGGTGGGCCACGCCCTCGGGTCGACGGGTGTGGAGGTCGTCGAGTTGCGGGCAGCCGTCGTGATCGGAGCCGGCAGCATCTCGTTCGAGATGCTGCGATATCTGACCGAACGCCTGCCGGTCATGGTCTGTCCGCGGTGGATCAGGACCCGGATACAGCCGATCGCCGAACGCGATGTCCTCGGCTATCTCGAACAAGCCGCCCATGTGCCGCCCGGCATCTACGAGATCGGAGGGCCCGAGGCCAGCACGTACCGAGACATGATCGCCAGCTATGCCGATGCGCGCGGTCTGCGAGCGCGTCCGATCCTCGACGTGCCTGTGCTCACGCCCCGGTTGTCAGCCCGATGGGTGGATCTCGTCACACCCGTGGACTCACGGGTCAGCCACTCGCTTATCGAGAGCCTCACCACCGAGGTGGTCATCAGGGACGCGGCCCCGACCGCCGCCGCCTTCGACATGGCACCGCTCGGCGTGGCCGCGGCGATCCGGAGCGCCCTGGACGACCAGGCGGCTCGAGTGCCGCCGGTGCTGATGACATTCGGCTCGGGCCTACGCGATGGCGTGTACTCGATGCGCTCTCATACCAAGCTCCGGGACGAGGACACGGTCGGTGCGAGAGAGGACCTGGCCCTGTGCGGCGGCGACCTGCGGTGGTACGGCCTGCCATGGGCATGGCGGTTGCGGATCCTCATGGGCCGGCCCTTCGGAGAGCGGCTTCGCATCCGGAGACCGCCGGTCGTGGAGCCGGGCGCCGAAGTGGACTGGTGGCGGGTCGAGCGCAAGACCGACGACACCCTGGTGCTGGGCACGACCGAATGGTTCTGTGGGGAGGCGTGGCTCGGCTACCGGGTGACCGGGCCGCCAGGCTCACGGGTCGAGCAGGTGGGCGCCCTCCGCCCCAAGGGCCTGCTCGGGCTCGCCTACTGGCGTGCCCTGTGGCCGGTCCATCTCGTCGTCTTCGCTGCGATGTCCCGCCGTCAGGCCCGCCGTGCCCACCGTCTGACCGAGCTCCGGCGCCGTCGATGAAGCAGGCGCCTCACGGGCCCCGCCCGGTCCAGCCGAACCGGCCGCCGCCAGTGGGACCCGAGGACCTGTGTCAGGCCGCCTCAGGCACCGTCGAACTGACGAACCCGCGCCAGTGTGTGACGCGTTCAACGTCGACAGCGACCGACGCCGCCGTGTCGTCGAGGTCGACAACGGTGCCTTCGCCCCGGAGCATGACGCCGACCTTCTCATCGGGCCGTCGGCGAGCGCTGTTGTCGAAGGTCACGCATATCGGCCCTGGGATCTGGGCTCCGACCGCCGTCAGCGCGCCACGGGCGACGCGCAGTCGACCGGCCACCGGCTCCCAGTCGGCCGGCAGGGCCACCGCACCGGAACTGGTCTGCACACCGAGCCACGCCTTGCCGGCCTGCCCGGCCAGTACGGCGATCTCATCGGGCACACCGGCCAGGGCCCGGTCCGCCAGCCACGGCCTTACCCGGCCGCGGACGGCGGTGATGTCGACCGCATGGCGCCCCGACCAACCAGTGGCACGCACCACCTGGTCACCGTCCAGGACCAGCTCGTCGGAGATGCGGGTCACCAGCAGCACCCGACCGATGGGCAGATAGGACAGAGGTACCGCCGTTCCTGCCTCGGCATAGCCCAGCATCTGGTCCAGGCGTCCGAGCCCGAGCCGGACGACGGCGCTCCCGGCCAACGCGCTGCTGAGCGGGTCAGCGACGAACGTCGACGGGTGGGCGGCATCGAGGACCAACGCCCGGCCGCTGACCACGCGCCATTGACGACCCTCGCCCGTGGTGGCCGCCGCCCAGCCGACGCGGTCGATCGAAGCCGCCTTGACCGCGCTCCGCCTCGTGGTCGTCCAGTGACGTCCGAAGTGCACGACACCAGCCTGGAGGGTGACGTGGGGGCCGTGGCGGGTGGTGACTGCATAGGCGTCGAAATGATCAGGGCCCATCACTCGGCCCCCGCCCCCTTCGTCGCCGCCGTCCTCGCCGCCGCCGGCCCGCCGGCGATCCCCACGTAGGCAAAGAGGTTCTCGGCGAACTTCTCCCCTGTGCGAGCCATCATCGAGCCCATGGCCCGTTCGACCGCCCGACGGGAAATGGCCGGAAGGGGCAGCTCGACGTGCACCGTGATCTCGACCGACAGATGGGTTCCCCCGTCCGGCATGTCGGCCAAGGTGTAGACGCCTTTGGCCCCCGCCCGTTCGGACCTGCCCGCCGGCGGGCGGTGTTCGAAGGTGATCCGCCGCTCGTCCTCAAAGGCCATGTGCTCGGTGAACGACGGCGCAACCTGCATACCCATGGCCGAGACGCTCTTGAGCTGCCAGCACCACAGGTCACCGGCAGCAGTGATGCGCTGGATCAGCGGCGTCAGCTGAGCCAGACGGTCGGGCGACGCCACGACCGCCCAGATCCGACTGCGGGGTGCGGGGACGTCGGCCTGGGACGCGCTCGTCGACTCGAATCTGGGCATCCCGTAGACCTACCCAACCAGCCGCCGGCTCAGCCAGCCCGAATGCCAGCAAGTCTTCGGTACAGACCGGGGCATACCGTCCATCAGGCAAGCGGCCCAACGCCGGCGTAGCCACGAGTCGGTTACCCGGGGACGGCCGGACACGGGTAACGACGGAAAGCGGGCGGCGGGCGGCGGGCGGGCCGAACGACAGCACGGGCGGTCGCCGTCTCCGGCAAGCGCCCGTGTGCTGGACTCTCTGTGTGAGGTGGAGCCGGGTGCCTAGCCCTTCGGGGCGGCGGTCCCGGTGGCGGTCACGTGGACCACGCCGAGGACGATTCCCTTCGAGAAAAGCGTTACACCGAAGTACTTGTTCAGGGCCTCGGCCCCGACCTGGGACAGCTTGGCCACGGTGCCGTCGAGCTTGGTACTGCCCGACGGGTCCTGGGTGACCTTCACGGCACTGCCGTCCAGGTCGATAATCGGGGCGGCACTACCACCGGCCACAGTGGCGGTGAGGGTGGAGTCACCAGGGTTGACGATGAAGTCCGTCACCTCGAGCGACTTCCCGCCGGCGGTGAACTTGAGCCCACCGCTGTGGATGAACGTTCCACGGATGTAGCTGGGATCGGTAGTGGGGAACACAGCCACATAGCCCTCGATGATGGGGAAGCTCGCCGTGCCGCCTGTCACGGTGGCGGGCGCAACGGGGGCGACACCAACCTTGTTGTCGGTGAGGACCTTGAGCGTGGCGGCGTCGAGGTCGACATTGGTGCTGGTGCCCTTCAGAGCGAGAAACTCAGCCGACGGGGAGCCCTTGGGACCAGGCGTGCCGGTGGCCGTGATGTGTACGACACCGAGGGGAATGCCCTTGGCGAACGGGCTGACACCGAAGTACTTGTTCAGGGCGTCCGCGCCAATCTGGGAAAGCTTGGCCACGGTGGGCAGGCCGCGGGAAGCACGGAGTTGCCAATCTGCTCTCGTTCCTGAATCAGCCGCGTGCCGCCGGTCACCCCGGGCGCCGACCTGGCTGAGCTGAACCAGCTCATCGCCGCCGGTAACCGCCTGGACGACGACCGCCACATCGGCCGCCCCCGGGGTCAGCCCGGCCACCGTGGCGGCGTTGGCCCTGTGCCTGGATCGACGCCGGTGATGCGTCGAGGCTCTTCCGGGTGCTCACCTGGCAGCTCAAGTGCCCCGCGAGGCGGCCATCTACGAGGCAGCCGCGAGTAAACGCTTGGCGGCTGGATCGTCTGCCGCCAGCTTCACGAAGTGCACTTGGCCGTCGTCGTCGACAGCTGTGACGCGGATGACGGACCAGAAGCGCTCGGTTCCGGCGACAAGCACAGCGCCGGGTCGGACCGCTGTGGATCGGCAGCGCTGCGGAGCAGAGCCCAGTTGTGGCCGTCGTCGTCCTCGGCGTTCAGGTCTGAGCGAAGATCGATTGGCGGGTTCACGACTGCGCTCCTTCCTGTGACGGTTTCTGAGCACGCGGTGTTCCGATCCAAGGATACGTCCGATCAGCTCGTCGACGTCCTCGTGCACGATGCGAAGCAGACGCCGGCAACGCGTCGCCCGCCGATGGCTCTGCTTGTACTCGGCCACATCAGCTGTCTACTTGTTCGCGTGCGATAGCGGGCGACTGTGGGCCGGTGACAAGCCGTGGGGACCACGGAGTTGCCAAGCCAGCTCACGGTTCCTGAAGCAGCCCGTGTGCTGCGGATCGGCCGCGCCACCGCCTGCGACCTGGCCCACACGTGGCTGGAGTCGGGTGGCATAAAGGGACTGCCCCTCGTCACGATCGGTCGGTCGATGCGAGTCCCGGTGGCGGCCCTCGAGCGCCTGTCCGCAATCGGTGGGTTCAGGCCCGCGTGGCCGTCCGGGCTGGATGGTTGGCGACAGCGCCAAAGGGCCGACGCGGCCGAAGTGTCGATACCGAGCCTGCGCCATCGGTCGGGGCAATCGGCGGACGCCGAGCCCAGATGCTTCGCGTCCAGCCGTTCGTCAGCCCACTCCGAAGGCGAACCCCTCCGGTCAGCTCAGCCTCTTCGACGCCCCGGAGCCATGAGGGTCCTCGCCACGCCGGCAGCTGGACGTCCACGCCCACTGGCCGTCATCGGTCCAGACACCGGGTGCAACACCCCGCGGTTTTAGCCGTCCAGAAGCCCAGCGGTTTTACCCGTCGAGAAGGGGGCCGAGTCGTCGGCTGCCGCACGGTCGCGGTCCCTCAAGAACGCGGAGTAGATGTTCAGCTTCGTGGACGGCTGCGCGTGGCCAAGGCGGCTGGCGACTGTGCGGATGTCGTGGCCGGCGCCGATCATCTGCGTCGCTACGAAGTGGCGTAGATCGTGCAGGCGGCCGTGCCCGAGACCGACCTCGTCTCGCAGGGCGCAGAACGTCACCGTCGCCTTGTCGGGCCGATACGGCTTCGAGTCGTTGGCCCACCGCCTCGCGCTTGGTGCCCCGGAAGGCGATGCTGCGCTGCCGACCGGCACGGGTGACCGGGTCGGGCGGGAGGGGCACGCGGAGCGCCCACCGTCCCGGTTGCAGTTGGCGCAAGCTGCCACGCATGACGGAGCGACTATCGCTATCGGTGGGATTTTGGCGGGATGGTCCGGGGCGAACCACCGCCCCAGCGATAGAAATAGGCTCTGACCTGCGTCGATCTGGGTGCGCCCCCTGGGATTCGAACCCAGAACCTGCGGATTAAGAGTCCGTTGCTCTGCCATTGAGCTAGAGGCGCTTGAAGACCGGAAAGCTACGGTGGGGTGGCTAAGGGGACTCGAACCCCCGACCTCCTGGACCACAACCAGGCGCTCTAACCAAGCTGAGCTATAGCCACCGTGCGGTCGGAGAGTCTGGCACAGCCAGCGCCCCAGCCTTCCGCACATCACCCTGGACCGCTCAGGCCAGCACGGCGCAGCCCAGCATGGCCATCATCGGTTCGCCGACGCTGATGGCCCGGGCCTGGTCCCCTGCCACTGGCGGACGGGTGGTCCCATCAAGCTGGCGGACGACAGCAATCGCCTCGGTACCGGGGGGCGGCATGGCCGAACCTACCCGAGCACGCCCCGCCCGGCCCCCAACGCTCGGCCGCCCAATCCCCGACCATCGACCGCCCGATTCACCGACCGCCCAATCCCGCCGTGCGGAGCGTTCCTACGGCGCGGTGCCGGCACCTGCGTCGAACCCGGAAGCCGGCGTACGGCGGTGGACCGACACCGCGTAGCTGCCGTCGCCGGGCCAGGGCCGGCGGTCCCAGGTGGCCCACCGCTCGACCAGCAGGAGGCCCGAATCGGCGCAGTGGGCGTCGTAGGCCACCAGGTCGTAGGGCCGGTCCAGCTGGAAGCCGGCGACAAGTGCGCCGCCGGATGAAACGTGGCGGGCGCAGCCGGCGACCAGCTCGGCCTCGGTTCCCGGAGCCGTGAACAGCGGGACGTTGCCGGCCATGACCACGACGTCGAAGGTGCGTCCCAGCTTCAAGCTGGCCACGTCTGCCGCGACCCACGTCACCCCCGGCCCCCTCTCCCGGGCTGTGGCCAGCATCGACGCGTCCTTGTCGACGCCGACCACCTCCGCCCCACGGCGGGCGAGCTCGATGGCCACGCGACCAGTCCCGCACCCCGCGTCCAACACGGAGGCGGGGTCGAGGCCGAGCACGAACCGAGCTTCCCCGTGCACCTCCTCGCCTTGGGCGGCCAGGGCGTCGAAGCGCTTCTGGTAGCTGTTGCCGTTCCAGACCATCGGCCGATCATGGTGGCGGTCATCCGCCCTTACGCACAAGCTTCCACCCAACCGACCGCCCACCACCGTGGCCCAGCGGTATCCGCGCCTGATTCCCCGATCCAGCACTATACGGCGGAACCCGGGACGTGCACCAGGCACTACAGTTGGATCGCGTCTCGGAGCATTTGTGACGGAAGTGGGCGATGGCCTGTCGACCGGCAGAGCAGCAGAACTCATCAAGCCCCCGTAGCTCAGCCGGATAGAGCGGCTGCCTTCTAAGCAGCGGGTCGCAGGTTCGAGTCCTGCCGGGGGCGCCATAAAAGCCCTGCTCAGAGCGCTAGACTGCCCATGGCCGGGTGGCTCGCGTGGCTGTCGTGCCACAAACGTGCCACAACCAGGCGGCACGGGAGGGCACGCAGTGGCACGCAAGACGAGCAGACGGACGGCTGGCGCCATCCGGCGGCTGCCATCGGGTCGATATCAGGCGAGGATCCGCACCGATGACGGCCGACTCCACGCGGCCCCCAAGACTTTCCCCACGAAGGCAGAGGCGGACCGCTGGTTGGCGGCCGTGGCTACCGACATCGCCGACGGCCGATGGGTGGACCCCGAGGCAGGGAAGGTCACGCTGGCTCGCTACGCCCAACACTGGCTCCACTGCAAGAACGGCCTCGCTCCCAAGACCCTCGAGCTCTACGAGTATCTACTGAGCCGGCTGATCCTGCCCGGCCTGGGTGAGGTATCGCTCGCGTCGATCAACCCGTCAAGGGTTCGTGACTGGCGAGCCGATCTCCTCAAGGCGGATCGACCGGGCCCGGTGACTATCGCCAAGGCATACCGCACACTCTCAGCAATGATGGCGACAGCCGTGGTGGATGGCGTCATCTCCCGCAACCCTTG
>JBBSHS010000089.1:0-9875 GCA_038232515.1 Acidimicrobiales bacterium
CCCCCCGCGCGCCGCGGCCCCCCCCGGGCGGGGGGGCGGGGGGCGGGGGGCCGCCCCCCCGGGGGGGGGGGGGGGCGGGGGGGGGGGGGGGCGGGCCCCCCCCCCCGCCGGGGGGGGGGGGGCCCCCCCCCCCCCCACGTCCGCCGCCGGCTTGGCCGAAGGCGGACAAGGATGAGGGCGAGCGCAGCGAGCTCCGAGACGTGCCGCAGGCGGCCGAAGGCCGCCGAGGACGCAGCTACCCGCCCGAACGGAGCAAGCGAGCGCAGCGAGCGATGCGAGTGAGCGGCGGCGGCGGCGGCGTCAGCCGCCGGCGACCGCGGGCACGATCGAGACGACCTGGCGTTCGCTAACGGGCGTGTCCAGGTTGTCGAGGAAGCGCACGTCCTCGTCGTCCAGGAAGATGTTGACGAAGCGCCTCAGGTTGCCAGCGTCGTCGAACAGGCGGTCGGTGAAGCCGGAGTGGGCGGCGTCGAGCGCCTTGAGGACCTCACCGACGGTCGAACCCTCGGCCTGGACGGAGGCGGCCCCGGTGGTGAGCTGGCGGAGCTGGGTGGGAATGCGGACGGTGGTAGCCACGATGAAGGTCTACTCCTCGATGGTCACGCCGGCGGCGAAGGCCTCGAGCGTGGGCTTGATGGTGGCGGTGGGCCCGACGACGCGCGAGATGGCCTCGATGGTCTTCAACCCGTTGCCGGACACGTAGGCGACCACCCGTTCGTCGGCCCGGACGACACCCTGTCCGGCCAACTTGACGAGGGTGGCGATGGTGACCCCGCCGGCCGTCTCGGCGAAAATGCCCTCGGTACGGGCCAACAGGCGGATGGCGTCGATGACCTCTGTGTCGGTGACGGCGGCCATCGCCCCCCCCGACGACCGCACGGTCTCCAGGGCGTAGATGCCGTCGGCGGGATTTCCGATGGCGAGCGACTTGGCGATGGTGTCCGGTTTCACCGGCTTGACCACGTCCCAGCCCTCGGCGAAGGCGGTGGCCACCGGCGAGCAGCCCAGCGCCTGGGCCCCCGAGACCCTCACCGGGTGGTCGTCGATGAGGCCGACGGCGGACAGCTGGCGGAAGCCGGCGGCGATCTTGGTGAGCTGGCTGCCACTGGCCACGGGCACGACGACGTGGTCGGGGGCCTGCCAGCCCAGCTGCTCGGCCGTTTCGAAGGCGAGGGTCTTGGAGCCTTCGGAGTAGTAGACGCGCAGGTTGATGTTGACGAAGGCCCACGTCTGGTACTGGTCGGCAAGCTCTGAGCACAACCGGTTGACGTCGTCGTAGTTGCCCTCGACGGCTATCAGAGCCCCGCCGTAGACGGCCGTCATGGCCACCTTCGCCTGCTCCAGGTCGTGGGGGATGAAGATGACCGCCCTCATCCCGGCGCGGGCGGCGTGGGCGGCCACCGAGTTGGCCAGGTTGCCGGTCGACGGGCAGGCCGCCACCTTGAAACCGAGCTCACGGGCCCTGGCCAGCGCCACGGATACCACCCGGTCCTTGAAGGAGCCAGTGGGATTGACCGTGTCGTTCTTCAACCACAGCTCTCCCAGGCCGAGCTCGGCGGCCAGGCGATCGGCCCGAACAAGGGGCGTCCAGCCGGCGCCTAGGTCGATGTTCCCGGGCGGCGCAGCCGGCAGCAGGTCGGCGTAGCGCCAGATCGACGGCGGCCCGGCGGCGATGGACGTAGGGCTGACCGACGCGGCCAGGCGGTCGTTGTCGTAGACGACCTCCAGCGGCCCGAAGCAGTAGTCGCAGGCCTGGAGCGCCTCGGCCGGATAGGGCCGCGAACATTCCAGACACCGCAGACCTGACACGAACGACACCTGGCGCCTCCTCATCGATCGGGCATTGGCACCTGGCGCGGAACCCCATGGGCTGGCGCTGGTTGCCGCGGCGTCACAGGACCCGTCCCTCAGCCGCTCTGGATGATGTGCCCCCATGGTGGCCGACGGCGGGGTCGTCCGGCAAACGCTTACCACCCGCCGGCGGGCATGGCGGCGCCGCATCCGGCCGACGGCGGCTCGCCGGAAGGAGATCTACCCATCTGGCAGCCCTCCTGCCGCTACCCGAGTCGCTACCGGGGCTTCGCCCCCGCCCGACGAGCGGTCAGGTCATCCTTCGGCCGTTCTAGCGGCGATGTTCTTCATCCGCACCCTACGGGGGCACCCTGCGTTCGTAGGCTGGCCGTCATCCTCGAACCCGACGCAGCCCTCTCACGCCGCTACGCCGTCAGCCTAAACCTACCGGGGCTTCTCCCCCGCCCGACGAGCGGGTCATCCCAGGGCCTACGAGCGGCGATGTTCCTCACCCGCACCCTGAGCGCAGTCGTCCTGCGTTCGTGGGCTGGCCGTCACCCTCGGACCCGACCCTCCCACACCGCTACGCCGTCAGTTCGACAAACTCGAAGGGGCCATCACCGGCCTTGTCGGCGCGGCGCGGAACCTGACTCACTCGCGTCGGCTCCTAGGAAATGGCATGGCACCGTCCGGCACCGCGGCGCGCCCAGCATCAACAGATTGCGGCGTGAGCCCACCAAGGCAAATCCACGACGAAGCACTAGGCGCCAAGCGCCTAGCCGAACAGTGGTGTGACCACTTCGGTGATGGCGGCGGCGGTGTCGGCGAGGGCCCGCTCGATGCCGACCCGGTCCACCAGCGACAGCACCGTCACCCCGGGGGGGACGGCGCCGAGGCCGTCGACGACCTCACCCACGACGACCACGACCGGCACGCCGGCGGCCACGGCGAGGTCGACCACGCCGCCCACGGCCTTGCCCTGGAAGCTCTGCTCGTCGAGGAAGCCCTCGCCGGTGATGACGAGGTCGGCGGCGCCCACCCGTTCGTCAAGGTCGAGAGCGTCGGCCACCACGTCGACCCCGGGTGTCAGCGACGCACCGATGGCCGCCAGTCCCCCGGCCAGGCCGCCGGCCGACCCGCCGCCGACGAGCAGGCGGACGTTGACGCCGTAGTCCGCCTCGTACACCTGGGCCAGGCGGTCCAGTCGCCTCGACAGCAGCTCCACCTGCGCCGGGGTGGCGCCCTTCTGAGCGCTGAACACCCGGGCCGCGTCCAGGAACCGGGTGGTGACGTCGCACGCCACGGTCACGGCCACCCCACCCAAGCGGGCGCCCCGGCCGAGGGCGGTGACCGCCCCCAGGCCCCCGTCGGTGGTGGCCGACCCGCCAGCCCCGACGATGAGGCGCCTAGCCCCGGCGGCGATGGCCGCGGCCATGAGTTGGCCGGTGCCGGTGGTCGAGGCCCGCAGTGGGTCGTTGTGCCCGGCCCCGCCGGCCAGCGCCAGACCCGAGGCCCTGGCCATCTCCACCACCGCCGTGCGACTGCTCGGCTGGATGCGGTACTCGGCGTCGACCTGGCCGCCCAGCGGCCCCTGCACCCGAGCCATGCGCACCGTGCCTCCAAGCGCCTCGAGCAGGCCTTCTCCCCCGTCCGCCACCGGAGCCAGATCGACCATCCACCCGGCATCACCGGCGGCACGGGCCACGGCCCCGGCCACCTCCTGGGCGGTGGCCGTGCCCCGGAACTTGTCGGGAGCGATGAGGACGGACGGCATCTCCTTCCATGGTGCCCTCCCAGACTCGGCCTTGCCCCGAGGAAGGGAACGGGCTCGGCCACGGGCAGCGGGGGGGCCTGGGCCGCTGGAGGCCTGGGTGGGTAGGGTCGACGCCATGGAGGGCTCGCCAGTCGTCGTCGTATCGAACCGCGGCCCGGTCAGCTTCCACCGTGGAGATGACGGCCGCCTCAGTTCCACCCGGGGTGCCGGCGGACTGGTGTCCACGCTCGGGCCGGCCGTGCGGGGGACAGATGCCGTGTGGATGGCGGCGTCCATCACCGACGCCGACCGCGAGGCTGCCGCCGAGAGTGCCGTCGAGGCCGAGGGCTTCCGGTTGCGGCTCCTCTCGATCCCCCAGACCGACTACGACGGCTTCTACAACACCATCTCCAACGGCACGCTGTGGTTCGCGTACCACGGCCTGTACGACCTGGTCCGCTCCCCCAGCCTGGACGGCGCCTGGCATGAGGCGTGGGATGCCTACATCCGTGTGAACGACTCCTTCGCCGAAGCGGTGGCCGAGGAGGCCGACCAAGGGGCCACCGTCCTCGTCCACGATCTCCACTTTTCGCTCGTCGGCGCCCGCCTGCGCCAGCTGCGACCGGACCTGCGGACCGCGCACTTCGCCCACACACCGTTCTGCTGGCCCGACGGTTTGGCCGTCCTGCCCGACAGCAACCGCCGGGCCCTTCTGGAAGGGCTCGCCAGCCACGGCGCCTGTGGCTTCCACGCGCCTCGGTGGTCCCAGGCGTTCGCAGCCTGCAGCCGGGAAGGCCTGGGCCGGGAGCCGTCGTTGTTCGTGTCCCCCGCCGCGGCCGACCCCGACGACCTCCCGTCGGTGGCCGCTGGTCCGGACTGCGGCCGTCATCTGGCTGCTCTCGACGACCTGGTGGGCGACCGGGCCTTCCTGGTGCGGGTCGACCGTATGGAGCTGTCCAAGAACATCCTGCGCGGGTTCGAAGCGTACGACCTGTTGCTCGAGGAGCGCCCGAGATGGCGGGAGCGGGTGGTCTTCGGGGCCTTCTGCTATCCCAGCCGGGAAGGCGTGGCCGAGTACAGGGCCTACCGGGACGACGTGGTCGAGGCCGCCGACCGCGTCAACGACAGGTGGGGCACGACCGACTGGACGCCCGTCCACCTTTGCACCGATGACGAGTTCTCCCGTTCGGTCGCCGCCCTGTGCCGGGCCGACGCCGTGCTCGTCAACCCGGTCCGCGACGGCTTGAACATGGTGGCCAAGGAGATGACCCTGGTCAACCACCGCGGCGCCGTGCTGTGCCTTTCCTGTGAAGCCGGGGCATGGGCGGAGTTGGGCGGAGCCGGCGCCATCGGGATCCCGCCCTTCGATGTGTCCGCCACCGCCGCCGCGCTGGACGATGCGCTGTCGATGGCCACCGACGAGCGGGCCAAGCGCTTGGAGTCGTTGCGGTCGGTCGTGCTGTCGCGCCGTCCCCAGGACTGGCTGAATGACCAACTGGCGGCGGCGCGGTAGGGCGAGCTACGTGTCGGTGCTGGGCAACTCGCCGCTGGCCAGGGATTGCAGGAAGGCGAAGGCGCCCGCCGGGCCGTCGACGATCAGATCGGCGGCCCCCTCCACGTCCCGGTCGAGCTCGCTGGAGCGGACGACGACCTTGAAGGTAGCCACGCCGTCGGTGGACCACGCGTCCAGCGCCGTGAAGGCGGGAAGATCCCCGACGTCGTCGCCCATGTAGCACACGGCGGCACAACCGGCGGCCAGCTCGATGACGGCGCTACCCTTGTCCGCGGCCACCGGCGGCCGTAGCTCCAGCGACTGCTTGGCGGGGTGGACGGCCAGACCGGAACGGTCAGCCGCTCCGTGCACCGCTTGTTCAACCCAGTTCGCCTGCTGGGGAGCGGTGCGGTAGTGCACCGTCAGGCACAGGCCCTTGCGTTCGACGAACACGCCGGCCGGCGCCTCGGCCTCGAGTCGGTCTGCCTGGGCGGCGACCACCGAGGCCCACCGCTGCGCATCCGGGGCCACGGCAATCCTCCCATCGGTACCGGGCACGACGGACTCGAGGCCGTACAACGCCGACACCCGCACCTCGGGACCCAACACCTTGACCAGGAAGGCCGCCGGTCGACCGGACACGACGGCGACCACTGCGTAGCGCCGGGAAAGCGCCGCCAGCACCTCGGGCACACCCGGCCACGGTGCCACCGTCTCCGGTTCGTCCTGGATGCAGGCGAGGGTGCCGTCGAAGTCGACGAGAACAGCCGCGTGCGCCGGGTCGTGCATCAGCATGGCAAGCCGATCGTCCATGGCACCGAGGCTACGTTCAAGGAGTGCCCCGCCGGACGCTAGCGCTCCTCGTCGTAGCCGTGGCCGGTGTCTCACTCGTCGCCTGCCGCCCGGGCACGATCACGGTTGCCTTCCGGCCTCGACCAGGCGCCCATTTTCGCTACCACGTCGTCGTACGCACCGATTCCACGCTGGTGGTGGCCGGTCAGCCGGCCCGGCACACCTCGGGCACGGCGACAGTGGACACCGACCAGGTGGTCGAATCCAGCTCCGGCGAAGGGACGCTGGTCCAGGTAGCTCTGCACTTCGTCACCGGCGAGTCCCGACAGGTCGTGATCCGGTTGGACCGGGCCGCCCAGCTCGTCGGCATCGACGCCCAACCGGGTGACGACCTGGGTGGCCTGGGTGTGGCCGAGGTGTTCCCGACGGCGGCCGGCTCTCCGCCCGACCACCCGCTGCGGCCGGGGGAAAAGTGGTCGGTCCGCAAGGGCCTCGAGCTGCCCGATTCTGTCCCCACCCAGCTGACCGGCCGCGGCCGCCTCACCCGGCTCGGAGTGGTCGGCGGCCGGCGCACGGCCACCGTGGAAACGACGCTCGACCTTCCCATCGTGCGCCACACCGACGACGGTGGGAGTGAATCCGACCTGGAAGGCGTCCAGCACACCGAGCTGACGACCACCCACGCCGTCGCCAACGGCGCCGTGCAGAGCGCGACGGCCACTACCACCGCCGACTACGCCCTGCGTCTGTACCCCCCGGCCGGTGTCGCCGCCCCGGTCATCCCCGGGTCCCTCCGACTAACGGTGCACTCGGTGACCACCCGCACCGCCTGACATTGCGCCGGACGGTCGCTTCCGGGCCGGTTCGTGACGCCACTTCACGTCGGGTCGACACCCCGAGCACGCCCTACGGCTTGGACGTGGTGGTGGATGGCTTGGTGGTGGCGGTGATGGTGGTGGCTGCCTTGGTGGTCGCGGTGGACCTGCGCTTCAGGGTCGTCGTCGTCCGCCCCGGCGAGGCGGGGCCGGACGTGCTGGTCGACGCGCCGGAGGCGGGGGGCAGAGGGGACGGCGGGGTAGTGGCCAGGTCGTTGCCGACGACGATGATGATGTTGGCCACCTTCGTCGTGGCCGTAAGCACGATCGGGAAGGACTGCGCTTCGGGCGGAAAGGCGGTGAGCGCAGTGGTGGCGATCCCGAGCTCGTTGGCCAGGAGGGTGGCATCGCGCTCGTACCCGCTCTGCACGAGCATCTCCGTCACCTTGGGGTTGGTAGCCAGGTACGCGGAAGTGGCCGACACCGGCGCCAGGAGGTTGTAACCGGCAGGGGCGATGGCCTGCTTCACCTTCGTGGCCGCAGTCTTGTTCTGGGTGCCGTTGGCCACGAGCACCTTGATGCTGGATGCATCCCTCAGGGGTGAGGTCGACGTCGTGGTGGCGGCCAGCGTGGTCGACGGCCCTGTACCGGTCTTGGGTTGGTCGGAGCCGGCCTGCGTTCCGGCCGACAATGCCGTCTGGCCCCCGGACCCGAAGGAGTGCAGGATCAAGAAACCGACCACCACCATGACGACGATGATCCCGAGCCCCACACCCAGGTTGGCATCCTGCCCGCCGGCCGGCGCGGCCGTGCCAGGGGGGCGTCGGCTCATCGCCGTGACCTCTCCTCGACCCGACGACCCTCGTAGCGGGCCCGCCTGCGGTCATCGCGGGCTCGTCGCAGCCGGCGCACCACCAAAGGGTCGTACGCATCGGCGTCGGGGTTTTCCAGCAGGGCCGAGACCAGTTGGTAGTAACGGGTGGTCGACACGCCGACCTGTCGGCGGATGGCGGTGCGCTTGGTGAACGCCGAATCGGGCGCCGCCCACCACGAACGCTCCACGTCGAGGATGGCGCGCTCACGCTCTGTCAGTGCCATTGCGCGCACCTTGGCATCCGGACGGGCCCGAAGCAAGCATCCCCCTACGCTCAGGCGGGCGCCGCCCGAGTAGCTCAGTGGCGAGAGCAGGCCCCTTGTAAGGGTCAGGTCGTGGGTTCGATCCCCACCTCGGGCTCGGAACGGGAGGGGGGCAGGCCCCCCTCCCGACCTCCCCCCGCTTTGGAGCTCGCTGCGCTCGCCATCTTCTCCACAAGGCCCGGCAAAGCCGGATCCTTGCCCAGTGTGGGGGGCAAGGCCCCCCACACCCCCCGGCCGCCTTGGGCGGGACGGCGAGGGCCTCTTCAAGGTGGTGGCTTGCTTCGCCCCGCAGGAGACTCCAAGCATCTGGGCGCCAGCCTAGGTGCGGGGGTCAGCCAACCATTTCGTCGCTGTCGGCGGGGTGGGGGGCGAGGGTTTCCAGCTTGCGCTTGATGCGCTGCAGGGCGTTGTCGATGGACTTCACATGGCGACCGAGCTGGGCGCTGATCTCCTGATAGGTCCTGCCCTCGACGTACAAGCCGAGGACGTCGACCTCCAGCCCGGACAGCAGCTCGGACATCGACCGGCGGATGGCGATCAGGCGCTCGGACTGGATGATCTCGTCCGCCGGGTCCACGACGTGGTGGTCGCTGAGCAGGACCTCGACCGACCGCTCGTTCTCGGCATCGCCGTTGCGAGCGGCGGAGATCGACACGTACCGGTTGAGAGGTTGGTGCTTCTGCCTGGTGGCCGTCTTGATGGCGGTCATCACCTGGCGGGTGATGCACAGTTCGGCGAACGCCCGAAAGCTGCTCTGCCGGTCGGGGCGGAAATCCCGAACCGCCTTGAACAAGCCGATCATGCCTTCCTGCTCGATGTCGTCCGAGTCGGCGCCCACCAGGAAGTAGGCCCTCGCCTTGGCCCTGGCGAATCGCCGGTACCGGTCGAGGAGCACGTTCAGGGCGTCGACCCCCCCACACCGGTACACCTCGACCAGCTCGTCGTCCGCCATCGTCACCAGGACGGGATTGGCTTCCATGCGAACAGCCATGCGGTGTACTCCTCGTGGTGGGAAAGAGATGCGAGTCAGGGTGTGCACCGAGCTAGTCACTTGTAACCAGGTCATCGCCCGCTGTCAACCGTCGTCGCCGCCTCCACCCCCCGTTCCGGCGCCCAAACCACGTGTTGGACGCCCCAACCGGTCATTTTTCCATGGCGGTGACTAGTTGCTTGGCGCGCTAGGCGCTTGGCGCTAGGCGCTTGGCGCCTAGGAACCGACACGATTGAGTCATCTCTGAAGGAGCGCTTCGAGCTTGTCGAACAGACGGCGTAAGGGTGTGGGAAGGACCGGACCGGGTCCGGGGGTGACGGCCCGCCCACGAACGCAGGCCGCGTGCGGAGGTGCGGGTGAGAAGACATCTCCGCTCGTATGCCGAAGAGATGGTCTGACCGCTCGTCGGGCTGGGGCGCAGCCCCGGTAGGGACTGCGCTCAGGGTGCGGGTGAAGAACATCGCCGCTCGTAGGCCCTAGGATGACCTGGTCGTCGGGCGGGGGCGAAGCCCCGGTAGTCATGCCACGCCGCCGCCGGTCACACCCGAGGCGACGCTTCCCACCGGTCCCCGGCTGCGGCCGCCGGAGGGTGACGCCGCCGAGCCACCTCGAAGCAGGCCAGAGCACCGGCTGCGGCGACGTTGAGGCTGTCGAGCGGTCCCGCCTGGGGGATGGAGACGAGTAGGTCGCAGCGTTGCCGGGTCAGGCGGGCCAGACCGGTACCTTCCGCCCCCACCAGCAGGCACACTGGACCGTCGGCCACCGCCAGGTCGAACAACGAGTCGGGTGCGCCGGCGTCGAGCCCGACCACCCACACGCCGTGCTCTCTCAGCCGCAGGATGGCGCCCGGCAGCCCGGCGACGACGGCGACCGGGAGGTGTTCGATGGCACCGGCGGCGGCCTTGGTCACCGACGGGGTGAGATGCGCAGCCCGGTGCCGGGGCAGCAGCGCACCCGTGGCTCCGGCTCCGAGCGCGGTGCGCAGCAGGGTGCCCACGTTGTTGGGGTCGGTGACCCCGTCGAGGCCCAGCAAGAACGGCGGGGGGCGATCGGGGCCGGTCGAGGCCATGAGATCGTCCAGGTCGGCCTCGGGCACCGCGGCGG
>JBBSHS010000090.1:0-9734 GCA_038232515.1 Acidimicrobiales bacterium
CGGGGGCGGTCTGAGGGACCTGGCCCAGGAGCCCCTCGACGCCTACCGGACCATCTTCGAGGTCAACGCCGTGGCTCCCCTCGCATTGGTGCAGCTGGCCCTGCCCGACCTGGTGGCCAACCACGGCGTGGTCGTGAACGTGAGCAGCGACGCGGCCGTGGAGGCCTACGAAGGATGGGGTGGGTACGGGTCGTCCAAGGCGGCGCTCGACCATCTCACCCGCATCCTCGCCAAGGAGCACCCGGATGTGCACTTCTACGCCGTCGACCCGGGCGACATGCGCACCGAGCTGCACCAGCAGGCCTTCCCGGGCGAGGACATCTCCGACCGGCCCGGGCCCGAGGTGAGCGTGCCGGGCGTGGTGGCCCTGCTCACCGGTGACCGCCCCAGCGGGCGGTACGTGGCCCGCCAGGTGGCATCGTGACGGTGACCGCCATCTCCGCCGCCGCCCCGCCGCCGGGGGAAGCGACGCCTGTGGGGGTGGCGGCGACCGACCCCGGCGCCGGCGACCGGCTGGACTTCGAGCTGCCCCCCGAGCTCGAAGCGGCTGAGCCGGCCGAAGTGCGGGGGTGGGCCCGCGACGACGTGCGGCTCTTGGTGGCGGAGCGCTCGACCGGTCGCATCGGCCACCACCACGTGACCGAGCTGCCGGGCCTGCTGCGGGCGGGCGACCTGCTGGTCGTCAACACCTCGGCCACCGTCGCCGCCGCCCTGCCTGCCGTCACCGCCGACGGCCGCTCGCTGTGGCTCCACGTGTCCACCGCCCTGCCCCAGGACCTCTGGCTGGTGGAGCTGCGCCTGCCGGCCGGGGCGTCGTCGACCCCGTACGGCGGGGGCGAGGCGGGCGACAGGCTGATGCTGCCCGATCATGCCGAGGCTGCGCTGCTGGCCCGCACCGGCTCGCGGTTGTGGGTGGCCCGGCTCGAGCTGCCGGCGGGTACCGAGCTGTTCGATCTGATGGCCGGGCACGGCCGCCCGATCCGCTACGGCTACGTCAGCCGCGAGTGGCCGCTCAGCGCCTACCAGAACGTGTACGCCAGCGAGCCCGGCAGTGCCGAGATGCCCAGCGCCGGCCGGGCCTTCACGACCGACCTCATCACCCGCCTTATGGCCGCCGGCATCGACGTCGCCCCGCTCGTCCTCCACACCGGTGTCTCGTCCCTCGAAGCCGGCGAAGCCCCATATCCCGAGCGATTCCGGGTGTCGGCCGACACCGCCCGCCGGGTCAACGGAGCACGGGCCGGCGGTGGGCGGGTCATCGCCGTCGGTACCACGCCGGTGCGGGCCCTGGAGACGGTGGTCGACGACCAGGGCCAGGTCCACCCGGGTGAAGGGTGGACCGACGTGGTGGTGACCCGGCAACGAGGTGTGAGCGCGGTGGACGGCCTGCTCACCGGTTGGCACGAGCCGAGGGCGAGCCATCTGGACATGATCGAGGCCGTGGCCGGGCGGCCCCTTCTCGAAGCCTCCTACGCCGCCGCCGTGGCCGCCCGCTATCGCTGGCACGAGTTCGGCGACCTCCATCTGCTGCTGCCGTAGCCGTCGCTCGGCCCAGCAGCCGAAGCCGCTGCGGTGGCCGGTTAGGCGGGCCCGACGCTGGTCGCCGGCATGGGTGAGAGGAGCTCCGGGCCGTGCCAGGCCGGTCCGGGCGGCGGGACGGAGTAGTAGGGTCGGCGGCGGTGGCGCAGGGAAGCCGGTGGGAATCCGGGGCTGTCCCGCAACTGTGACCGAGGAGCGAGACCCACCGCCCGTCCGGCGCCCGAATGGGCCGGCCGAGCGGCGGTCGAGCCGTGATCCGGGAGCCAGAGACCTGTCCACCCCGGCTCGACGGACGGGCCGGTCGGGATGCGAGGACGTCGATGAAGCTGGCGCCGGGCTGCCGCCGTGAGGCGGCAGGATGATCACGTTCGTGCTCGGCGGCGCCCGCTCGGGCAAGTCGGCGGTGGCCGAGGGGTTGGCGGACCGTGCCGCCCGTGCTGCCCGCGGCCGGACTGAGGCTGAACCGGCTGCATCCGGCCGCCTCACCTATGTGGCCACCTGGGTGACCGATCCGGCCGATGCCGACATGGTGGCCCGCGTGGCCGCCCACCAGGCCCGTCGACCGTCGAACTATGAGCTCGTCGAGGTCACCGACGGTGACCTGGCCGGCGCCCTGCGGGCCCTGGAAGGGACCGTCCTGGTGGACGCGCTGGGGACCTGGGTGGCGGCGGCCGACGGCTTCACGGTCGACGCCGAGGACCTGTGCTCGGCGCTCACCGCCCGGACGGGCGACACGATCGTGGTGAGCGAGGAGGTGGGGCTGGGGGTGCACCCGTCCACCCAGGGCGGCCGCCGCTTCCGGGATGAACTGGGTCTGCTCAACCTGGCGGTGGCGGCGGTGGCCGACCGGGCCCTCCTGGTGGTGGCGGGGCGGACCCTCGTGCTCGGCCGTCCCGAGAGCGGCGGCGCCGTCGACCCTGATCACGGTGACCCGGCGCCGTCCTCCTCGGGCGGGCCCGTCGAGGGCGACCGATGAAGGCGGCACTGGCCTTCCTCACGCCCCTGCCCGTTGGCGGCGCCCGCTCTCCGACGCCGGCCGCCATGCGCTGGTTCCCGGTCGTGGGAGCGGCCCTCGGCCTGGCCCTCGGAGGCCTTTGGTGGCTCTCGGCCCGCCTGTGGCCGATCCCGGTGGCCGCCGCCATCGTGGTGGTGGGCGACCTGGCGGTCACGGGGATGCTGCACTTCGACGGCCTGGTGGACGCGGCCGACGGACTGCTGTGCCACCTGGCGCCCGAGCACCGCCTGGCAGTGATGGCCGGTCCCGACGTCGGAGCCTTCGGCTTGGCCGCGGGCGCCTCGGCCCTCCTGCTGCGCTACAGCGCTCTGGTCGTCCTCCGCCCGGCGCCGCTACTGCTGGCTGGGCTGTGGTGCGCGTCGCGCACCGCCATGGTCGTGGTGGCCCGGGCCCTGCCCTACGTGCGGCCCGAAGGTGGTCTGGCGTCGGCCTTCCTGGGCGGCCGGTGGGCGCTGGTGGCCGTGGGCGGGCTGGCCGCATCGCTGGCCCTCGCCGGCCTGTGGCGGCTGGAGGCGGGCGGCGCTGCGGTGGCCGGCCTGGTCGTGGCCTCCGTGGGCGTGGCCGGGCTCGGGCGCCGCCGCCTGGGCGGCTTCACCGGCGACGTGTTGGGCGCCTGCGGAGTGGTGGGCGAGACGGTCGGCCTGCTGACGGCGGCGGCCAGGTGGTGAGGTCCATCGACCTGCGAAGGTGCCTGCAACCTGGCGGCCGACGGGGGCGGGCGGTGGCGGTGGCGGCCGGCGTGGTGGCCGACCGTCTGTTTGGCGAACCGCCCATCGTGCCCCATCCGGTGTCGCTGTACGGACAGGTCATGCGTCGGGTGGAGCGGCAGCTGTATGCCGACAGGCGCACGGCGGGCGCAGCCCACGCCGTCGTGGGCCTCGCCTTGGGCCTGACCGTCGGCGCGGCGGTGCCTTCGACGGCTGTGGCCTCGTACCTCTCGGTGGCGGGTCGGGCGCTGGGCGACGAGGCCCTGCGGGTTGGGGCGTGCCTCGATGCCGGCGATCTGGAGGGCGCACGCGCCGCCCTGCCGGCCCTGGTCGGCCGTGATCCCACGGATCTCGACGAGAAGGAGGTCGCCCGGGCCGTGGTCGAGTCGGTGGCCGAGAACACGGTCGACGCCGTCGTGGCCCCGGCGCTCTGGGCACTGGCCGCCGGCGCCCCCGGGGCGGTCGGCTACCGGGCCTTGAACACCCTCGATTCCATGGTCGGCCATCGCAACGGTCGCTACCAGCGGTACGGCTTGGCGTCGGCCCGTCTCGACGACGCCGCCGCCTGGGCCCCGGCCCGGGTCACGGCCGCTCTCGTCGTGGTCGTACGCCCCGCCGCCGCCGCCGAGGTCTGGGCCACCGTGTGCGGCGACGCTCCGGCTCACCCGTCGCCCAACGCGGGCGTGGCTGAAGCCGCGTTCGCCGCCGCCCTCGGGCTCAGGCTGGGCGGTCCCAGCCGCTACGGCGATCAGGTCGAGCTCCGCCCCCCGCTGGGCCACGGCCGCCCGCCTGAGCCCTCCGACATCGTCCGCGCCGTGGCTCTGTCGCGCCACGTCACCTATGCGCTGGTGGCGGTGCTGGTTGTCGGCGCCGCCGCCGGACGGCCCGGCCCGGGCTCGGCGCGAAGGGAGTGGTGGCAACGTGCCTGACGACGACGGCCCGGCGCCGGCCCGGGTCACTGACATCCCCGCCCCGGGGCCGCACGGCGGTGACGCCGAGGCCCTGGCCCGTCGGCTCGGTGTCGACCCCGGCGCTGTGCTCGACCTGTCGGCGTCGCTGAACCCGGTGGCGCCCGCCGTCGGGCCGGTGTTGGCTGGCCACCTCGACGCCGTGGGCCGCTACCCCGACCCGACGACGGCAACCCTGGCCCTGGCCGAGGCCATCGGCGTCGACGCCGGCCGGCTGCTGCTCACCAACGGCGGGGCCGAGGCCATCGCCCTGGTGGCGGCCGAGCTGGGCCCCGGCTGGGCCGACCATTGCGAGTTCTCGCTGTACCGCCGGCACCTACCTCGGCTCGATCCGGCCGGTGCCCGCTGGCGGAGTGATCCCCACAGTCCACTGGGAGGGCTGGCCGGACCGGACGAGCGGGCCGACGTCTGGGACGAGGCCTTCTACCCGTTGGCCACCGGCCAGTGGACGGCCGGTCGCCACGACAGCGCCGGCGCCGTGACCATCGGCAGTCTCACCAAGCTGCTGGCCTGTCCCGGGTTGCGGGCCGGCTACGTCATCACCCCGTCGACCGGCCCGCGGGCCGGCACCGACCTGCGGGCCAGGCTGGTGGCCCGACAGGCCCGCTGGTCGGTCAACGGACTCGTGGCTGCGGCGCTGGCCGACCTGCTCGTGCCCGTCGACCTGGTCCTGTGGTCCAAGCAGGTGGCGCAACTGCGCCACGACCTGTGTTCGGTGCTGCGGGTCCACGGGTTCGAGCCATGCCCCAGCACCGCCAACTGGGTGCTGGTGCCCGGCAGCCCGGGACTGCGGTCCCGGCTGGCGGCGCGGCGCGTGCTGGTGCGCGACTGCGCCAGCTTCGGACTGCCCGACACCCATCGCATCGCCGTACCAGGCGCCCGGGACCTCGAGCGGCTGGAGGCGGCGCTGTGCGGGGCGGGCTGATGGTGTGCGGCACGGCCAGCGACGTGGGCAAGAGCCACGTGGTCACCGGGCTTTGCCGCCTCCTCGCCCGCCGGGGAGTGAAGGTGGCGCCCTTCAAGGCCCAGAACATGGCCCTCAACTCCTTCGTCACACCGTCGGGGCACGAGATCGGCCGGGCCCAGGGCGTGCAGGCGTTGGCGGCCGGGGCCATGCCCGAGGTGGCCATGAACCCGGTGCTGCTCAAGCCCACCGGCGAGCGCACCAGCCAGGTGGTCCTCAACGGCGAGCCGTGGGCCACGATGAGCGCGCTCGAGTACCACGAGGCCAAGCCCCGGCTCCTCGCCCTGGTGCTCGACGCTCTGGCCGACCTGCGCAGCCGCTTCGACGTGGTGATCGCCGAGGGCGCCGGCAGCCCCACCGAGATCAACCTGCGGGCCCACGACATCGTGAACCTGCGGGTGGCCGCCGAGGCCGGCCTACCCGTCGTGGTGGTGGGCGACATCGACCGGGGAGGGGTCTTCGCCGCCCTGTACGGCACGGTCATGCTGCTGCCCGAGCCCGACCGCTCGGCCATCAGAGGGTTCATCGTCAACAAGCTGCGGGGCGATCCGGCGCTGCTGCTCGACGGCACCGACCAGTTGGAGGCGGCCTGCGGGGTTGCCACCCTCGGCGTGCTCCCTTACGTCCACGACGTGGCCCTCGACGCCGAGGACTCCTTCGCCCTGCGGGGTCGACGGCCCACCCCCGGCGGGCCGGCGCTGGCCGACAGCCTCGACGTCGCCGCCGTGTGCCTACCCCGCCTCTCCAACTTCACCGATCTCGACGCCCTCGGTATCGAGCCCGGCGTGGGCGTGCGCCTGGTCGACGATCCGGCCGCTCTGGGCGACCCCGATCTGGTGATCATCCCCGGCACCAAAGCCACGGTGGCCGACCTGGCCTGGATGCGCAGTGGTGGATTTGACCGCGCCCTGCGACGACTCGCGGACCGGGACCGGCCCAGCGTGGTGCTGGGCGTCTGCGGCGGCTACCAGATGCTGGGCCGGTGGGTGACCGACGACGGCATCGAGACCGGCCACGGCACGGTCGACGGTCTGGGTCTGCTCGACGTGACTACCACGTTCGAGCCCGGAAAGGTCGTGCGCCAACGCCGGGGTGAGGCGATGGCCGAGTCGGTGGCCGGCTACCAGATCCACCACGGCCGGGTTCAGCGCGGACCGGCCGCGGTTGGCTGGGTGGCGCTGGACGACGCCTACGGCACCGAGCTCGACGGGGCGGTGAGCCCGGACAGGGGCCCGGACAGGGGCTCGGTGATGGGCACGACGCTGCACGGCCTGTTCGAGGCGGACGGCTTCCGGGCCGGGTTCCTGGTCGACGTGAGCCGCCGTCGGGGCAAGACCTTTGTCCCCGCCGGCGTCTCGTTTGCGGCCGCCCGTGACACCCAGATCGACCGCTTGGCCGATGTCATCGAGGCCAACCTCGACCTCGACCGCCTGTTCGCGCTGATCGACGAAGGCAAGCCTCGGTGATCCTGTTCCTGACCAACGCCGACACCGAGATCCTGGCTGTGCGCTCGGTGGTCGACGGGCTGCCCGACGACTTCCCGGCCGTGCGGGCCCTGAACCCCCAGAACCTGGACGGGCCCGTCAGCCTCGAAGGCGTCGACGTCGTCCTGGTCCGCCTTCTGGGCGGGCGGGGGGCGTGGGAGGCGGGCTTCGACGATCTCCGTCGGGGCTGCGCCCACGCCGGGGTGGCGCTGATGGCCTTCGGGGGTGAGGCCGCGCCCGACGCCGACCTCGCTCGCCGGTCGACCGTCCCGAGCGCCACGGTGGCCCAGGCATTCGCCTACCTGGTGGCCGGCGGCTTGGCCAACGTCGAGCAGCTGCTGCGGTTCGTGGCCGACACCGTCTTGATGCAGGGCTTCGGGTTCGACCCACCCGTCGAAGTCCCCTCTGACGGCGTCTGGCGGCATGGGACCATGGACCGTGGGCGCCCGACGGTCGGGGTGGTCTTCTACCGGGCCCACCTCGTGAGCGGCAACACGCAGTTCGTGACCGACCTGTGCGACGGCCTGGAGAAGGCCGGCGCCAACGCCGTGGCCGTTTGGTGCTATTCGCTGCGGCCGGACGACCACGACCGGGTCCCGGCCCTCGGCCTGCTGGCCGACCACGGCGTCGACTGCGTGCTGACGACGGTGCTGGCCATGGGCAGCGCGGCCGGCGACGACTGGGACGCCAGCGCCTTGGCTGCCCTCGATGTGCCCGTCGTCCAGGCCGTGGCCTCGACCACCAGTCGGGCCCAGTGGGAAGCCAGCGCCGCCGGCCTGCCGCCCGTGGACGTGGCCATGCAGGTGGCCATCCCGGAGTTCGACGGGCGCATCATCGGGCCGCCCTTCTCGTTCAAGGAGGAGGTCGACGACATGGGCGCCGTCGGCTCGGCCGTGGTGGCTTACCGGACCGTTCCCGACCGCGTCCAGCGGGTCTGTGACCTGGCTGTCCGCCTGGCCGGACTGCGCCACGTGGGCCATGGCGACAAGCGCATCGCCATCGTCCTGTCGGCCTACCCGACCAAGCGCAGCCGCCTGGGCAACGCCGTGGGCCTCGACACCCCGGCGTCGGTCATCGACCTGCTGCACGCCCTGCGGTCGGCCGGCTACCGGGTCGACCGTATCCCGGCCGACGGTGACGCCCTCATGGCCGAGCTGGCCGACGGGCTGGCCTATGACCGCGAGTTGCTGACGGCCGTCGAGCTCGTCGGGCGGATCGGGGGATGGGCACCCGAGGCGTACGCGGCGTGGGTCGCCACGCTCCCCGCCGGGCTGGCGGCCAAGGTGCAGGAGCAGTGGGGGCCGCCGCCGGGCGACGTCCACCGCCATCCGGCGGACGGGGCGCTGGTCTTCACCGGTCTGGACCTGGGCGGAGTGGTCGTGGCCGTGCAGCCGCCGCGGGGTTTCGGTCCCGACGCCATCGCCGACTACCACTCACCCGACCTGGCGCCCACCCACCATTATCTGGGCTTCTACCGGTGGCTGGAACAGGTGTGGGGGGCCCACGCCGTCGTGCACTGCGGCAAGCACGGCACCCTCGAGTGGCTGCCGGGCAAGGGCCTCGGGATGTCGGCGTCGTGCGCTCCCGACGCGGCTCTGGGCTCGCTGCCGTTCGTCTACCCCTTCATCGTGAACGACCCAGGAGAGGGAACCCAGGCCAAACGCCGGTCCCACGCCGTGGTGGTCGACCACCTGCTCCCCCCCATGACCAGGGCCGAGACCTACGACGATCTGGCCCGGCTCGAGGGCCTGCTGGACGAGCACGCCCGGGTCCAGAGCCTCGACCCGGCCAAGCTCCCCGCCCTGCGGCGCCAGGTCTGGGACCTGCTGGTGGACGCCGAGATCGCCCGTGATCTGGGCGTGGCGTCCGCCCCCGAGGGCGACGCCTTCGACGACCTCGTGCTGCACGTCGACGGCTACCTGTGCGAGCTGAAGGACGCCCAGATCCGTGGCGGTCTGCACACCCTCGGCCGGCCCCCACAGGGTGAGGCATTGGTCGATCTCGTCCTGGCCATGACCCGCCTGGCCAACGGATCGGTGCCGTCGCTGCGGGACACCGTGGCCCGCTCCGTGGGCGTCGACCTGGAGGCCAGCCCGCCCGACCGGATAGGCACCGACGCCGTCGAGGCCGCCTGCCGCCGACTGGTCGAGACGACGCTGTCCGGTCGAGCCGTGGAGGACGGTGGCGTGGGCTTGGATCACCGGAGATGGGAGGCCGACCCGACGCTGCGGTGGGTGACCGCCACCCTGCTGCCCAACCTGGCCCGCACCACCGACGAGGTCACCAACACCCTGGCCGCTCTGGACGGCCGCTTCGTGCCCAGCGGGCCCAGCGGGGCGCCGACCCGGGGCATGGCCCACGTGCTGCCCACGGGCCGGAACTTCTTCTCCGTCGACCCGAAGGCCCTTCCCTCCCGGCTGGCATGGGAGGTGGGCCAGGGGCTGGCCGACCGGCTGCTGGAACGCCACCTGGCCGAGGAGGGCCGGTGGCCGGCGACGGTGGGCCTGGTGGTGTGGGGCACCTCGGCCATGCGCACCGCCGGCGACGACGTGGCCGAGGGGCTGGCCCTTTTGGGGGTGCGCCCGTTGTGGGCCGAGGAGTCGGGCCGGGTCACCGGGCTCGAGCTCATGTCCGAAAAGGAGCTCGGCCGTCCTCGCGTCGACGTGGTGGTGCGCATCTCGGGCTTCTTCCGCGACGCCTTCCCGCACCTGGTATCCATGCTCGACGAGGCCGTCGGCCTGGCCGGCTTCGGAACCGACGGCGACCCTCGGATCTTCGGGGCCAAGCCGGGCGGGTACGGCTCGGGCATCCTGCCCCTGCTGGAGAGCCGGGACTGGCGCAGCGACGACGACCTGGCCGCGGTCTACCTCGCCTGGGGGGGCTGGTCGTACGGGCGGTCGGGCATGGGGGTCGAAGCCGGCGAGGCCATGCGCCGGCGCTTCGCCGCCATCGAGGTCGCCGTCAAGAACCAGGACAACCGCGAGCACGACATCTTCGATTCCGACGACTACCTGCAGGACCACGGCGGCATGGTGGCCACCATCCGGGCCCTCACCG
>JBBSHS010000091.1:0-9675 GCA_038232515.1 Acidimicrobiales bacterium
CTGCTTACCGGCGACCACCGCCGGGCGGCCCCGGCCGTGGCCGCCGAGGTGGGCATCGACCAGGCCGACGTGTTCGCCGAGGTGCTGCCCAAGGACAAGGTGGACGTGGTCCGCCAGCTGCAGGGTGGCGGCTGCGTGGTGGCCATGGTGGGCGACGGCGTGAACGACGCCGCCGCCCTCGCCCAGGCCGATCTCGGGTTGGCCATGGGCACCGGCGCCGATGTCGCCATCCAGGCTGCCGACCTGACCCTCGTGCGGGGGGATCTCCGCTCTGCGGTGGATGCCATCCGGCTGTCCCGCCGCACCCTCACCACCATCAAGGGCAACCTGTTCTGGGCCTTCGCCTACAACGTCGTGGCTGTGCCGCTCGCCGCCGCCGGGTACCTCAACCCGATGATCGCGGGCGCGGCCATGGCCTTCAGCTCCGTGTTCGTCGTGTCCAACAGCCTGCGGCTGCGCCGGTTCCAACCGCAGTCACCGGCCGGCGTACCACAGACGGGACAGGGCGGCGGCGATGTTGATGCCGCTGCCAACCGCGCCGGGGCGGCGACCCAGCCGACGGCCACGGCCACCGGATAGCACCGAGGCGCTGAATCCGCCCGGACGACTTCAGCGCGCCCTGCGGCTGGAGGCGAGGTCGACCGACAGCGTCTGCACCGTGCGGTTGCGCCTGACCTGCTCGGCCGTCGGGTCGGCGCCGGATCGACGTGCCCGGCGCAGGACCTCGACAAAGGAGAACCTCTGCCAGTAGTTGGCGTCGACGCCCACCGGTCCGCCCCCGAGCACCTCGGACCACAACGAGCTGAACAGACCCTCGTCGGCGGTGGCATCGGCCACCGTCTGCGCTACGTGGTGACGGGAACCCTCGGGCGCAGTAAGAGCGTCGACGTCGACCCCACCGTCGGCTGTCCTGGGCACGGCGGCCAGGACCGCCAGCTCGGCCGGCCAGGCGTAGCCCGGGAGCTCGGCCCACAGCCGGACCCGTAGCTCGGCCAGCGTCGGCACCCGGCCGGCGTCGCCGTCGGCCACGATGCAGCCGACGATGCGCTCGGGGCCCGGGCCCGCCTTGCGCACCACGACGGCGGCGTCGGCCACCCCCGGGCAGCTGGCGATGACGTCCCGGATCCGGCCCAGCTCCACCATGAACCCCCCCAGGCTCACCATTGGGCCAGGGCCCGAGCGGCCCTCTGAGCGGGGAGGCGGGCCCGAGCCCGCCGCCGCCGCCAGCGTCGACAGCGTGCCGTCAGGGTGGGCCACGGCCTGGGCGAGGACCTCCTCGAACCGGACCAGGAGCCGGCGGACGGCCGGCGGATGGAAGACACCGCGGGCCACGAGACTGACGCCGTCCTGGTCCTCCAGGACCGACAGGATCAGGAATGTCCCGCCGTACAGGCCGGCGCCCCAGGCCGGGCGATCGGCACCACCGCCGTCCTCTGTCCCGCCCGAAGGGGCGCTCGGGCCCTCGTCTCCCGAGGCAAAATGGGGTTGGCGGGCGGGCTTCCCGGTGTCGTACCCGCTCAGGGTCAGGCCCGGGAGGACGAGCTTGGCCTGGCGTGGGGTCTCGGCCTGGAACATGACCGACACATCGGGCACCAGGCCGTGCACTGCGGCGTCCCCACCCAGTGCGTCCTGCACCACCGTCTCGAACGAGAGGTCCTGGTGGGCGAGGGCACCGAGCACCGTGCTGCGCACCCGACCCATGAGCTCGGGAAACGCCGGGTCACCGGCCAGGCGGAGGCGGAGCAGGATCTTCTTGGTGAAGCAGCCGATGAGCGGCTCGAGCTCGGCGGTGTTGCGGTTGGCCACGACGGACGCCAGCAGAAGGTCATCCTGGCCGGTGCAGCCGTGCGCGACCACGGCGAACACGGCCAGCATGGCCATGTAGAGGGGTGTGCGCTGCTGACGGGCCATGGCCCGCAGTGGCTGGACCAGGGCCGGCGACAGGGCCTGGTGCAGGGGCCCGGCGGCCGCATGGGGGCTACCCCTGGGACGTTGGGGGTCTTCTATGCCAAGGTCGACGGTGAGGGGGGCGCCGGCCAGCTCCCGCCTCCAGTAGGCGAGCTCACGGCTGCCGGCCAGGCCGGCCAGCAGCCTCCGCTGGTGGCGGCAGAAGTCGCCGAACTCCAGGCTGATATCGGGCAACCGGGGTTCCTGCCTGGCGGCGTACGCTGAATACAAGACGGCCAGCTCACGGCGGAACGGGTCGACGGCCCAGTCGTCGAAGACCAGGTGGTGCAGACGGATGACCAGAACGTGGTCATCCTCGCCCAGCTCAAACAAGACGGGATCGAACAGTGGGCCCTTCGTCAGGTCGAACGGGCGGCCGGCGGCGTCGGCGATCACCTGGCCGACCTCGGCCCGCTGGCGCCCGGGGTCGAGCCGCCTGAGGTCGGTGACCGGGAGGAGTCTGGGCCGGTGTACGCCGATGCGTTGGCGCGGCCGTCCGTCTACTACGTCGAAAGTCGTCCGCAGGGGGGCGTGGCGGCGGGCCAGCTCGTCGAGCGCCCGCCCTAGCGCAGCCACGTCGAGGTGCCCCTGGTAGCGGCGGACGAGGGGCGGCAGATTGAAGCTCCCCGGCGCGAACTGCTCGTGCCACAGCATGCCCTCCTGGGAGAACGCCACTGGGGCGGTCTCCGTGCCGGTTCCGTCGCCGCCGTGGGGCTCGAGCCGACGACGTTCGACCACGGCGGACAATCCCGACACGGTCGGAGCGCAGCCGAAGGTCGCGAGGTCGACGTGGACGCCCAGGGCGTCTTCGGCCAGCCCGAGCATGTCAAAGGCGCCAAGGGCGTCGCCGCCGAGACGGAAGAAGTCGTCGTGGGCGCCGAAGTCGCGGCGCCCGAGCACCCGCGTCCATATCTCCCGGAGAACCCCCTCGACCGTCAGGTCACCGGTGCTGCGGTCCGCCATCGCCCTTCCCGGCGCTGGACGGGGCACCAAGCCCGGCAATGGTCGCCGCCAACCCGGCGGGCGTCGGCGTCTCGAAGATGGCGGCCAGCGGGATGGCCACGCCCAGGCTGTCCTGGATCCGGGCCATGATCTGGGCGGCGGCCAGCGAGTGGCCGTTCAGGTCGAAGAAGTCGTCCTCCACGCCGATGCTCGGGCGCACGAGCACGGTTTCCCAGATGTGGACGACGGCCGCCTCCACCGGGTTGCGCGGAGCCACGAACGTCGTCGCCGGGCGGTCGAGGGCGAACCGGTCACGCAGCTCGTGCTTGGGCACCTTGCCGGACGCGTTGCGTGGCAGCTCGTCGACGAAGACCACATGGTGGGGCACCTTGTGCTCGCCCAACTGGCGCCGCACGAACGCCTGCAGGTCGGCGGCGGCCACCGTCGACCTGGCCACCACGGCGGCGGCCACGTCCTGGCCCAGGACCTCGTGGGGCACGCCGAACACAGCCGCGTCGACCACCGCCGGGTGCTCGTAGAGGACGTTCTCGACCTCGACGGACGAGACGTTGAGCCCACCGACGATGATCAGGTCCTTCTTGCGGTCGACGAGGTAGAGGTAGCCCCCATCGTCGAGGCGGCCGACGTCGCCGGTGCGGACCCAACCGTCGGCGGCAAAGGTAGCGGCGGTGGCCTGCGGGTCGCGGTAGTACGTCCGGGTGGGGGCTCCCGGCCGCCGGATCCAGATCTCACCCGCCTCGCCGGCATCGACGTCGTGGGCGGCGTCGTCCACGATGCGCACCTCGGTGTCGCCCACCGGACGCCCCACAGAGCCCGGTCGGCTGGCCGCGTCCACCATAAGGGTGCGTGCCGTCCCGGCCTCGGTGAGGGCATAGGTGTTCCACAGCGCGGCCCTCGGGAAGGCCTGGGCCAGAGCGCTCAACAGCGCCGGCGAAGAGGGGGCGGAGGATAGGACGACCCGCTCGACCGAGGACACGTCATGTCGGGAGGCGGCGCCCGAGGCCACGATCAACTGGCCCATGGCCGGCACCAGCTGGAGTCGCCGCACCCGCCGCTGGGCAACCACGGCGCAGAACCGCTCGGCGTCGAAGAAGGGCAGGGCGACGGCCACGCGGTCGCCGCGGCGCAGGGGCAGGCGCAGCACCTCCTGGCCGGCGTTGGTGCCGACCGGGAAAGAGTGGACGAGATAGGCCGTCTCCCCACCCGTTTCCTCCGGTCGCTCCGGCGGCGGGTCGTGGAACAGGACACCGGCGTGGGTGCAGGCCACCCCTTTGGGCAGACCGGTGGTCCCCGACGTGTAGAGGATCTCGGCCAGGTCGGCCGGCCCCACGTCGACCTGGAACCAACCCGTACCGCCGTCACCCTCGAGCTCGGCGGCGGTGGCGGCCATGGCCCCACCAACTTGGCCGCCATCTCCGTCGCCCACCAAGAGCCGGGCCTCGCAGTGGCGCAGGACGCGGTCGAGCTCGGGGCCGGAGAAGCGGGGCCCGAGCGGCACGGCCACTGCACCGGCCTTGTGGACGCCGAGATAGGCGACGGCGTAGTCGGTCCAGTGGGCGTTGCCGAACACCAGCCCCACCCGGTCGCCGGGCTGGACGCCACGCCCGGCCATACCCCGGGCCACGGCGTTGGACCGGCCCTCCCAGTCGCCGTAGGCCAGGCTGTCGCCGCCGTCGACGACGAGGGCCACGGCGTCGGGATGCTCGGCGGCGCGTCGGCGCAGGAGATCAGGGACGATCACGGCTTCGGTCGGGCCCGAGGCCGGCCGGCGCCGGGTCTCCATTGCCTCACCGACGCCCGGTAACTGCCCACCGGTCAACTCCATGGCTGCGTCATGCTACCGACGGTGCTGACCTGGCCAGGAGAGCGAGTCTGGTGGTCCGGTCTGGTCCGGCGTGGTCGCCTGTTCGCCCCTCCGGACCGCTGCCGACCCCCGAGCGCAGTCTCGCCCTACCGCTGTCCCACCCAGTGCGACGGACAATAACCGGAAATTGCCTATTGCTCCGCCGTACTTGGTGTGATACATACCTACCCGAAACCGAACAAGCAGGCCCGGCCCCATGCCGGCGACGGACTAACACAGCTCGTGACAAGCGGCAGGTTCTCCGCGGCCTTGCGAGGGGTGCTCAGGCGAGCAGCCGTCGGCTTCTCCTCAACGATGGACGAACTACGGAGGCAGGATGAGAAATCGACTCTGGCGGGGCCTGGTCACATTCCCGGCCATGGCCCTGGTGGCCGGGACGGGGACGGTGGTGGCCAGCTCGATCCCGGCCGCGGCCGTCACGGCCACCTGCGGGATGACGGTCACGACGAGCATCACGCTCACCAACGACGTCGGTCCCTGCCCGGCCGACGGCCTGGTCGTCACCGGCAGCAACATCGTCGTCGACCTGGGCGGCCACCGGGTCTTCGCCAACAGCGACCCGGGCGACAGCGCCGGCGTGCGCCTGACTAACACCACCGGCGTGACCGTGCAGAACGGCACCGTCGAAGGCTTCGCCGCCGGCGTCTCCATCCAGGGCGGCTCGGCCAACACCGTCCGGGCCATCACCGCCCGCAACAACATCAACCATGGGACGGCGGACACCTGCGACCTGGGCGACGGCATCACGGTGCTGAACTCCAGCAAGAACCAGATCGCCGGTAACACCCTCGACAACAACGGCCCCTACAGCGGCATCTCCCTCGTCGAGAACTCCGATGGGAACGTGATCAGGGGCAACACGGTCCTCAACAGCAACGTGGTGGCGGCGGACGGGTGCGGCATCAACAACAACCAGGACGAAGGCATCCGCATCGAGGGCCCGGGGGCCAACAACAACACCGTCGACGGCAACACGGTGCAACACAGTCTCCTCGACGGCATCGGCCTGCACGGCAACGTCGGGTGCCAGAACAACCCCAACCCGGCCAGCCCTCCCAATACCGACAACATCATCAGGGGAAACAACGTCAGCCTGAGCAGCGGCAACGCCGCCGCTGACGGTATTTCCGTCCTGGCCCAGGGCCCCTTCGGCACCGTTGTCTGCGCCGCCTACCGCAACACGTTCCTGGGCAACACCTCCACCGGGAACCAGGGGAACGGCATCTACATTCCGGGCACGTCGACGAACAACACCGTCAACGGCAACACCGTCAACGGCAACGGTGTCGACGGCATCCGCCTGGAAGGCCCCGTCTTCCGGAACGTGTTCACCAACGTAGGCCCCACCCTGTTCCAAGAGGTGTCGCCCACGGCTGCCACCTTCAGTCAGGGCACCGACTACGCCGTCCTGTCGGGGTCGGGGAGCGGGAACGTGACCGCCCGGGTGGTGCCCGTCGGTCCCATTACCATCGCCCCCGCCGGTACCGTCCCCTTCGACACCGCGGCCAGCGGCTGCTCGCCGTCCGACTTCGCCGGTTTCCCGGCGGGCGCCATCGCTCTGGTCCAGCGGGGATTCTGTGCCCGGGCCACGAAGGCGCAGAACGCCCAAGCGGCCGGGGCCAGCGCCGTCATCATGTTCAACGAGGGCTCGGCGGGCCGCACCGGCCTCCTCACCGCCGGTGTCAACCCGATCACCATCCCGGTGGTAGGTACCACCTACGCCCTGGGCGTCCAGCTGTACAACCAGGCGCAGGCCGGCCCGGTGACGGTCCACATCATCACCAACACGACCAACGTCAACACCCAGATCGCCCCGGGCGCCGAGAACACCACGCTGCTCGGCAACCGTGGACAGGGCAATGCCGAGCACGACGGCCACGACAACAACGTCAACTGTGATCACAACCGCTGGTCCGGCAACCAGTTCGGCACCGTGAACCAGGCCTGCGTCGCCGCCGGCGGTACGGGCACGGTCAAGCCGTAGCCACCGCCACGAAGTCAGAGCTTCACAGAACCAGCCCCACCGCCCGGCGGTGGGGCTGGTTCTTTCTCCCCCCACGGCGAATGCCGGCTGAGCGGCAGACCGCACGGTCAGGCGTCGTCGTCCGGCCCGTCCAGGGTGGCACGGGCCATGAGGGTGTCGACCACCGGGCGTAGCTCGGCGGGCACCGCCGTATCGGCCAGGCTCACCTGGTGGCGTTGGCCCCCCTGCTCGAAGGTGAGGTCGTACCGAAACCGGTCGGCCCCACCGGGCGCAGGCGAGCCGTCAGCCGCCAGGCGGCCCAGGTCAACCCGTCCGAGCGCGTCGTCCAGCCTGGTGGCCTCGTCGGCGGGCAGGTGCTCGGTGTCGAGCGAGGCCGACAGGCTGACACCGGCCAGGCCGCCACTGCGCCGAAGGGCGATGTGCACCTTCCTACAGCTTCACTTTGGCCGTGTCCCAGCCCGCCTTCACGGCGTCGACCTCTGCGCTGGTGGCCCCGAAGAGGGTGGACGCCTGATGGTGGGTGACCCGGGCGAAGTCGGTGAAGGTGGCGTTGGGGTGCAGCCGGGGATCCTTGATGGTGAGGTACCAGATCTTGCCCGCCTGGTCCCAGGCATGGCCCCCGATCGTGGTGGCCGCCACGTAGAAGGCGCGGTTGGGGATGCCGGAATTCGTGTGCACACCGCCGTTGTCGGACGAGGTGTGCACGTAGTGGTCCATATCAGCGGGTTGGTTGTCGTGGGGGTTGGCGTGGCCGGGGTCCTTCATGGAGCGTAGGGCCGGCTGCAGGGCCGGCCCTACGATGTCGGCTCCGATGAGCCAGTCGGCCGAGGCTGCGTCCTGGCCCAGGTGGTACTGCTTGACCAGCGAGCCGAAGACGTCGGAGACCGACTCGTTGAGGGCGCCGGACTGCCCCGAGTAAGCCAGGTTGGCTTCGTACTGGGTGACCCCGTGGGTCAGCTCGTGGCCGATGACGTCGGTGCCCTTGGTGGTCTGGGTGAGCAGCTGGCCGTCGCCGTCGCCGAAGAACATATGGCCCTGGCCGTCCCAGAAGGCGTTGTCGTAGGCGGTGGAGAAGTGGACCAGGCCCTCGATGGCCATTCCCTGGTCGTCGAGGGAGTCGCGTCGGAAGACGTCCCAGTAGAGCCCGTAGGTGTAACCGAAGTTGTCGTAGGCGTCATTTATGGCCTGGTCGGCCACGGCCGGAGCGCCCTCCGCCCGTACCAGCTTGCCCAACACCTGAGCGTTGCTGTGGTGCTGGTCGTAGATGCTGCGATGGGGCTGGCCACCGACCCGGCCCAGAGCGACCGTCCGCACGGCCCGAGCCGACATACGGGCGGCGCTCTCGGCCCGGGCCAGACGGAAGCTGTGATCGATGGAAAGCGTCTCCAGGGCGGCCGTGCGGGCCTCGGGGCTCCCATCGCGCACCACGCGCACCAAGAGGTCGGGCGGCAGGATGCACCGACAAGGCGACCGGGTCGCCACCACCCTGGCCTGCGTCAAGATCCTCATCGCCGCCTGGCTCCTTCCCCTATCCGTAAAGCGATCACTGGGTACTCCGCGACGAACAGCGAGACCTTGCTCGGTGCTGCCGACAGGTCAAGCACGAATGGTAACGGGCCGGGACGGGTGCGCCTCAACCAGCAGGCAGCCACGGTGACCAACGCAACCACGAGCGACGCGGCGGGGACGAGAGGACATAATCGGCCATAGACGGAGCGGCGTGGCTTCGGTGCCTCGCCGCCACCCGTGTAGAGTGCCCGGGCACGATGTTGCTGTTCAGAAGTTGGTGTGTTAGACACCTAGGGAGTAGCAATATGTTCTCCGGGTGCCTACCCCTGGGCGGGGAGATGGCAGCCGTGCCGTACCGAGATCACGTGCTGAAGTAAAGCCCGTCCGCTACTCCCCAACGACGAAACGACAACGGAGGTAGGATGAAGAACCGATTGACGCGGGCCCTGGTGGCCCTCCCGGCCATGGCCCTGGTGGCGGGCACGGGCACGGTCCTGGCCACGGCGGCCCCGGCGGCGGCGGTGACCGCCACCTGCGGGATGCAGGTCACCACCAGCATCACGCTCACCAATGACCTGGGGCCCTGCCCCGGTGACGGCCTCGACGTCGTGGCCAGCGGCGTGGTCGTCAACCTGAACGGTCACACGATCACCGGCAGCAACACCACCAACAGGAGCGCCGACAACCAACAATCCGGTGTTCACCTGCTGAACGTCCGGGGCGTGATCGTGCAGGGACCGGGCACCATCACCCACTTCGACGCGGGCGTTGCCATCGACGGCGGCTCCGGGAACGTCGTCAAGGGCCTGAGCGTGCACGACAACATCGCCCACGTCTTGGTTGCCGGCCCTGCCGATCCGTCCAATCCGGTAGGAACGGCGTGTGACCTGGGGGACGGCATCACGACCGACAACTCGAGCGGCAACGCAATCACCGGCAACACGGTCAGTCATAACGGCCCGTTTTCGGGCATCGCCTTGGTGGACAACTCCGACCGAAACACGGTTTCGAACAACCAGGTGACCGACCAGACCGTCTCCAACCTTCTGCCCAACGGCCTGCTCAACCCGCCCAGTGGCACTAGGCCTCCCGACGGCAACGGCCCGTGCGGCCCGTTCGGTGCGGACGGCCCGGGCGAGGGGCGGCTACACCAGGACATCGGCATCCGCATGGAAGGCCCCGGAGCTAACGCCAACAACATCGTCCGGAACACGGTGACGGACAACCAGCTCGAGGGTATCGCCGTCTTCGACAACATCTGCCCAAACAACCCTATTGGGATTCCCGCTGGCGCACCGAATGACGGCAACGTGATCCAGTCCAATACGGTACTGCGCAACGGCGGTACCGACCGGAGCGACGGCATCGCCATCCTCTCGCAGGGACCAGGCGGCATCGTCTGCGTCCC
>JBBSHS010000092.1:0-9532 GCA_038232515.1 Acidimicrobiales bacterium
GTCAGAGCGTGGCGGAAGCAGAAGGCCTGCCGGTCGGTGGAGGGCGGCCCTTCGGCCACCAGAAGCTGTGCCGCCAGACCTCGGCGCAGAACCGCCAGCACAGCCCGCTCGTCGAGATCGACCATCTTCGACAGGAGCCGCCAGTCAAAGCTGCGTCCCAGAGCGGCCGCGGCCGACAGGACCGGACGGCCGTCGCCACCGAGGGCGGCGACCCGTCGGAGCACGGTCTGGCTGAAGCTGACGGGCACGATGGGCTCGGCGGCGGGCCCGAGCCACCATTCGCCCGATACCCGGCCAAGCACCCCCGACCCGATCCACGAAGCCAGAAGCTCCTCTATGAGGAACGGCACTCCCTCGGTCCAAGCTGTCAAAGCGCCCGTCAGCCCTTCGGGCACCGATGCCGCGCCCAGGCACGCCCGCGCCATCTCTTCGATCTCGGGAGCACCGAGTCGGTCGAGCTCCAACACCCGAGCAGCCCGCCTGGCCGCCAGCGACGCGGCCAGACCGAAGGCTGGACCGGGCTCCTCCGTGCGAATGGTGGCAAGGCACAGCACACGCTCGGCATCGAGGTTGTCGGCCAGGTATTCGAGGATCACCAGCGTGTCGGGGTCGGCCCAGTGGAGATCTTCGAGTATCACCAGGCCACCGCTCGACCCGGCCGCCACGCTCAGGAGCCGCAGCACGGCCTCGCCGAGGAGGAGAAGGAAATCGTCGCTCCTGGGAGCGTCTTTCTGCCGCCATTCGGGCACCAGGCGGCCCAGAGCCGCCCGGAAGGGAGCCAGCTCCTCGCCCTCGGGCGGCCCGGTGGCGCGAAAACCAGACCGCAGCGCCTCGGTCAGAGGCCGGAAGGCAACCGGGCTCTGACCCTGGACGGCACGTCCGGTCAGCACCGCACAGCCGTCGTTGGCGGCGACGGCCTTGAGCTCGGCGGCCAGACGGGACTTGCCCACGCCCGCCTCGCCCAGGACCACGGCCAAGCCGCCCCGGCCGCCCCGGGCGCGGCTCAGGGCACATCGGAGCGCATCCAACTCGAGGTCCCGGCCCACCAACCGCGGGCAGAGGACCTGCTGGCCCTGGGGCCCTTGAGCCTTGAGCCAGGCCGGCGGTGTCGGGCTGAATGGCAAGAGGGCCGACCTTCCCTGAGGACCGACCACGCAGAATAGCTGGCACCCCACTGCCTCTGGTCAACGTGCGCAAGAGCGATCGTCGACGGCTCGACGGCTCGACGGCTCAGCGGCTCAGCGGCTCAGAGCCTCAGGAGGCTCAGAGCCTCAGGAGGCGAGGCCATTCGGCCAGGCGCTCACGCACCTGGGATGGGGTCAGGCGCAGCGTCTCGTCGGGCACCGCATCGCAGATGGCGCGCTGGTCCCAGTAGTGGTGCGAAGCCCCCTCGAACAGCGGCCGCCGGGCCTGCACGAGGTCGGCCGGAGCACCGCCGAGGAAGCCCCACAGGACAAAGGCCAACTCCATGTCGTAGATGACCGGGCTGCGCCAGAACAACGACGACCGCTTCGTCCCGACGGCGAAGCAGCCGGCCACCACGTCATCGCGGTGTTCGTTCTCGGTCAGTTCCAGCCGGTCCTCGAACCGCCTGGCCAGCTTCAACCCGTAGCCGAGATCCGATCCGGTCGACCCGAACCGCTTGCCCCTCGGCGGCAACGGCACCGTGGCGTCGGCCGGCCGCCTACCCCACCAACCGGCGTGGGCTGGGAGACGCTCAGCCGGCCGCACCCGGTCCGCCGGCGTGACCGGCACGTACTCGGGTTGGGTCATCGTCCCCCGCTCACAGCCCGGCTCGGGCCGCGCCCGCCACGCCCCCACGTCCGCCTCGGTCGGTCACAGGGGCGAGTCTGCCGGAAGCGCCAGCCCATACACCAGCGAATCGGCCAGCGCCTGCCAGGACGCGTCGATGACGTTCTCTCCCACCCCGATCGTGGTCCACGTCCGTTCGCCGTCGGTGGTGTCGATCAACACCCGGGTCACCGCCCCGGTACCCGAAGCGGAGTCGAGCACCCGTACCTTGTAGTCGGTGAGGTGAAGCCGGTCGATGGCAGGGTGGGCGGCCCTCAGCGCTTTGCGTAGGGCGTCGTCAAGGGCGTTCACCGGGCCGTTGCCCTCGCCCGTGGTGACGATGCGGTCGGGCCCGACACGCAACTTCACGGTGGCTTCGGAGGCTGCGTCGTCGACGATGATCCGGTAGCGCTCCAGAGTGAAGGGCTCGACCACGAGGCCGGCCGTGCGCCGGATGAGCAGCTCCAGTGAGCCGTCAGCCACCTCGAAGTGGTAGCCCCTGTGCTCGAGGTGCTTGAGCTGGTCGAGCACCTCGGTGACCACCAGGCCATCGGGGTCAAGACCGAGCTCGCGCATCTTCATCACCAGCGTCGAGCGCCCGGCCAGCTCGCTGACCACGAAGCGGGTGCCGTTGCCGACCGCCTCCGGGTCGATGTGCTCGTAGGCGTCGGGGCGCCGGGCGATGGCCGACACGTGCAGTCCCGCTTTGTGGGCGAAGGCGGACGTGCCCACGTACGGCGCCTGCGGGTTCGGGGCGATGTTCACCAGCTCGGCGATGTGGTGCGATACCGCCGTCAAACGCTCCAGCCGCTCCATCGGGATGGTGTCGACGCCCATCTTCAACGTCAGGTTGGCGACGATGGTGGTGAGATTGGCGTTGCCGGCGCGCTCTCCCAAACCGTTCATGCACCCCTGGACCTGCGTGGCCCCCACGCGCACGGCGGCCAGTGCGTTGGCCACGGCGCAGCCGCAATCGTCGTGGAAGTGCACGCTGACGGTGGCACTGGTGGCGTCCACCACTTCGGCCACCACGCGCTCGGCGTCGTGGGGCAGGGTCCCGCCGTTGGTGTCGCACAGCACCAGCGCCTCGGCCCCGGCCGCCTCGGCCGCCTGCACCACCCGCAGGGAGAACTCGGGGTTGCGCAGGTAGCCGTCGAAGAAATGCTCGGCATCGAAGAAGACCCGCAGGCCGTGACTGCGCAGGAACTCGACCGAGTCGGCCACCATGGCCACGGCTTCGTCCAGGGTGGTGCGCAACGCCTCGGTCACGTGGTAGTCCCATGCCTTGCCGACGATGCACACCGTGGACACGCCGGCCTTGACGAGGTTGCGCAGCACGTCGTCGTCCCCGGCGTCGATGCCGGCCCGCCGCGTCGAGCCGAACGCCACTAGGGTGGCGTGCCCAAGGCTCAGCTCGGCCGGCGCCCGCCGGAAGAACTCCTCGTCCTTGGGGTTGGCGCCCGGCCATCCGCCCTCGATGTAGTGCAGGCCGAGGTGGTCGAGCTGCTCGGCTATACGGAGCTTGTCGTCGACGGTGAGAGACACGCCCTCGCGCTGGCTGCCGTCGCGCAGCGTCGTGTCGAAGATCTCCACCCGGGCCGGCTGTCGGGGATCGGTCGGCTGCCGGGCACCGGTCGGCTGTCGGGACCGGGTCACGACCGGGGTTTCAGGCGACATGTTCGTTCCATTCCTTGTAGCGCTCTTCGCCGCCGCGGGTGGCCCGTTGGAACACGGCCTGGACCTGGCGGGTGACGGGGCCGGGCTCGCCGATCAGGCGGTCGTCGACCGAGCGGACGGGGACGACCTCGGCTGCGGTGCCGGACAGGAAGGCCTCGTCGGCGGTGTACAGGTCCGAGCGCAGGATGTGCCCGACATCGTAGGGGATGCCGAGGTCGTCGGCGATCGTGTGCACGCAGTCCTGGGTGATCCCTTCCAGGGCACCAGCCGACGACGGTGGCGTCACGATGCGACCGCCCCGCACCACGAACAGGTTCTCGCCGGTGCACTCGGACACGTAGCCCTGTGGTGAGAGGATGATGGCCTCGTCGTAGCCGCACCTGAGCGCCTCGACCTTGGCCAAGGAGCTGTTGACATAGTGGCCCACGCCTTTGGCCGCTGGCGGCATGGAGTTGGGGTCGGGGCGCTGCCACGACGAGATCTTCATGCGCACCCCGTGCTGGATGCCCTCTTCCCCCAGATAGGCGCCCCACGGCCAGCAGGCGATGCTCACCTTCACGGGGCAGGGCATCGGGTTGAGCCCCATCTCCCCGTAGCCCAGGTAGACCAGCGGTCGGATGTAGCAGCTGTCGAGCCCCGAGTGCCGCACCGTATCCTTGGTCGCCTCTATCAGCTGCCCGGGCGAGTAGGGGATCTCGATGTCGAGGATCTTGGCCGAGTTGAACAGCCGGGTGACGTGGGGGGTGAGGCGGAAGACGGCCGGGCCGTTGGACGTGGCGTAGGCACGGATGCCCTCGAACACACCGGTGCCGTAGTGCAGCGTGTGGGTCAGCACGTGCACGGTGGCATCGGCCCAGTCCACGAACTCGCCGTCCATCCAGATCTTCTCGGTGGGGGTGATGGGCACGGGTTGCTCCTTTACCGACGTTCTACCGAACGTCAGACTCGGCTGGCGACGGCGTCGCCCAGCTCGGTGGTGGTGCCGATGGACTGGGCGCCGGCCACGTCGGCCACCGCCTTCATGATGCGTTCGGCGACGTCGGGCTCGCCCAGGAACTCGAGCAGCAGAGCGGCCGAGCGGATGGCGGCCAGCGGATTGGCCCGGCCCGTGCCCACGATGTCGGGAGCCGAGCCGTGAACGGGCTCGAACAGGCTGGGCCCGGTGCGGGCGGGGTTGAGGTTGGCGGAGGCAGCCAACCCGATGCCACCGGCCACGGCTCCGGCCAGGTCTGTGAGGATGTCGCCGAACAGGTTGTCGGTGACGATCACGTCATAGCGTTCCGGGCGCTCGAGCAGGTGAATGCAGGCGGCGTCGACGTGGTCGTAACCGGTTGTCACCCAGGGGAGCTCGGAGGCCACCGCGTCGAACACCCGCTGCCACAGGTCACCGGCAAACGTGAGCACATTGGTCTTGTGCACCAGGGTGAGGTGCTGGCGCGGGCGCTTGGCGGCCAGGTCGAAGGCGAACCGCACGCACCGCTCGACGCCCATGCGTGTGTTGACCGAGCCCTGCGTCGCCACCTCGTGGGGTGTACCTCTACGCAGGAAACCGCCCTCGCCGGCGTAGGTTCCTTCGGTGTTCTCCCGGACCACCACGCAGTCGATACGCTCGGACTTGAACGGCCGCAGGTTCACGTAGAGATCGAGCTCGAACCGCAGCTTGAGCAGCAGGCCCCGCTCCAGCACGCCGGGCGGCACCTCGGGGCTACCGACCGCACCGAGGAGGATGGCGTCGAAGCCTCGCAGCTCTTCCAGAACGGTGTCCGGTAGCACCTCTCCGGTGCGGGCGTAATGGCGGCCGCCCAGGTCGTACTCGGTGGTGACGAGGGCGACCCCGGCGGCGGCCACGACCTTCAGGGCCTCGGCCACCACTTCGGGGCCGATGCCGTCCCCACCGAGGACCGCCACCTTGTAGGTCACTGCTCGATGCTCCTTGACGATGGACCGGAAGCGCAGGAAGGAAAGGGAAAAAGAAAGCCGCCCTTGAGGGGCGGCGGACGAGCACACACCACTGGGCCTGTGCTCTAAGGAATGACGGCTACCAACAGACGGGCGTGCACCGACACAGTGTCCACGCTGGCAGCCGCGCGCGTCAACCGCACTAGCGTGCGAAGACCATGGGCACCCAGCTGTCACCCGAGGCGCATGCCCGCCTCACCGAGGAGCTCCAGCAGCTGAGCACGGTCGGCCGCGTCGAGATCGCCGGCCAGATCGAGCAGGCACGGGCCCTGGGCGACTTGTCCGAGAACGGCGACTACCACGCCGCCAAGGAGTCCCAGGGCAAGATGGAACTGCGCATACGACAGCTCCAGGCCACCCTGCGCGACGCCGAGATCGTCGAGGCCTCGGGAAGTGACAGCGTCGTCGCCGGCACGAGGGTCACGATCCGCTACGACGGCGACGGCGACACCGAGACATACCTCGTCGGCTCCATCGAGGAGCAGTACGAGGGTGTCGACGTGGTGTCGCCCGGTTCACCCCTCGGAGCGGCCCTGCTCCACCACGGCGTCGGCGATACGGTCACCTACTCGACGCCTGCCGGCCGCCTCCTACGGGTCGAGATCCTCTCGATCGACTGACCTCGACCGGATGATGGGCCCAGGCCGGCGTCCCCGGCCGGATGCCGCGTGGTTTGCCGGGGACGGGCCCGTACCCTGAGCCCCGTGGTCGAGGTCGCTCCCCCGTTGCCCCTGCCCCCGGGGAGCCGTCTGCACCTGCCCGGCCGTGGTACCACTTACGTCCGCCACGCCGAGGGGCCACCCGGTGCCCCGACCGTGCTGTTGCTGCACGGCTGGACCGCCACGGCCGATCTCAACTGGGCGACGACGTACGGCCCGCTCAGTCAGCGGTTCGGCGTCGTCGCCATGGACCACCGCGGCCACGGCCGTGGCATCCGCTCACGGCGACCGTTCCGCCTCGAGGACTGCGCCGAGGATGCGGCCGCCGTCTGCGCCGCCCTCGGCATCGACCATGTCGTGCCCGTCGGCTACTCCATGGGCGGTCCCGTGGTGCAGCTGCTGTGGCGCCGGCACCGCGAGCTCGTGGCCGGGATGGTGCTGTGCGCCACGGCTCTCCGCTTCGCCGACAACTCGGCGCGGGCCCGCCTTTTCCACGCGTCCATGCTGGGGGCATCGGCCTGCGCCCGCCTGTCCCCGCCCATGGTGCAGGGGCGCTTCGTGGCCGAGTGGGTGCGCCGCCGGGTGCTGGCCGGGCCGTACCGGGATTGGGCGGCCGTGGAGTTCGGCCGCAGCGATCCCGGTTCTCTCCTCCAGGCCGGCGCCGCCCTCAGCCGCTTCGACAGCACAGAGTGGTCCGGGTCGATCGACGTGCCCGCAGCCGTGGTCCAGACCGAGCTCGACACCGTGGTGCCCCCGTCTTCACAGTTGGGCCTGTGGCGGTCGATCCCGAGGTGCGAGCTGTACCCCGTGCCAGGTGACCACGGCGTCGTCTTCTCAGGCCCGTCGGACTTCGTGCCCGCGCTGGTCGACGCCTGCGCCAGCGTGGCCGACCGGGCCGGTCTGTGGCCTCCGGCAGCCCTGGGGGCGCTCTCAATTACGGCATCCCCCGAAGCCCCACGTGCCAGGATGTCCACGGCATGGACCAGAGGAGGCGAACCCAGTTGGCGCAGACCCTGAGCGAGAAGGTCTGGGACCGCCACGTGGTCCACGCCGGAAATGCCGCCGAGCCTGACCTGCTCTACATCGATCTCCATCTGGTGCACGAGGTGACGTCGCCGCAGGCGTTCGAGGGACTGCGGCTGGCCGGGCGGGGCGTGCGCCGCCCCGACCTGACGGTGGCCACCATGGACCACAACGTGCCCACCGCCGGCATCGACCAGCCCATCGCCGATCCGGTGTCCCGTCGGCAGATGGAGGTGCTGGCCGAGAACTGCCGCCAGTTCGGCATCCGCCTCTACCCGATGGGTCACCGCAACCAGGGCATCGTCCACGTCATAAGTCCCGAGCTGGGCCTCACCCAGCCGGGCATGACCATCGTGTGCGGCGACAGCCACACGTCCACCCACGGGGCGTTCGGAGCCCTGGCCTTCGGCATGGGCACCAGCGAGGTGGAGCACGTACTGGCCACCCAGACCCTGCCCCAGCGCCGACCCGGCACCATGTCCGTCGTGGTCGACGGTGAACTACCCGTCGGGGTGACGGCCAAGGACGTCATTCTGGCCGTCATCGGCCGCATCGGCACCGGCGGGGGGATCGGCCACATCATCGAGTACCGTGGTTCCGCCTTCCGCGGGTTGTCGATGGAGGGTCGCATGACCGTGTGCAACATGAGCATCGAGGCCGGGGCCAAGGCCGGCATGATCGCCCCCGACGACACCACGTTCGCCTACCTAGAGGGCCGGCCCCACGCCCCATCGGGGGCGGCGTGGGAAAAGGCGCTCGACCATTGGCGCAGCCTGACCACCGACCACGGAGCCACCTTCGACAAAGAGGTGGTCTTCGACGCTTCCGCCCTCGCCCCCCACGTCACCTGGGGCACCAACCCGGGCCAGGTGGCCCGCCTGGACGGCCGTGTGCCCCACCCCGACGACGCCCTCGACGCCGGCGAACGCGATTCGATCGCCCGGGCCCTCTCCTACATGGGCCTGTCCGGCGGCGAGGCTGTGCGCTCGATCCCGGTCGACACGGTTTTCATCGGCTCCTGCACCAACTCGCGCATCGAGGACCTCCGTGCTGCGGCCACGGTGGCCAGGGGCCGCAAGGTCAAAACCGGCGTGCGCACGCTGGTGGTCCCGGGCTCGGGCGTCGTCAAGGAGCAGGCCGAAGCGGAAGGGCTCGATCGGATCTTCATCGACGCCGGCTTCGACTGGCGGCAGCCGGGCTGCTCGATGTGCCTGGCCATGAACCCGGACACGCTCGCCCCCGGTGAGCGCTGTGCCTCCACCTCCAACCGCAACTTCGAAGGGCGCCAGGGTCGGGGGGGCCGCAGCCACCTGGTGTCGCCGGCCGTAGCGGCCGCCACCGCCATCGCCGGCACCTTCTCGGCCCCCGAGGACCTCGCCTGATGGAGCCGATCCACATCGTCAGCGGCAAGGTCGTGCCCCTCGACCGGTCCGACGTCGACACCGATCAGATCATCCCGTCCGGGTGGCTCAAGCGGGTCGAGCGCACCGGCTTCGGTGCCGGCCTGTTCAGCCAGTGGCGTGAGGAGCCGGGCTTCGTGCTCAACCAGCCCGAGCACGCCCGCGCCACCATCCTGCTGACCGGCGCCAGGTTCGGGGTCGGGTCGAGCCGCGAACACGCCGTGTGGGCGCTGCTGGACTATGGCTTCCGGGCCGTCATCGCCCCCAGCTTCGGCGACATCTTCCGCAACAACTCGACCAAGGCCGGCCTCGTCCCCGTCGAGCTCGGGGTCGAGGAGGCGGCGGAGCTCATGAGCGCAATCCAGGCCGATCCGGATCTGGAGGTGGTGATCGACGTCGAGCGGCTCACCGTCGAGGCGCCCAAGATCGGTTTCACGGCGAAGTTCCCGATCGACCCGTTCACCCAGCACAGGCTGCTCGAGGGCCTGGACGACATCGGCCTCAGCCTGGCCCATGCCGATGCCATCATGGCCTATGAAGCCACCAGGGCGGACTGGCTGCCGGTGACCTGACCGGCCCAGGCGGCCCGGAGCTACCCGGCGATCCTCGCCGCGCTGGGTTCTCCCATGCCGTGCGCCCCGGAGACAGGCGGCGCCGTGGATCCCGGGGGCCGTGGCCGTCGTCATCGACCACAAGCCGGCCCATCGTCGGACGTGGGCGCTGTCGTGTCGAGGCGATAGGTTCTGCGGACATGGCAAGAGGTGCTATGCGCACGGGGATGGCATGGGGTCTGGTGGCCGGCGCCATCGCCGCCGGCATCGGCCAGGTCCTGCGCCGCCGCTCCCACGACGGTACGCCAGTCGGCGGCGGCACGTCGTGGCCACCCATTCCCGAGCTCGCCGGCGGCCCCGTCCCGGGCCGAGACCCAGCCGAGCTCGCCCTGTCAGACCCACCCGCGCCAGCCCCTGTGCACCGACCCCAGCCGGCCGACGCCCCTACCAACCAAATGCAAGCGGTTGCCCA
>JBBSHS010000093.1:0-9181 GCA_038232515.1 Acidimicrobiales bacterium
ACCGAGCTCTCGAGGCCGAGGGGGTTGCCGATCGCCAACACGATCTGGCCCACCTTGACCCGCGCCGAGTCGGCGAAGCTGGCCGCAGCCAGCCCGTCGGCGGGAACCTTGATCACCGCGAGGTCGTCGGGCGGATATGTCCCGACGAGCACCCCGTCGAGGGCCCGCCCGTCGACGAGGCTGACGCGGAACTTGGAGGCGGTGCCGACGACGTGGGCGTTGGTGACGATGTCGCCCTTGTCGTCGTAGACAATGCCCGAGCCGAGCCCCACCGACGTCGAGATCTCCACGACCTCGGGCCGGACTCGGCCGAGCACGCTCTCGTAGGCGTCCTGAAGGGCGACGACGCCGGCCACCGCGGTGTGGGTTGACGCCGCGCCGGTGGCGGTAGTGGCGGGTGCCGCTCCTGCCTGCTTGGCATTGCCGCTGGAACAGGCGCCGCCGCCGAGCAGCGCCGCAACGACCAGCCCGGCGATCATCGCCGGCCGTCGGTTGACTTTCGAGGTCATGTCATCGTCGTCGTGCTGGCCACGTTGGGCCCCACAGACCGCCGGTTCGCCGATCCGACATCCGATCATGTCGCGGGGTCCTGGTCGGCCGCCATCACCGCGGCGTAGGAGCCCGCACCGAGCAGGCCTTCGGCTGGTCGCTCTTTCCCCGCGACGACCAGGGCGAGGACGCGGCCGTCGCCGGGATCGAAGACGACATCATCGACGGTACCCAACTCGTTCCCGGTCTCGGTCAGCGCCCGCGTGCCGAGCAGCCCGAGCTTGCCGCTGCAGGCCTGGCTCTCGCGTTCGTCGGCCGGCTCCCGTAGCGCGCCGTCGTCGCTGACCATCACCGCATCCCCTCCGAACCCGGTGACGTTCTTCCAGTCGACGATCTGGGCTTTGCGGCCGTGGCCGAGGACGATGGCGGCGATCGAACGCCGGGCGGCGTCGTACAAGAAGTCGGATAAGGTGGCGAGCTCCTCGGCGCTCGACCGACTGACGACCTTGCGCCCTACCACTTGGTGGAACGTCTCGCTCATGCCGGCCCCATTTGGGCCCGGAAGTCGTCGACGGCCGCGCTCAAACTGACGAGGTCGTGCACCACGAACTCCTTTGTGATCTCGGGGACGACGAGGGTGGAGCCCGACACGGCAAGCTGTGCCGGGAGGGGGATGTACCCGTCCCCGCCCTCAGCGGTGCTGATCTGGTAGCCCACGACGTCACCTGCGGTGCCGAAAAGCAAACCAGGTCTCGAACCGTTCCCCAAGCTGACGCCGCCCTCGGTAGCGACGTCGTCGCCGACGACGTTGCGCCTGGACTCCGGATGCCCGACCTCGGCCGGCGCGTCGTCCGGGGACGACAGGCAGGTCTCGTCGCGAACTATGACCGCATCCCGCCCAATGGCGCGGATGTCGGCGAACCGAGGAGCGTGGCGTCGAACGAGGGCGCCGGTAGCCGGTCGGGCACGGCTGCATCGTAATCGCACCGGATAGCGATCGCCTTGGGACGCAGCTCCATGCGCAACGACGGCGAGGCTCACGACGCCATGCTTACGACGCTCATGACCGGTTGCCCGAGGCAAGATGGTCGCCGGCGCGGGCGGCCAGGGCCATGATGGTCAACGCCGGGTTGGCGCTGCCCTGGGTCGGCAGGACGCTCCCGTCGGTGACGTAGAGGTTGGGGACGGCGAAGCTGCGCAGGTCGCCGTCGACCACGCCCGAGCGCTCGTCGGCCCCCATCCGGCATCCGCCCACCAGGTGGGCGTAGCGGTTGATGGTCACCGCGTCCTGGGCCCCGGCGGCCAGCAGGATCTCGGTCATCTTCTCGGTGCCGGCCCGCATCAGGGCCCGGTCGTTGTCGCACTGGGAGTACGAGAAACGGGCCACGGGCATACCCCGACGGTCGGTCTCGGAGGCCAGGGTGACCCGGTTGTCCGCCAAAGGCAGGAACTCGCAGAGCACGCCGATGGTGGCCCAGTGGACGTAGTCCCGCAGGTACTCGCGCAGAACGTCGCCCCAGTGACCCTCGGCGACCACGTGCTCGGCCCAGGTGATGGGCAGCGGCCCCACGCACTGGATCGAGAAGCCGCGCTTGTGGTCGGCGGCGGGGTCGGTCTCGTAGAACGCTTCCGAGGAGACCTCCGGGGGCGGCGCCTTGTACATGCGCACCTCCTCGGCGAAGCGCCCTGCGGTCTGGGCCGCACCTTGGACCATCACGTAGCGGCCGACGAGGTCGAAGTCGTTGCCGAGGCCGTCGGGGAAGCGTGGCGACGTGGAGTTGAGTAGCAGCCGGGGGGTCTCGATGGCGTAGCCGGCCACGGCCACCACCCGGGCCCGCTGGAAGCGCTCGACGCCGTCGCGCCAGTACACGACGCCGGTGGCCCGCCCGTCGGGTCCGATCTCCACCCGGCTGACCATGGAGTCGGCCCGAACCTCGGCGCCGTGAGCCAGGGCGTCGGGCACGTGGGTGATCAGCGTCGATGCCTTGGCGTTGACCTTGCAGCCCTGCAGGCAGAAGCCCCGGTAGATGCAGTGCGGGCGGTTGCCGAAGCGGCCGTTGGTGATTGCCACCGGCCCGACCCGGGCGTCGATGCCCAGTCGCTCGCAGCCCCGGATGAAGAGCAGGCCCTGTCCGCTCACCGGGTGGGGGGAGTGGGGGTAGCGGTGCGGGTCGCCCCAGGGCCAGTGCTGGCCGGCGACGGGTAGCTCGGCCTCGATATCGACGTAGTAGGGCTTCAGCTCCCGGTAGGTGATGGGCCAGTCGGCGCCCACTCCATCGAGGGTGAGGGTGTGGAAGTCCGACGGGTGGAGGCGCGGCGCGTAGCCGGCGAAGTGCACGGTGCCGCCGCCTACGCCCCGCCCCGAATTGTTGGCGCCCAGGGGTACGGGATCGTCTCCGGCGATGACCCGGGGCTCGGTCCAGTAGAGATGGTGCGAGCCCCGCTCGTCGCTCACCCAGTCGCGGTCGGGATCCCAGAAGGGCCCGGCGTCCATGGCCACCACCGACCAGCCGGCCCGGGCCAGCCGCTGGGCCAGCACGGCGCCGCCGGCACCGCAGCCCACGATCACGATGTCGACCTCGTCGCGGTCGTCGAAGCGCCGCATGCCGTCGCGCAGGCCGTGGTTCGTCCGGGTGCCGTCGTTGGGCAGCAGCCACGCCGACTCGTTGCGTTCTCGGACCCGATTCATCGCCGGTGCCGGGCCCGGGCCGCCTCGACCCGACGGGCCCACGGCTCCGGGTCCTGGGCGTCGACCTCCGGCCGCTCCCAGTTCTCCCGGTGGTCGAGCCCCAGCGCCTTGTAGCCGCGAGGGTAGGCTGGGCCTCCGAAGCCGATCTCGTTCCAAGCCCACGGGTGGGAGTAGAAGGCGGCGCACGCGTAGCGCAGCCACATGCTCCACAGCCGAGCCGCAGGCATGCCCCGCCAGTGCCCGGCGGTGCGCACCGCCTGCAGGAGCTCGATCTGCTCGGCCCGGCCGAGCTCGGCGAACACCCGCTGGTGGCGGTCGCGCGCCTCGTCGTCGAGGGCGCGCAGCGACAGTCTCCACGCGTCGGCGTCATGCGGCATGTCGTCGTACCGGTAGCCGTCAGTCTCGTCCTCGGCCAGGCGGACGTCGATCAGCTCGAACAGCGGGATCCGCGGCTCGTCGTCCTGGGCCAGCAGCCGGTCGAGTAGAGGCCGGCACGCCGCTTCCTCGTCGACGCTGAAGAAACGCAAGGGCTGCGGCGGGCCGAGGCGACGCAGGACCACTCCCTGGGTGACGGCGTCCCAGCCGGGGGCCTGGCCGAGCACGTCGAAGCCGGGGAACCGGTCGTGGCCCCCCGGGGTGGTGCCCAACTTCACTCCTCCCGGCGCAGCACGGCGGCCAGCAGGCCCATCCCGCCCACCATTGAGAACAGCAACGGGGCGAACAGCGGCGGGCCCATCTCCGCGTTGTAGCGGGCGTAGCGCCACCCGCCGGGCCGCTGGGCGATGCCCCTGACGTGGAGGTAGGTGCCCTGCAAGCCGTTGGCCAACGCCAGCAGCGAAACGGCCGGGAGAATGGTCTTGGCCAGGCTCTTGCTGAATACGCCGCCAACGCCGGCGCCGGCCACGAACGGGGTGAGCACCACCGGCACCCACATCATCCGGTTGCCGAAGCTGGCCCGGTCGTGCTCCAGGAAGATCTCGGCGCCGGTGACCAGGGCCGAGACGGCGGTGATGCCCGGCAGGGACCGCTCGAAGCGTCCCTGGGCCACGTCGGCCAGCAGGCGGTCGAGGGCGCCGACGGCACCGTCGACCAGCTTGTCTCGACCGCCGGTGTGCAGACCGAGCACCGCTCAGCCCCTCAGCTCGGCGATCTTGTCCCGGAACAGGGTGCTGGCGATGGTGGCCTTGTGGGGCTGGCCCTTCAGGAAGGCCTGGGCGAAGCCCTTGGCTTGTTCGTAGGTGACCTTGGGCGGCATGGGCGGCTCGTCGGGGTTGACGACGACGTCGACCAGGGCGGCACCGGGATAGGCCAGGGCCTCGGCCACCGCCCCCTCCAGGTCGGTCGCCTTCTCGACCCGGATGCCCTTGCCCCCGCACGCCTCGGCCCACGGGGCGAAGTTGGCCAGGCCCCGGTGGCGCACACCGAACTCGGGGAAGCCCAGCACCATCTGCTCCCACAGGATCTGGCCGTACTCGCCGTTGTTGTTGACGAACACCTTGACAGGCAGGTCGTGGCGCACGGCGGTGAGGAACTCGGCCATGAGCATGGCGAAGCCGCCGTCGCCCACGAAGGCGATGCACTGGCGTCCCGGGTGGGCCCACTGGTTGGCGATGGCGTAGGGCAGGCCCGGAGCCATGGTGGCTAGGTTCCCCGACAGGTAGTACTGGCGGTCGCCTCGGATGTCGAAGTGTCGGGCCGACCAGGTGGCGATGGTCCCCGAGTCCGAGGCCAGAATGGCGTCATCCGCGGCCAGGCGGTCGATGACCCGCATCAGGTACTGGGGCTGGATCGGGTCGCGGTCGGGCTGCTCGAGCGCGGTCATCTTCTCCCGCCAGTCGGCCATGCCGGCCTGGGCCGTCTCGAGGAAGGCGCGGTCGGCCTTGCGGTTCAGTAGGGGCAGCAGCGCCCGCAGGGTCTCGGCCGAGTCACCCACCAGGGGCACGGCCGTAGGCATGCGGTTGCCGGCCCGGATGGCGTCGGCCTCGATCTGCACCACCTGCACCTTGGCCGGATCGGGTAGGTGCTTGGTGTACGGGAAGTTGGTGCCGACCATGAACAGAGTGTCGGCGCCCTCCATGGCCTCCTCCGACGGCTTGGTGCCCAGCAGGCCGATCCCCCCGGTGGTGAGCGGGTGGTCGTCGGGCACAGCACCCTTTCCCGACAGTGTCTTGACCACGGGCGATGCCAGGACATCAGCCACGGCCAGAACCCCGTCGCGGGCCCCGGAGGGCCCCGGCGCCCGCGAGCAGCACCACCCGGCTTCCGGCGTTGAGCACCTCGGCCGCCCGGGCCAGGTCGGCGGGGCGGGGCACGCCGGGGGCGGGGATGAACACCGGCGCGGTGTGGGGCGTGGTGGCCGGGGCCACGGACTGCCAGGGATTCTCATCGGCGGGAGCGAGCTGGATGTCGTTGGGGAAGGTGATGTGGGAGACGGTGCGCCGGGCCAGGGCGTGGCGCACGGCCAAGTCGACCAGCGTGGGTATCTGCACGGGCACGTGCACCATCACGTCGTAGTCGGCCACGTCCTCGTACAGCTTCTCCAGGTGCACCTCCTGCTGGTAGCCGGTGCCCAGCAGCTGGGTCTCCTGCATGCCGGTGATGGCCAGCACCGGCTGGTGGTCCAGCTTGGCGTCGTAGAGGCCGTTGAGCAGATGGACCCCACCGGGCCCGGAGGTGGCCAGGCACACACCCAGGCGACCGGTGGACTTGGCGTAGCCGGTGGCCATGAAGGCGGCCGCTTCCTCGTGGTGGACGAGGACGAAGCGCATGCGGTCCTGGTGGCGCCGCAGCGCCTCGGTGATCCCGTTGATGCCGTCGCCAGGGAGGCCGAAGATGGTGTCGACCCCCCAGTCGAGGAGCCGCTCTATCAACAGTTCAGACGCGATCTTGGCCAACGCCAGTCCTCTCACTCTCGGTGAATCTGAGTCTTGCCCACTACACCCACCCATGCAAGAGACTGGGCCGCTCATGCCATGCGCGGGAGGCCTTCGCTCGGCGCTTCGGAAGGCAGGATAGACCCATATCTTTCGTCAGGAGAGCCCGAAAGGGTTCACTTCCGAGTTCTACCCGACTTCTTGCCACTGGCCGGGGAGGCCTAGACTGGCCGTCGGCCGCCACCGAAGGAGGTGAGGGGATAGCGCTGCCCCGATCGGGGTACTAACGTCAATCGAGTTCAACTGTTGCTGTAGGTGGCCGGCGGTTGTCGGTTGCTCCAGACCACCGCAGCATTGCCTTCTACGAGGATCCGGGGTGACGCGATGATGAGCGCCGCAGTGTCTCTTCCCGAGCAGTGCCTCCATGCAGCGAAGCAAGCGCAATGACGCCCACCGCTGACCGTTACTCCAGCGTTGCGCCGCGGACGGGGTGAGATGGCTCGGGTCGCGGTGGTGACGGGGGCATCGGCCGGGGTCGGTCGGGCTACAGCGCAGGCGTTCGCGGAGCGGGGTTTCGACGTGGCGTTGGTGGCCCGAGGCCAGGCCGGCTTGGAGGCTGCGGCCGCAGAAGTCGAGGCGGCGGGGTCCCGAGCGTTGATCGTTCCGACGGACGTGTCCCGCTTCGACGAGGTCGACGGTGCGGCGGCTCGGGTGGAAGCCGAGCTGGGGCCGATCGACGTGTGGGTCAACGACGCCATGACGACCGTGTTCGCGCCGGCGTGGGAGGTCGAGGCGAAGGATTTTCAACGGGCGGTGGAGGTCACGTTCCTTGGGCAGGTGTGGGGGACCACGGCGGCGCTGGCGAGGATGCGGCCCCGAGACCGCGGGGCGATCGTGAACGTGGGCTCGGCGTTGGCGTTCATCGGGATCCCGTTGCAGTCGGCGTATTGCTCGTCGAAGTTCGCGTGCCGCGGGTTTTTCGAGTCGACCAGGGCGGAGCTGATCCACGAAGGCAGCCACGTCCGGATCAGTATGGTGCATCTCCCGGCGGTGAACACCCCCCAGTTCGACTGGTGCAAGACGACGATGGCTGATCATCCGATGCCGGTCCCTCCGATCTATCAGCCGGAGATCCCAGCGAAGTTCATCGTGGACGTCGCATTAGACGGTAGGCGGGACAAGGTGGTCGGGTCGTGGAACAAGATGCTGGTGGTGGCGGCGAAGTTGGTGCCCGGTTTGGGCAATCAGTACGCGGCGTTGGGGGCGTGGGAGTCGCAGCTGACCGGCAACCCGGTGAAGGCGGATCGTCCGGTCAATTTGTACGAGCCGGCCGACATCGACACGGACCACGGCGCCCACGGGTCCTTCGACGACAAAGCCGGCGGGTTCATGGATCCCAGCTTCCTCAAGTCGCTGCCGACCACTGCGGTCACTCTCGCCAAGGCGGTCGTGGCCACGGTGCGAGATAAGAAGTTCGTGTACGACAACAAGAATCGGCAGAGCTAGCCGGCCGTGGCCTCCCAGAGGGATACCGACACCAAAGTCGATTCGGTGACTGCTGCCGTCTATAAGGTGTCCACCGACCAGCCCGAAGCTGACGGCACCTTGGCTTGGTCGTCGACGACCATGGTCACGGTTGAGGCCACCGGGGGCGGTCACAGGGGGCTGGGGTGGACTTACGCCGGGGGGGGTAGCGCCACGGTGGTGACTGACACGCTGGCTGACGTCTGCGCCGGCGCGGACGTTTTGGATGTGGTGGGCGTCTACGAGCGCATGACGCGGGCCTGCCGGAACCTGGGCCGCCCGGGACTGGTGGCGTGCGCCATCTCTGCGGTCGATATCGCCTTATGGGTCCTCAAAGCGCGGGTCCTGGGCGTGCCGTTGGCCGGGCTGTTCGGGCAAGTCCGTCCCGACGCCCCGATCTACGGGTCGGGTGGTTTCACGACCTACGACGAGGCGACCACCGCCGTCCAGCTGGAGCGCTGGGTGCACGAGTGGGGTATCCCGAGGGTAAAGATCAAGATCGGCGAGTCATGGGGCACCGAACCCGACCGCGATGTGGCCCGGGTGGCGTTGACCCGCAGGGTGGTCGGCGACAAGGTAGAGGTATTCGTGGACGCCAACGGCGGCTATACCCGCAAGCAGGCGGTGCGGATGGGCCGACAGTTCCACGACGAGTACGGGGTGGTGTGGTTCGAGGAGCCGGTGTCGTCGGACGATCTCGACGGGCTGCGGGAGGTCCGCGATAACTGTGCCGCCGATATCACGGCCGGAGAGTACGGCTACAGCCTCGACTATTTCGCCCGAATGATCGGTGCGGGTGCGGTCGACTGCGTCCAGGTCGACGTGACCCGCTGCGGCGGCTACACCGTCTGGTTGCAGGCCGCGGCGGTCGCTGCCGCCCGCAACCTGCAGGTCTCGGGGCACTGCGCCCCCAACCTCCATGCTCATGTGGCCACTGCCGTGGCGAATCTGCGGCACCTCGAGTACTTCCACGATCACCACCGCATCGAGACGCTGCTGTTCGACGGGGCGCTGTCCCCCAACGGCGGAACGCTCGCCCCGGACCTTGACCGGGCCGGGCACGGCTTGGCGCTCCGGCTCAGCGAGGCCGAGCAGTACCGCGTCGGGTGACCCTTTGATTGGGCTCCGAGGACTTCTACGAGACCGACCTCCCCGCGGGTTCTCCATCCAGATCGTGTCGCCGCTGCCGATCGGCTGGGCCGAACACGGCCTGGCGGACAGGGCCCTGGGGGGCAGGGCTCGGCCAACCCGGCGCTGACGATCATGGCCCTCGCTTGCCGACTCGGTGCCCACCTCGGGAAGGCCCCTCGATGACTGGGGCCGAGCATCTCGAGAGCGCAGCGGCGTTCCCGCCGCACGTGCTGCGCGAATACGCCCTGTTGGCCGACGGGCAGCGGGGAATCCTGATCGGCCCGAGAGGTGATATCTCGTGGATGTGCGCGCCTCGATGGGACTCCGCTGCCGTGTTCTCGAGTCTCATCGGCGGGGGCGGCCGGTATGCGGTGACCCCAGCCGACGCCCGCTTCGTGTGGGGCGGCTTCTACGAGGAGGGCACGCTGATCTGGCGTTCCCGGTGGGTGACGTCAACGGGGATCGTCGAGTGCCG
>JBBSHS010000094.1:0-9144 GCA_038232515.1 Acidimicrobiales bacterium
CCCCCCCCCCCCCCCACGCCCCCCGCCCGGCTCCGCCGGCAACGACCAAACCCACGGCCGACGGCTTTGGCTCAGAATCAGCCTAGGCTTACTATTCGCTTTAGGCCTAGGGCGTCCAGCCATCGTTGGATGTGGGCCACCACCCAGGGCATCTGGCCGGTCAGCAAAACCAGCCCGAAGCCGGCCAGCAGCAGGCCGGACACGAGGTTGATGACGGCGAAATGGCGCTTCACCCAGCCGAAGGTGCCGCTCAGGCGGGAGAAGGCCAGGCCGCTGGCCACGAAGGGGACGCCCAGGCCGAGCGAGTAGGCCAGCAGCAGTACGACGCCCTTGCGCACCGAGCCCTGGTCACCGGCATACAGCAGGATGGACCCGAAGATGGGACCGATGCAGGGCGTCCAGCCGAAGGCGAAAGCCATGCCCATGACCGGCGGTGCCCAGGACCCGAGGGCGGAGGGGGACACGTGGGCCCGCCGCTCACGCTGCATGAACCGGGGACTGACCAGGCCGGCCAGGAACAGGCCCATGACGATGATGGCCACGCCGGAGACCCGGTCGATGCTCGGGCGATGGTCGGCCAGCACGGCGCCCAGTGCGCTGGCGGTGGCCCCCACGGCGGTGAAGACGAGCGCGTAGCCGGCGATGAATAGCAGGATCGAGCGCAGGATGCGGCGCTGGTCGACCTTGGTGGCCACGGCCAACTCGGTGGCGCTGACGCCCGAGACCAACGACAGGTAGCCGGGCACCAGGGGCAGCACGCAGGGGCTCAGGAACGACAGCGCACCTGCCCCGAAAGCCACCGCAAGTGCAGGCACGATGCCCGACGGCAGAAAGTTGAGCAGCGTGGCCAGCATCACGCCCATCTCAGATCCTCAAGACCTGGGGGCGCCGGGCCCGGGCGGTGGCCGAGCCGAACAGGCGGGACAGGGGCGGCGACTTCGGGTGGTCCACCATCAACCAGAGTGTTGCAGCCGGGAGGCCGAATGGGGCAGTCGGGGCCGAATGGGGCAGTCGGGCCGAATGGGGCAGCGGGGCTTGCCGGAGGTTTGGCCTTGGCCGTGCCGTGCGACATTACCTGCATGGGCATCGTGTGGTTCCTCATCGTCATGGCCGTTTCCGGTCTCATCGTCGGTGCCGTGGCCCGGCTCCTGTTGCCGGGCCCGGACCCGATGGGCCTCCTCGGGACGATCCTGGGCGGGATCGCGGGCTCGTTCGTGGGCACCCTCATCGGGCGCCTCCTGTTCGGGCCCAACTACGCCGCCGGGTTCATCCTCGCCGTCATCGGGGCCATGATCATCATCGGGCTCCTGCGCCTCACCCGTCGTCCGCGGGCCACCTACTGACGGTCGGTCGACGGCCGCAACAGCGCGGGGTCGGCCGCTCGGCGGAAGAGAAGATGCCGGTCGTCGCCATGGTCTCGTTCCGGTTGGGCGGCACCGACGGCGTGTCTGTGGCGGCGTCGACGTGGGGATGGGCGCTCGGCCAGATCGGATGGGAGGTACGCACCGTGGCCGGGGCCGGGCCGGTCGACGTGGTCGTCCGGGGCCTGGGCATGGACCCCGACGGCGGGCCGCCACCGCCACCGCCGCCGCCCGAAGAGGTCGTCGAGGCGCTGGCCGGTGCCGACGTCGTCATTGTGGAGAACCTCTGCTCGCTGCCCCTCAACCCCGGAGCAGCCGCGGTGGTGGCAGCCGTTCGGGCGGGCCGTCCCACCGTCCTCCACCACCACGACCTGCCCTGGCAACGGCCATGGGGCGTCGACCGCCCGCCGCCACCTGACGACCCGGCGTGGGCCCATGTGGTGCTGACCGAACGCAGCCGACGCCAAATGGCCGACCGGGGCATCACCGCCACTGTCATCGGTGCCGCCGTCGACACCTGCGGCCCGCCGGGCGACCGACGACGGGCCCGCGCCGAGCTGGGAATGGCCGATGCCGAGCGACTCGTGCTCCAGCCCACACGGGCCATTCCACGCAAGGGTGTCCCCGCCGGCCTGGCCCTGGCCGAGGCTCTCGGCGCCACCTACTGGCTCACCGGTCCGGCGGAGGAGGGCTATGGGCCGGTGTTGGCCGAAGTGCTGGCCGGGGCCCACACCGGGGTGCGGCGCGGGCTGCCCGAGAGTCTGAGCATGGCCGACGCCTACGCCGCCTGCGACGCCGTGGCCTTTCCCTCCACCAACGAGGGCTTCGGCATTCCCCTGCTCGAGGGGTCCGTGGCCCGGCGGCCCGTAGCCGTGGGGCCGAACGAGCCCGCCGCCGAACTGGCCACGCTCGGCTTCGCGTGGTTCGACACCGCCCATCCGGTCCCCCTGAGCCGCTTCCTGGACGATCCGCGCTCGGACGTGATGGCCTCAAACGCCGGACTGGTCGAGCGCCACTTCTCGCGCCGCCAGCTGCCGGCCCGCCTCGGCACCCTGCTGGACAGCTGTCGACGGGCCTGACGGCCGCAAGCTCCGGCCCGCGCACGCCCGGCGGGCCCCACCCCTTCGTAGGCTGGGGGGACGATGGCCCAGTCGACCGACCACAATCCCGACCCCGTCCTCGTGCGCCGGGCCCAGTTGGCCCGGCTGGCCATGATGGCCAAGCGGATCGGCTACCTGGCTCTGGCGGCCACCATCGTCGCCTTCGGCCGGGGTATGACATCGGGGCTACCGGGATGGTCGGTCACCGTCGTCACCGTGGGGTTCGTGGTGGCCACTGTGTTCCTTGTGCCCGGCATCATCCTCGGTTTCGGCGTCCAAAAAGCCACCCGCGAGGACCCCGACCCGGCCGCGTCAACGGTCGCCGGACGAGCCGGCCGGCGCCGCCGCTGACGTCCTTCTCCGGCCAGCACCTAAAGGGCGCGGCGGCGACGGTTGCGGCGGGCCTGACGGGCGACGAGCGACAACGACACCTTCACGGCGGGAAAGGGCCGGACGGGTTCGGGCGGACGGGTGGTGTCGCCATTGGGTCTCTGGTGTCGCGGGCGCCTCACGCCCAATAGTTCGGCTGCACGACCCCTGCCTCCTTCCAGAGTGGACAAAAGGCACAGGTGGCGCAGCGGTTGTCAGGGGGTGCGGCCATCGGCCGGGCTCGAACCGTTGACCTATGAAGGAGTGAGGCTGCGGAGCGCCTCGACGGCGTGGGCGTTCGTGGTGGGGAAAGGTTGGCCGTTGAAGGTCGACGTGGTGGTGCCCTGGTCGTCGCGGGTGACCGACAGGCCGCGGTCGGCGGCGAACTGCTCCCTCTCCTGAACCGAGGACCTCAAAGTGATGGCGCAGGTTCTCACCAGTCCCTCGCTGGCGGCGGTGACGTCGACCGTGAAGGATGACCTGACAATGTCCCAGACCGGAGCGGCCACCCCGCCGACGACCAGCACCTCGGCGCCGGTCACGTTGGCCAGGCTCGTCTGGTGGACGGTGAAGCCTACGGCGCCACCGCACTGGGCGATGTCGGTCCGGCCGGTGCAGGTGGCATCCACCGACCACGACGAACCGACGTGCAGGTTGGCCCCATATTGCGTGAACGGGGTGCCCCACTGGCACTCGACCGTGACCCCGGCGAAGGAAATCGTGGTGTGCTCGACCGTCACCCCGCTGGACGCCCAGACCACGGTGTTGGTGGTCGGGACGCCGGCCAGCGGCTGACCCACCTGCTGCCTGATCACTCCGTTCTCGTCACCGGCGGCCCGCACGGTGGCGCTGTCCTGCCTCACGGACGTCGTCGGTGGGCTCCCTTCGGTGGTGCTGGTGTCGTATGTGTACGTCCCCGTGGCAGGGGCCCGCGTCGGTCCCGGCACTACGGGGGCACCGGTACCTGGGCGCCCGGGCGGTACCGCGGTGGCGCCGGGACCTCTGTTCGAGGCGCCGGGCCCGGTTTGGGGGGAGGCCGGCCGGGTGCTGGATGAGCCGCCCGCCTGGCCGGGCGCGGTGCCGGCGTCTGGTCCGGGAGCGGTACCCGGCCCGGTGCCGGGTGCCGGCGCGTTCATCGAAGAGGGGCTCCGGCTGGCGGAGATGGCCGTGCCGTGCCCGCCAACCGTCGTCAGCCCCACCACGCCGGCGACCAGCAGACCAGCCACCACGGCGGCCAGAACGACGCGGACTATCACCCGGTTCAGCATTGGGAGCCAAGAGTAGGAGTTGGCCCTGCGCCCACCCCGTCGGTGCCGGCCGGGCCGACATCGGCCCCGGCGGCGACGGCCGGGTCGGGGGCGGCCGGGTCGGGAGCGGCCGGGTCGGGAGCCGCCGGGAGGCGCAGCGTGAAGGTGGCGCCTCCGCCGGGAGTGCCCGTCACCCACACCGAGCCTCGATGGGCACCGACGATCCCGGCCACGATGGCCAGCCCCAGACCGGCGCCCCCACGGTCACGGGTACGGGCGGTGTCCGCCCGGTAGAAGCGCTCGAACACCTGGCCGGCCTGGTCGTCACTCAGCCCCGGGCCGTCGTCGGCCACGCTCACGATGGCATCGGGGCCCGAAGTGGCGAGGTGCACAACCGTGTTCGTACCCGGGGGCGTGTGGGCCCGCACGTTGGCCAGGAGGTTGTCGATCACCTGGCGCAGCCGGCTGGCATCGCCGATGACCTCTACCGGTTGGCTGGCCTCGAGGCGCACCGGCCACGCCGGACCCACCGCCCGGGCTGCCTCCAGAGCTTCGCTGACCAGCACCACCAGCTCGACCCGCGCCCGCCCGAGCGGACGACCCTCGTCGAGCCGGGCCAGCAGCAGCAGGTCCTCCACCAGCTCCCGCATCCGGCCCGCCTCGCTGGCTATGCCGGCCATGAGGCGCTCCAGGTCTTCGGGGTGGGTGCTGGCGCCCCGCTCGAACAGCTCGGCGTAGGCCGCCACCGCAGCCAGCGGTGTGCGCAGCTCGTGGGAGGCGTCGCCCACGAAGCGGCGCATGCGCCCCTCGGAGCGTCGCAGCGCCGCCTCGGTGGCGTCCCGCTGAGCAAAGGCCACCTGGATGCGCTCGAGCATGGTGTTGAGTGCGGACGCCAACCGCCCCACCTCGGTACCCGTCCTGTCGCCTGGCACCCTGCGGTCGAGCTGGCCCTGGGCGATGGCCACAGCGGTTTCCTCGACATCGGCCAAGGGGCGCAGGCCCACCTTGACCAGCCACCAGCCCAGCGCGGCGGCGACGGCCACGGCCGCCAGGGTCACGGCCAGTTCGACGTCGAGCAGGCGGCGCAGCGTCTCCTGCACGTCATCCAGGGGCACGGCCAGGACCAGCTGGTCACCGGCGGGCAGTTGCGTGGCCAGGGCCCTGAACCTCGAACCGGGCGGATCGGAAGCCACGGTGAGGTAGCGGGACGTGCCCCTGGGCCCGTCCGGGGAGAAGCCGGCGATGGTGTCGGGGAGGACGGGCGCCACCCCGCGACCCTGGCGGACGAGGGGTCGGGTCGACCGTACGTCCCCGTCGGGCCGGCGGATCTGTACGTAGGTGGCCGACAGCGGCACGATCGTGGCCGACCCTGTGAAGGACATCCCGTTCTGGGCCAGCGCCTCCTCGATCGGAGCCTCGGTCGATGCCAGGGACTGGTCGACCCGGTGATAGAGGAAGGAGCGCAGCGACGAGTACGTGGCCACGTCGGCCGCGCCAAGGGCCAGCACGGCCACTACACCGACCGCCAGCAGAAGGCGGGCCCGGAGCGACACCTAGCCCGCCGCCGCCTCCGGCTCCCGGAGCGAGTAGCCGACCAGACGGATCGTGTGGAGGAGGGGCGGCCCCAGGCGGTCGAGCTTCTTGCGCAGGTAGCTGACGTATGTCTCCACGACGTTGGCGTCCCCGCCAAAGTCGTAGTGCCACACATGGTCCAGGATCTGGGTCTTGGACAGGACCCGGCGGGGGTTGAGCAGGAAGAAGCGCAGCAGGTTGAACTCGGTGGCGGTGAGCTGCACGGGCCGGCCCGCCCGCCACACCTCGTGGGTGTCCTCATCCATGACCACGTCGGCGAAACCGAGGCGGCTCCGCTCGCCTTCCCCCTTGGCGGTGCGGCGCAGGATGGCCCGGGTGCGGGCCATCACCTCGGCCAGCGAGAAGGGCTTGGTCATGTAGTCGTCGCCACCGACGGTCAGCCCCGTCAGCTTGTCATCGAGGCTGTCCCGCGCCGTCAGGAACAGCACCGGGACCTTGAGCCCATCGCCTCGTAGGCGACGCGTCACCTCCAGACCGTCCAGGTCGGGCAGCATCACATCGAGCACGATGAGGTCGGGCGGGTTCTCCTGGGCCGCAGCCAGCGCCGCCCGGCCGGTGCGGGCCTCACGCACCTCGAAGCCCTCGTACCGCAGCGCGGTGGCCACCGAGTCGACGATTGACGGCTCGTCGTCGACCACCAGCACCTGCTGGCGCACCTGGTCACCCTTGGGGTTCACGGCGGACCTCCCTCTGGCCACCACTGTGCCTCGCCCGGCTGCGCCATGCCTGGGCACTGCCTGTGCGCCGGCTGTGGAACGTGGTGGCGACGAAGTTGCGGATGGTGGCGTGCACACCCGTTGCCACCGCTGCCCGAAATGAGCGAGACTCTGACGCGTGCCCAACCCATCGTCCAGAGCGGTACTTCGGGGGGCGGCAGCCGGCGCGGCGGGGACGCTGGCCATGGACCTTCTCTGGTATGCCCGCTACCGCCGCACCGGCGGTGGCGACGGCTTCGTCGACTGGGAGCTCTCGACCGCGCTCAAGGACTGGGAGCAGGCCGATGCACCGGCCCAGATGGGCAGGCGCATCGTGAAGGGTCTGTTCAAGCTGGACCTGCCCGACGAAGCCGCAGGGTGGACGAACGACGTCGTCCACTGGGCCACAGGTCTCCAGTGGGGCGCGTTGTACGGCTTGGTGGCCGGCTCGACGACCGCCAACCCGCTCTACGGAGCGGTGATGGGCACGGTGGCCTTCTCTGCGTCCTACGTCGTCCTGCCGCTGGCCAGGCTGTACAAGCCGGTGTGGGAGTACGACGCCAAGACCCTGGCCAAGGACTTCAGCGCCCATCTGCTCTTCGGCGTTGTGACCGGCGGCGTCTTTCGGGCCCTCACCCGCTCACCGGCATGACGCGTGGCGCTCCTCGAAGCGGCCGGCCGTAAACGGGTGCCGGCGGATGGTTGCCGCCTCAGCAGCCGGGGATGGCGGGCTGGCAGTTGTCGGGTTGGTTGCCTGTGACCGGGCTGCCGCTCAGGGTCACGATGCCCCCGTCGTTGTAGATGCCGCCACCGGCGGGCGGAGTGCCGCGCGACGTGCCGCTGGCGACGTTGCCCACCACCGGGCTGCCCAAGAGGGCAAGGTCGGCACCGTTGTAGATGCCGCCGCCGACGCTCGATGGGGAGGTGGTCCGGTTGGCGGTCACCGAGGTGGCGGTGAGCCGGGCGTCACCGAAGTTCTCGAGGCCGCCGCCCTCACTCTGGGCGCCGCTGCCGGTGGCCTCGGCCACGTTGGCCCGGATGGTGCTGTGGTCGATGTTCACGGTGCCGTCCTGGATGCTCAAGCCGCCGCCGTTGCCATGGCCGTTGAGGCCATTGGCGACGCTGCGGTTGGCGGTGATTGAGGTGCGGCTGATGGTGAGGTCGCCGCTGCTGCCGATCCCGCCGGCAGCGGCGATGAAGAGGATCGGCGACGATCCGCTCGAGCGGGCGGTGTTGGCAGTCACCGTGCTGGCAACCACCGTCATGGTGGCGCCGGCCCGGTTGATGATGCCCCCGCCCACGGCGGCGAAGATCGATGTTCCGGTGGCCGAGGCGGTGTTGGCCAGCACGTCGGTGCGGCTCAGGGTGGCCACGCCCTGGTTGGCGATGCCGCCTCCCCCGGCCGAGCCGCCATTGCCGGACACCGTGTTGCCTGTGATGCGAACGTCGGTGGCCGTGAGCGTCCCCTCGTTGAATACGCCGCCTCCGAAGGCGGTGACCCCGCTGGCCGTGGCCAAACCACCCGTGATCGTGAGCCGGTCGAGGGCCACGGTGGCGCCGGGCCCCACGTCGAGGATCCGGAACGGCGCCGCCGACGAGCGCCTGATGGTGGCGCCGTTGCCTCTTATGACGACGTGACCGGTGACGATCGGCAGGCCATTGCCAGGGTTGTCGGGGGCCGTGAGCACGTAGGTGCAGCCGCTGGCCAGATTGACCGTGTTGGGACCGGGCGAGCTGTCGGCCTGGTTGAGGGCGGCGACGAGGCCCGCCGCACCTCCTCGGGCCCCGCGGCACGGGACGGTCATGGTGGCGGCCTGGGCGACGCCCCCAGCCCCGGCGACCAGCCCGGCGGTTACGGCGGCACCCAGCAATACCGCGCCCAACCGGCGTCGTGCGCTGCACCTGTACCCGGTCCCCATCGTCCACCTCCGCCTCGGCGCCGACGTCGGCCGTCGGGCTAGCTGATCCTACGCTATATGGTCGCGCCCCTCACCGTCGAAGAGATGCCTGGGGCACCGGGCACTACGTCCGGCGGGTCGACAGGGTGGCGGCGGCGCAGGCCATCAGCGCCGCGCCGATGAGCAGCGGCGCCGAGTAGGCCAGGTGTTCGAAGGCCAAACCGCCGGCCACCGGGCCCACCACCCGGGCGAGGGCTCCGGCCGACTGCTGGGCACCCAGGACCTCGCCCCGGCGGCCCTGTTCGACGCCACCGGCGAGGGCCGATGCCAGCGTCGGGGTCACCAGCCCCTGTCCGGCGGTGAGCACCACGAGAGCGGGCACGGCCACGGCCCACGAGTGCACGAGCGCCAGCCCGGCCAGCAGCATCAGGCCGAGGGCGTTCGTCAAGAGACCGACCTTGACCGCGCCACCCTCGCCGAAGCGACCGGTCACGGGCTTCACCAGGCGCACCTGGACGATCACGATGAGCACGCCGATGAAGGTGAACACCCCGGCCGTCGACGCCAGCCGCAGCTGCAGCTCCTCTTGCCCGAACAAGGCGAAGGTCGCCTCGAACATGCTGAACGCCACGAGTGCGACGAAGGCGACGGCCACCAGGCACAGCACCCGGCCATCACGCCAGACCGGCGCCGACGGGCGGGGCCGGTGGGGTGAACTCTCTCCGGCCGGCGCGGCGGCGACGGCGGCGCCACCCACCTCGCCGGGGGGCGGGCCGCCGGGCCCCCGCCCCCGCCCCGCCCGCGCCCCCCCCCCCCCCGCTAGGGGCGGCCCGGGGGGGGGGGGGCGCGGGGGGGGGTGGGGGCGAGCGCGGCCCGCGGGG
>JBBSHS010000095.1:0-9037 GCA_038232515.1 Acidimicrobiales bacterium
CGGGGGCGTGGGGGGCCTTGCCGGCGCAGCCGGCCGGGGGCGTGGGGGGCCTTGCCGGCGCAGCCGGCCGGGGGCGTGGGGGGCTTGCCCCCACCGTGGGCTCTGGCCCTCCCCTTTGCCCGCCTGCCAAACTCACCACCGTGCCCACCTTTGACGTACTCGTCGAGGTACGCCTGCGTCCCGGTATCGCCGACCCCGAAGGTGCCACCATCGAGCGGGCCCTGCCCGCCCTCGGCTTCGAGGGCATGGCCGGTGTGCGGGTGGGCAAGGCCATCCGCATGTGCGTCGAGGCGTCCGACGAGGACGACGCCCGCCACCGGGTGACCGCCTGCTGCGACCGCCTGCTGATCAACCCGGTCATCGAGGACGCCGCCATCTCGGTGCACCGGGCGCCTCCGGCATGAGCGCCTGCTTCTCGTGACCGTCACGGTCGGGGTGGTGCTCTTCCCCGGCTCCAACTGTGAGCACGACGTTGCCGAAGCTGTCGAAGGGCTGGGGGCCAGCGCCCGCATCCTGTGGCACGCCGACGACGCTCTGGGCTCTGACGTCGACGCCATCATCCTGCCTGGAGGTTTCGCCCACGGGGACGCCCTACGCCCCGGTGCCATCGCCTGTTTCAGCCCGGTGATGCAGGCGGTTGCCCGTTTCGCGGCTGATGGCGGTCCGGTCGTCGGGATCTGCAACGGTTTCCAGGTCCTGACGGAGGCCCGACTACTGCCTGGCGCCCTGCAGAAGAACCGGGGTCTGGTCTTCCTGTGCCAGATGGTCGAGCTCGAGGTGAGCTCCGATCGATCGGTGCTGACCTCCAACGTCAACGTGGGGGCCCGCCTGCGTATCCCGGTCAACCACTTCGAGGGCAACTACCTATGTGGTCCCGACACCCTCCGTGAGTTGGAGGCCGAGGACCGGGTCGTCCTGCGCTACGTCGACAATCCCAACGGTTCGATGGCCGACATCGCCGGTGTCTGCAATGCCCCGGGCAACGTCGTCGGTCTCATGCCCCACCCGGAACGGGCCAGCCATCCCCTGTTGGGCTCCGAAGACGGCAATGTCCTGCTGAGGGCCCTGCTGCAGACCGCCGGCGCCCGGGTGGCCTGACCTCCTCCAGCTCTGTCTCGATAGTCTCGGCCCGTGACCGACACCGCTGACGTCCAGCCGGTGCACTTGGCTCTGGGTCTCACCCACGACGAGGCGGCCACCATCGAGCGTGTGCTGGGCCGGGCACCGAACCATCTCGAGCTGGCCATGTACGCGGTGATGTGGAGCGAGCACTGCTCCTACAAGTCGAGCCGCATCCACCTGGCCCGCCTGCCCACGCAGGGCCCTGAGGTACTGGTCGGGCCGGGCGAGGGAGCCGGCGTGGTCGACGCCGGCGACGGCGTGGCCGTGGCCATCCGCATCGAGAGCCACAATCACCCTTCGGCCATCGAGCCCTACCAGGGAGCAGCCACCGGTGTGGGCGGCATCATCCGCGACATCTTCTCGATGGGTGCCCGGCCCATGGCGGTGATGGACGCCCTCCGCTTTGGGCCCTTCGACGAGGCCCGCAGCCGGTGGATCGCCGAAGGCGTGGTGGCGGGCATATCCGGCTACGGCAACGCCGTCGGGGTGCCCACGGTGGGAGGCGAGTTCGTGTTGGACGCCGCCTACGCCGACAACCCGCTCGTCAACGTGTTGTGTGTCGGGCTGCTGCCCATCGAGCGGCTGACCCTGGCCCGTGCCTCGGGCCCGGGCAACCTCGCCGTGCTGCTCGGCTCGTCCACCGGCCGTGACGGCATAGGTGGCGTCAGCGTCCTGGCCAGCGCCGGCTTCGGCACCGCCGCCGGTGAGGGCGCCGACGCGGCCGGCGGTGAGGACGACGCCGCCGCCAAGCGGCCCAGCGTCCAGGTGGGCGACCCGTTCGAGGAGAAGCGGCTGATCGAGACCTGCCTGCAGCTCATGGACGAGCGCCTCGTGGTCGGCGTCCAGGACCTGGGGGGCGCCGGGCTCACGTGCGCCACCAGCGAGACGGCCGCCAAGGCGGGCTCGGGCATGGACGTCTACGTCGACCGGGTGCCGGTGCGGGAGCCGGCCATGCTGGCGTTCGAGGTCATGACCAGTGAGAGCCAGGAGCGCATGCTGGCCATCGTGACGCCCGAGAACCTCGAGCGCACCCTGGAGGTGGCCGCCCGCTGGGAGGTGAGGGCCAACGTCATCGGCACGGTCACCGACCATGGGCGGCTGCGCATCCTGGACAGGATGGACGGCGAGGTGCTGGCCGACGTACCGGCCGCTTCGATGGAACACGACGCGCCCCGCTACGACCGGCCTCGACGCCCACCCGCCGACCTGGGCTCGCGTCGGGCCGATGACCCGGCTCGGCTGCCTCAACCGGCCGACTGCGGTGCCGATCTGCTGGTCCTGCTGTCCCACCCCGGTGTGGCCGACAAGACATGGGTGAGCCGCCAGTACGACCACCAGCTGTTCCTCAACACCGTCGAAGGGCCAGGCGGTGATGCCGCCGTGCTGCGCTGCCGGGCTCCAGGTGTGCCGGCCCACGGCCACCGGGGCCTCGCCCTTTCCACCGACGGGAACGGTCGGTGGTGCTCGGTCGACCCGCGGGCCGGAACGGCCATGGTGGTGGCCGAGTCGGCCCTCAACGTGGCCTGCGCCGGCGGCCGCCCGGTGGCCCTGGTCAACAACCTCAACTTCGGAAATCCTGAGCATCCAGAGGTGATGTGGCAGCTCTCCGAGGCGGTGGACGGGATGGCCGAAGCCTGCGTTGCCCTTTCCATCCCGGTGGTGGGCGGCAACGTCAGCCTCTACAACGAGAGCCGGGGAGCGGACATCGACCCCACCCCGATCGTGGGCGTGCTGGGCCTTATCGATTCTCTCGAACGCCGGCCGCCGGGGATCGGTCTGGTGGACGGTGGTGACCTGACCCTGCTGGGCGGCCACGCCCGAGGCCTGGCCGGGTCATTGTGGGCTGATGTGCTCCACGGTCACCGCCGCGGGGTGCTGCCCGGTCTCGACCTGGCCGCCCATGGCCGCCTGCTCGGGCTCGTGCGGGAATCGGTGGCCGAAGGCGTGCTGGCCGGCATCCACGACGTGTCCGACGGCGGTCTGGCCGTGGCCCTGGCCGAGTTGTGCGCCCGGTCCGGGATCGGCGTCCAGGTGACGGGCGGAGAGAGCGGCGCCCCTCTCGACGCCGCCGACCTGTTCAGCGAAGCCGCCGGACGGGCGGTCGCCTGCACCGTCGGGACGGCCACGACCGACCTTCGCGCCCGGGCGGAGGCCGCCGGCGTGACCGCCGTGGTGCTGGGCCGGGCCGGCGGGGATCGGCTTGTCGTCGTCGGGTCGATGGACGTGGGGGTCGACCAGGTGACCGACGCGTGGCGCAACGCCCTAACCCGGGCCCTCGGTGCCGCGTAGCTTCGCCTGCCCTGGGCTGACATGTCGAGCGGTGCAACAACGGCCATTGCCCTCCCCCTCGGTAGACTGCTCTCGGTGACAGTCGATGACGACGACACACCCCGCGAGGCGTGTGGCGTCTTCGGGATCTACGCCCCGGGTGAGTCGGTGGCCCATCTCACCTACGACGGCCTCTACGCCCTCCAGCACCGCGGCCAGGAGTCGGCGGGGATGGCCGTGTCCGACGGTGTCGAGCTCATGGTCGTCAAGGACATGGGCCTGGTCAGTCAGGTCTTCGACGACCACACCCTGATCGCATTGCAGGGCCACCTGGCCGTCGGCCACACCCGCTACTCCACCACCGGCTCCTCGGTCTGGCAGCACGCCCAGCCGGTGCACCGCTCCATCGACCGGGCCGACCGTCCCGCCCACTTCGCTCTTGGCCACAACGGCAATCTCACCAACACCTCTGCCTTGGTGACCGAGTTGGGGGTGCTCCCCGGCACCATAGGTTCTGACAGCGAGGTGGTGGCTGAGCTGCTGGCCCGTTCCATGGCCGCCGGCACGGCCCTCGAAGCTGCGCTCCTGCACGTGTTGCCCGGTCTCGAAGGGGCCTTTTCGATCGTGCTCACCGACGGCGGCAGCGTCATCGGTGTACGCGACCCCAATGGCTTCCGGCCGCTGTGCCTGGGCCGACTGGGCCCGACCGGTTGGGTGCTGGCCTCGGAGTCGCCCGCCTTGGACGTGATCGGCGCCACCTTCGTGCGTGAGGTCGAGCCGGGCGAGATGGTGGTGATCGGCGCCGCCGGCGTGCGGTCGTTGCGGCCCTTTCCACGCTCGCGCGTCGAGCCTCGGTTGTGCGTGTTCGAGTTCGTCTACTTCGCCCGGCCCGATGCGGTGCTGGCCGGTCGAGAGGTGCACGGGGCCCGCCAGCGCATGGGCGAGCTCCTCGCCCACGAGAGCCCACTGCCCCCGCCCCTGCCCGGCAACGAGGGCTGTCCGGCGATGGTCATGGGCGTCCCCGACTCCGGCATCCCGGCGGCTGAGGGCTTCGCCAGGGCCAGCGGCATCGCCTACGGCCAGGGCCTGGTGAAGAACCGCTACATCGGTCGTACCTTCATCACGCCCGACCAGCGCCAGCGCGACCGGGGCGTCCGGCGCAAGCTCAACCCGCTGCGGGAGAACATCGCTGGCAAGCGACTGGTGGTGCTGGACGACTCGATCATACGGGGTACCACCAGCATGCAGATGGTGGCCATGCTGCGGGAGGCGGGGGCAGCCGAGGTTCACCTCCGCATCACGTCGCCCCCATACCGATGGCCGTGCTTCTACGGCATGGACACCGGCGACCCGGCCGAGCTCATCGCCGCTCGCATGTCCGTGGAGGAAATCACCCGTCACGTCGACGTCGAGAGTCTCGCCTATCTGTCCATCGGCCGGTTGCTGGAAGCGGTGCGGGCCCGGGACGGCCGCGGCTTCTGCACCGCCTGCCTCACCGGCGACTACCCGACCGACGTGCCCGTGGGTCTGCACAAGGGCGTTCTCGAAGCGACCGCCTGACATGGGTGGCGCCGACCGCCCACCGGCCAGACGGCGACGGTGGCCGTGTCCCTCGAAGCTGGGCCGGGCGTGGCCGTGGTCGCCGGGCTGATGTCGTCCTACATGGGGGCCGGCGTCGACATCGCCGCCGGCGAAGCAGCCGTCGACCGGATCAGGGCGGCCGTGGCGTCCACCCACCGACCTGGTGTGCTGGGGTCCATCGGGGGGTTCGGCGGCCTGTTCGACCTGGCCCCGGTCATGGAGGGTCGGCGCCATCCCGTGCTGGTGTCGTCCACCGACGGCGTCGGCACCAAGGCCAAGGTGGCCTCGGCGCTGGCCCGCTACGACACCATCGGTATCGACCTGGTGGCCATGTGCGTCGACGATCTGGTGTGCCAGGGAGCCGAACCCCTGTTCCTGCTCGACTACCTCAGTGTCGGCCGGCTCGACCCGGCCATGGCCGAGGCCATCGTGGCGGGCGTGGCCGACGGCTGCCGCCAGGTGACGGTCGGACTGTTGGGCGGCGAGATGGCCGAGCACCCGGCGTCCATGCCCGACGGCGATTTCGACCTGGCCGGTTTCGCAGTTGGTGCCGTCGAGCGGGACCGGTTGCTACCCCAGCGGGTGGAGCCGGGCCTGTGCCTGGTGGGCCTGCCCTCGCCCAATCTGCGGGCCAACGGCTACTCGCTGGCCCGCCTGGCATTGATCGGTGACCGGTCGCCCGACTGTCTGGCCGAGCCGGCGTGGCCAACCTCCACCCAGACGCTGGGCCAGGTGCTGCTGGAACCCAGCGTGCTCTACACCCCGGCGGTGTTGGCCCTGCTGGGGGAAGTCGACGTGCGCGCCGTCGCCCATGTGACCGGCGGCGGCCTTCCCGGCAATGTCAGCCGCATCCTGCCTCCTGGGCTCGACGCCGTGCTCGACCGGTCGACGTGGACCGTTCCTCGTGTATTCACCGAGATCCAGGAGCGGGCCGACGTGGCCGACGGCGAGATGGCCCGGGTGTTCAACCTCGGCGTGGGCATGGTGGTAGCCGTGCCGGCCGGCGAGGCGGCGCACGCTGTCGGCCTGCTTTCGGCCCACGGGCATCCCGGTGCCGGCGTGGTCGGCGAGGTGGTCGACGCCGGAAGCGCCACCGTCCGCCTGACAGGAGCGGTCGGCCACTAGTCCACGGCCGTGAATACAGGTGGCGGAGGCTTCACCGCACAATTCGCGGGCCTCCGTGGGCTTCCAGCGCGCCAGGCGGGCGGAACCTAATGAAAGGGGAGCGGAGCCCTCTGTGACAGGCTCAGCTCCTGCAGCAGCCGGCGGGTCAGCACTCACGGAACCGGGCCCCATCTCGAGGCCTATTGACAGACCGTGCGCCCTCCGGTTCGCCGGCGACTGGACTGCTGATGGGATGCCGTGCCCGCTTCGGCGTGAGCACTTGATCATTAGGTTGCAGCGGTCTTCGGGTGCTGTGGTCGTGTCGACCAACCGGAAGGAGATGCTTCGAGGGTGATGTTCATCGGAGATGACTGGGCTGAGGACCACCATGACGTTGAGATAGAGGGAGAGGATGGTCACCGGCTCGTTCGTGCCCGGTTACCTGAGGGCCTGGAGGGCGTCAGCCGGCTCCACGCGCTGGTCGCTCAGCATGCTCCGGCGGCGTGGGGGGAGCTGTCTGCGGAGCAGGCAGCAGGTCGGGTGGTGATTGGGATTGAGACCGATCGCGGTCCGTGGGTATCGGCCCTGTGCGCGGCCGGCTACCAGGTCTTTGCCATCAATCCGCTGTCGGCGGCGCGCTACCGGGACCGGCACTCGACCTCGGGGGCGAAATGCGACGCCGGTGACGTTCACGTCCTCGCCGAGATCGTTCGCTTGGATCGCGACCATCACCGTCCCGTCGCCGGTGACAGCGACCTGGGCGAGGCGGTCAAGCTGCTGGCCCGGGCACATCAGACTGCGATCTGGGAGCGGACCCGCCAGGTGCTGCGTCTACGTTCGGCCCTGCTCGAGTACTTCCCCGCGGCGGTGGCGGCGTTCGATGACCTGGCGGCAAGGGACGCCTTGTGGCTTCTTGCCCGGGCCCCCGACCCGACGCGGGCAGCGAAGCTGACCCGCTCTCAGCTCGTGACGGCGCTGCGGGCCGCTCGCCGTCATCACGTCGAGGCCAAGGCTGACGTCTTGCTGCGCGTGCTTCGAGCCCCGGGGTTGCGTCAGTCGCCGACCCCCGAGCAGGCCTACGCGTCTGTCGTCGTCGCGCAAGTGGGCGTCATCACTGCTCTCAACGAGCAGATCGCTCGGTTGCAGGAGGTGGTGGGCGAGCATTTTGGCCGCCACCCGGATGCTGAGATTTACCTCAGTCAGCCGGGATTTGGCGAGGTCTTGGCTGCCCGCACGCTGGGTGAGTTCGGCGACGACAAGAAGCGGTTCGGCGATGCCCGGGCACGCAAGAACTACTCCGGGCAGAGTCCGATCACCCGCGCTTCAGGAAAGAAGAGCGTCGTGCTGGCCCGGTATGCCACCAACCGACGCCTCGGTGCGGCGTTGCATCTCCAAGCGTATTCGGCCTTGAGCGCATCACCGGGCGCACGGACCTACTACGACTCCCTACGAGGACGGAATATCGGCCACCACGCAGCTTTGCGCCAGCTCGCGAACCGGCTCGTCGGCATCCTGCACGGCTGCCTCAAATGCGGCACCGCGTATAACGAGCAGACGGCCTGGCCGCACCAACGCGCTGAAACCGAACGGATGGCCGCTTGACAAATTTCGCTATGGGATGTCTGTCAAGGCCTTTGAGACAAGTACTCAGGATTCTTCTGTGCATCGTTCGCGATGGTTGGCTTGTTGATCCACGCCGCGGTGGGAAGCGGGGGTGGGCTGGGCCGGCGGTTGCCCAACCGGCACGGGTTGACGTTGTAGGCAGCGCCCAGGGTCTCGGTCCGGTGGGCGCGGATCTCAGCCGCAGTGCCGTAGTGGACCGAGGCCGGGGTGTGCAGGCCGATGCCGGAGCGGCGGTGGTGATGGTTGTAGTGCTCGAAGAACGCGTCGCAGAAGATGCGGGCGTCTGCGATGTTGACCGCCTCGCTGAAGGGGTTGTCGTTGCTCACGTGGGGACGGCTGTGGGTCCGGCCCACGCACCCGGGCCGGGGGCAGGTCGACGAAGCGTGGCGAGCGCAACAACGCCAGCAGCTCGGCGGTCTCGGACTCGGACACAAGGCGTTGGAGGGTGACGACCGGGGCCGGGCCGGCCCGAGCTTGGGCGGCTGGCAGCGCCGGTAGTGCGTGGCCTGGGCCTTGCCCGACCCCCGGCCCGCGGTGCTCAACCAGTCATGCGCTCAACACCCCTGTGTACGAAACCGTCGGCGATCTGGTTGTTCGGTGCGTCCAGCGGCCCCGAGATCCGGTCGAGAGCACCGCCAAAGATCCGGCAATAGCGCGGGCGTCCCCGACCGGCACATAGCTGATGTGCGTGATGGCGCTCGGCTGTCGGGTTCTAAGCCGGGGTGGCCGCTCCGAACCAGGTCGCAAGTGCTTGAGGCAGCTCTGGGTCCGTGAGGTCTCCTGCCCAGGTGACATGCCCGTCGGGTCGGATCACCACGGCCGGGGGCGCAGCGATCTCGCCAAGGACCGGGAGCTCCCACACGCCGGCGTGCTCGGCGTCGACCAAACGGACTCGATTCGCCCAAGGAGAGATGTCGAAACCGCCGGGTTCACCGAAGTTGAGGAGCACGGGCCGGGCGTCGTGCAGCAGGGTGAATACGCGCGTGGGACCGTCCGCAGTATGCAGGTCGAGGTCGGGCATGCGCCGCCCGAGCAGCGGGTGTCCCTCTCCGAGGTCGTAGTGGATGTCGAGACCGGAGAGCATCGCGGCGATGCGCCGGCGCGGTTCGTCCATGCTCAACAGTTCGGTCATGGTGTCGCGCAGGGCCTGGTGACGGTCGTCGGGTCGGCTCAGCGCGACCTGCGCCATGGTGTTGTGCAACACCCGGGCACCGACCGGATGCCGTTCGGCGTGGTAGGTGTCCAGGAGGCTCTCGGGCGATGTCTCGTTGACCACCTGGGCCAGCTTCCATCCCAGGTTCACGGCATCCTGCACGCCGGTGTTGAGGCCCTGGCCGCC
>JBBSHS010000096.1:0-8694 GCA_038232515.1 Acidimicrobiales bacterium
CCCCACACCCCCCAGCCGGCTGCGCCGGCGGCTGTCCTGGTCCTTATGGAGCGGCCGCCTACCGCCAAGAGAAGGCGGCAAAGCTGACCGGAACCTCGCCCGTGTGGGGGGCAAAGCCCGCCGGCTGCGCCGGCGGCTGTCCTGGTCCTTACGGCGTCGTGAGCGGCCGCCTACCACCACCCGAACGCGGCAAAGCTGACCGGATCCTCGCCCGTGTGGGGGGCAAAGCCGGCCGGCTGCGCCGGCGGCTGTCCTGGTCCTTCGACATCATTAGCGGGGGGTTTGCGCCAGGTGGGTGGCCAGCGCCCGGAGGGAGCGGCCCCGGTGGCTGACGGCGTGCTTTTCAGCGGGGGCCATCTCCGCGAAGGTACGGCCGTCGCCCTCGACCGGTACGAACACGGCGTCGTAGCCGAAGCCGGCGGCTCCCCGAGGGGCTTCGGCGATCATGCCCTCGCACACGCCGTGGCCCATCTGTTCGGTCCCGTCCGGGAAGCGGGCCAGGGCCACCGTGCGGAAGCGGGCCGTCCGTCGCCCAGCCGGGACTCCGTCGAGCAGCCTCAGGAGCTTGGCCACGTTGTCGGCGTAGGTCACCCGCTCGCCGGCGAAGCGGGCCGAGTAGACACCGGGGGCACCGTCGAGGGCGTCGACCTCCAGGCCGGTGTCGTCGGCCACCGCCGCCTCGCCCGTGGCGTCGGCCAACGCCCGCGCCTTGAGCCGGGCGTTGCCCTCGAGATCGGGAGCATCCTCCACCACGTCGGGCACGTCGTGCGGTCGGGGCACCAGCTCGATGTCGAGCCCGACCGTTCCCAGCACCTCCGCCATCTCGACGGCCTTGTCCGGGTTGGCGGACGCCAGAACCAGACGCATCCGGACCGGCCCGTTCACCGGGCCGGAGGGGACGTGGACAGGACGTCGGCCTGCAGGGCGAGCAGGTCGACGATGCCGTGTTCGGCCAGGCCGAGAAGGTCGTCCAGCTCGTCCCGTGAGAAGGGCAGGCCCTCGGCCGTGCCCTGCACCTCGACGAACCGGCCCGAGGACGTCATCACCACGTTCATGTCGACCTGGGCCTTGACGTCCTCGACGTAGTCCAGGTCGAGCACGGCCACGGCGTCGACGATGCCCACCGACACCGCCGCGCACGCCTGGTTGAGCGGGTGGGACTTGATGGTGCCCTTGGCCGCCAGGCGGGTGCAGGCGTCGTGGAGGGCGACGTAGGCGCCACAGATCGCCGCCGTGCGGGTGCCGCCGTCGGCCTGCAGCACATCGCAGTCGAGGGTGATCTGGGCCTCGCCCATGGCCACCAGGTCGGTGACCGAGCGCAACGAGCGGCCGATGAGACGTTGGATCTCCTGGGTCCGACCGCTCTGCTTGCCCTTGGCCGCCTCCCGGTTGGTGCGGGTGGTCGTGCTCCCGGGCAGCATCGAGTACTCAGCGGTGACCCAGCCCCGGCCCGCTCCCCGCAGCCAGGGGGGGACCCGGTCCTCGATGGAGGCGGTGCAGAGCACCTTGGTCCGGCCGAAGGCGACGAGGACGGAGCCCGGCGCCAACTCGGTGTAGTCGCGTTCGATGGTGACGGGTCGCAGCCCGTCCACGGCTCGGCCGTAAGAGCGGTTCACAGGGCGTACTCCTGTTGCATGGTGGCCAGCTCGACCGGCCCGCTGTAGCCCTCGGCGGCTTCGGCGGCCAGAGCATCCCGATCGGTGATCGGCCACAGGTGGGTGAGCACGAGGCGGCGGGCCCCGGCCTCACGGGCCTGGCGGCCGGCCTGCGCCCCCGACAGGTGCTGCCCTTCGCCCTCGTGGTCGGAGGTGAAGGTGGCCTCGCACAGGCACAGGTCGACCGGCGGCCCCAGGCTCGACAGGTGCCAGGCCGGGCCGGTGTCGGCCGAGTACAACAAGCTGGGCCCGTCCGGTTCGTCGACCTCGATCCGGGTGGCCAGCGTCTCGGGGCCGTGGTCGGTACGGGAGAACCGGAACCGCAGGCCGCCGATCTGGGCGTTGGCTTCGTCGTGCACGTCCCGCCACTCCAGGGTGGGAGCACCGGCGTGGTAGCTGTTCTCCCGCACACCGGGAGGGCAGTACACGGGGATGCCCGACCGGTGCACGACGTGGGCGCAGGCCACGTGGAAGCCCTCCAGGTCGCTGCGATGGTCGGGGTGCTCATGGGACAGGACCACGGCGTCGACGTCGAAAAGCGAGACGTGGCGCTGCAGGTTGGCCAGTGTGCCAGGGCCGGCGTCGAGCCACACGGTGACACCGCCCCCCTGGACCAGGTAGCCGCTGCAGGCTCCGCCGGGCCCCGGGTAGCTGCCGTCGCATCCCAGCACGGTGAGGCTCAGCGGCACGGAGACCAGCCTACGCCGCCTCAGAAATAGATTATCTCCCTGGCGCGGGCCTCGACGGTGTCGAGATCGTCGGTCCACGCCCCGGTGGACAGGTACTTCCAACCGCCGTCGCACACGATGGTGACGATGGTCCCCTCGTCGATGGCGGCGGCCAACTTGGCGGCGGCGGCCATGATGGCGCCCGACGAGATGCCGGCGAAGACGCCGCTCTCGGTCAGCCGCCGGGTCCACTCGATGGACTCCCGGGGCCGCACGATCATCTTGCGGTCCAACAGCTCAAAACCGTGGTTGGCCGAGAACAGCTCGGGGATGTAGCCCTCGTCGAGGTTCTTGAGACCGTCGACCAACTCGCCCACCGGTGGCTCGACCGCCCAGACCTGCACCGCCGGATTGTGCTCCTTCAGGAAACGGCCGACGCCCATGAGGGTGCCGCTCGTCCCCAGGCCAGCCACGAAGTGGGTGATCTCGGGGCAGTCCCGCCAGATCTCGGGCCCGGTGCCCTCGTAATGGGCCCGCATGTTGGCCTGGTTCGAGTACTGGTGCAGGAAAACCCAGTCCGGTTGCTCAGCGGCCATGGCCTTGGCCCGCCGCATGGCTCCGTTGGAGCCCTCGGGCCCCGGCGACGGGATGATCTCCGCCCCCCATACCTGGAGAACCTGGCGACGCTCGATGGACACGTTCTCCGGCATGACGATCTTGATCCGGTAGCCCTTGATCTTGGCGATCATGGCCATGGCGATGCCGGTGTTGCCCGAGCTCGACTCGATGAGCGTGGCCCCGGGGGCCAGCCGGCCCTCCTTCTCGGCCTCTTGGATCATGTACTTGGCCGCCCTGTCCTTGACCGAACCACCAGGGTTCTGGCCTTCGAGCTTGGCCAGGATGCGGACGCGGCGGTTGGGGGAAAGCTCGCTCACATCCACCATCGGCGTGTCGCCGATGAGGTCGACGATCGACTCGTAGACCGTCATCGACCGCAGCCGCCGGCCACCGCCGGCAGGATCGAGATCTCGTCGGCGTCGCCGACCTTGGTGTCCTGCTGGTCGAGGTAGCGCACGTCGTCGTCGTTCACGTACACGTTGACGAACCTGGGCATCGAACCGTCGGCGTTGCGAAGCTGGCCGGCCATGCCGGGATAGCGGTCTTCGAGGTCCTGGAGCACCTCGGCCACCGTGGCGCCGGCCGATGTCACCGTGGCCGCGCCCCCGGCGTGGTTGCGAAGGATGGTGGGAAGTCGGACCTGGGGCACGGGCGCTCCTGAAAGTTGACCTTGTCACTGATGATTCTACGCCCCATCCAGGACCACCGGCTCCTCGGTGACCTTCCCCTCGACGATCCGGTAGGACCGGGTGACCGGCTCGCCGTCCTTCAGGCTGACCAGCACGTAGTGCCAGGCCGGGTCGGGCGCCTGGGCCACGTCGATGGGCGACGGGTAGGCGACGGTGTGGGTGTGGGAGTGGAACACCCCCAGGATCTCCAGGCCCCGCGCCTCGGCGTCACGGTCGGCCTTCAGGTGGTCCCCCGGCTCGACCTCGTAGACGCGGGCCGATGCGGCCGCGTTCCGGCACGGGTAGCAGATCAGCGCCTCGCCGGTGGACGGGCGCCCGGCCAGCAGCCCGCACGCCTCCAGGGGCAGACCGTCGAGGCAGTGGCCGATCATGCGCAGGTGGGCGGAGGGGGCGAGGAGCAGCATCACCGCCGGACCGTAGCAACCGTCCGGTTTGCAAGATCTTTGTTGAGCCGCGTTGAACCAGGGCGTCCAGTGGCGGGCGCGTTGAACAGGCTCGGGTGGGTCCAAGGATCGGCGACCTCCCTTGCGGCAGCACGCTGACATACGCGACTCGCCGGGAGCGGGTCAGGCAACCACGTTCGCGCTCGCTTGGTGGGAGGGGTCCGGCGTCGTGCTACGGGCGACGTCCCCGAAGGGCGTCATAGCGAGGTCGACGTCGTTCCGGGCCCCCGCGCCGATCTCGGGCGGGTCAGCCCCGAGCGCGTCTGGCGGTGATGTTGTCGGCCTCACCCCCTTCGGGCACGCTGGTGAGCGGCGGCGGGCACGTCACGTCGTTCTGGTGGGCCCGTCGGGTCTTCGCCATGGCGGTCATGCCCGCCTCCACCGACGCGGTCCACCTGGTTGGGTCATAGGGTTTCTGGTCCCGCAGCATGGCGAAGGCCAGGCGGTGGGCCCGGTGCCCGACGGCCCCCGCCGCCACCGAGGCCGGCTTGCCGGCGCCCAGCAGCCGGCGGCGGTAGTCGCGGAAGTCGGGTTCGTGCTGGCCCAGTCCCCGCCCCAGCTCGATGATGGCCTGGCGCAGCTCGACCGAGCCCTCCCGGCTGATGTGCTGGCCGGGCCGGGACCGACCTGCCGACTCGTAGAGCGCCCGGGACCAGGCCAGCGCCACGGTAGGCGGCGGCGTTGGGGAACCGGGCCGGGTCGCCGATCCCGGGCCCGTAGTTCGATGCCCGCACCACCGCTACCCCCGGCGGGTGGCGGCCAGGACCTCGCCCAGGGCGGTCTCGGCGGCGGCGATCTCGAACTCGAGGTCGCCCAGCAGGGCCACGTCGGCGGCCAGGACCCGCCCGAGGGCAGCCCGCTCGGCAGCTGGCAGGCGCAGCGCCACCCGGGCCGCGTCGACCACCTGGGTCGCCTTGGGCCCCGACAGGGCCACCCCTCGTCGGGCCACGAAGCGGCGCAGCCCTCGACGCCCTGGCGGCGGACGCGGTCGGGGTGGCAGATGTCGGTGAGGATGACCCGCCCGGCCCGAGCCCCGAGCAGGTCACTGAAGCAGCCGTCCAGGCCGGGGAAGACCAGGTCGAGCTGGCCGATCACCTGATTTGCCAATGCCACCCGGGCGGCGACCTTGCGCCGGCGGTGGGCCACCCAGGCGGCCTGGGTGGCCAATGCGTCGGTGCGCACCGCCGGGAACCGCCCGGCGCCTCGCACCATCAGCTCGGCGTCGCTCTTCAGCCGGCGCAGCAACTGCTGGGCCCGGGCCTCCTTGACCGCTGCTGGGTTGAGCTCGACGACCTCGTGGCCGCCGGCCCGCAGCCGTGCCACCAGGTGCGGTGGTAGTGCCCGGCCGATTCACACCGACCCGGACGACCTCGGCCGAGCGGGCCGCCTCGGCCCGGGCGATCGCCCCGGCCAGCACCGCGAACCCGGTCTCGGTGAGCGGGAACTCGAACGGGGCCACGATCATCTCGCCGTAGTGATCGGCCACCAGGGCCATCGCCGTCGCCTTGCCGACGTCGACCGGCACCACCAGGCACCGCTCGAGGTCACGCCCGCGGTGCGGGCCATGAACTGCGCTTGAAGTTGTCCACCAACATGGGCCATCAGGGAAGTCCTCCTGTGAGGTCGGGTTGCCGTCCCTCACGCTGGGGCCCCGGCTAAACCGAGTGGGGGACCCGTCGAAGGTGTATCAGCGGGGGCGATGAGGGTCTGTAGGGTCCGCCAACCGGCCGATGGCGGCTGGTAGACACGGCTGGCGATGTGGGCCGTCGCCGCCGGAAAGATGTCATGAGATCCACCCGTCCGCTCGTAATCGTCATGGTGACGGCCGCCGTGCTCGGGTGTTCGCGGGCCGGAGCCGGCGGCGAGACGGCCAGCACCGAGGCGGCAGTGACCGCCGCAGTGACCGCTGCGTCGGCGGCCACCGACGTCCCCCGCACGGGCACGTCGGGCCCGGTGGGCACGTCCACGACCTCCACCCGACCGGCCCCTTCCACGACGGCTGGCCCCTACACCGAGACCGGCGTCAAGCAGCCCTTGTCGGGAGGCGGCACCGTGGCCGTGCGGTCCAGCCAACCCACCGCCACCCCCAAGGGAGTCCCGCCCCCGCCGACCGGCAGCCTCTACGCCGTGGTCGTGGCCACCTTCTGCGCGACCCCGGCGGCACCGATGACCGACCTCGACCCGGCCCGCTTCCGGGTCGAGGTGGGCGGTCAGGGCTATGTCGGCCACAGCGGCGGTGAGCCGCCCATCGGCCGGTTGCCGCTGACCACGGGCACGACCGTCAACGCCGGCACGTGCCTCGACGCCACCGTGTCCTTCGTCATCGCCGGCGAGCTCCACATTGAGACGGTGGCCTACGACACGTCGACCGGCCCTCTGCGCTGGGCCGCCTGACCGGCGGTAGCCTGGCCGGCTCCCATGCCGCCCAAACACACAGGTCTCGCCGCCGGCCACAAGATCGTGGCCCAGAACCGCAAGGCCCGCCACGACTACGAGATCCTGCAGACCGTCGAGGCCGGCATCGTCCTGGCCGGGTCCGAGGTCAAGTCGATGCGGGCCGGCGGCGTCCAGCTGCGCGACGCCTACGCCCGCACGGACGGGGACGAGCTGTGGCTGTTCAGCATGCACGTCGTGCCCTACATCTTCGCCAACGGCTTCGGCGCCGTCGATCCTGACCGGCGCCGTAAACTGCTCCTGCACCGGCGCCAGATCGAGGATCTGGGCACCCGGGTGTCCCGCGACCACCTCGCCCTCGTCCCGCTGGCCCTCTACTTCAAGGACGGCCGGGCCAAGGTCGAGCTGGCCCTGGGCCGGGGCCGGCGCACCTACGACAAACGCCACGCCATCGCCAAGCGCGACGCCGACCGGGACCTCGCCCGGGCCGCGTCGGTCCGTCGGCGGGATTGACCGGTCACCACTCGAAGGCGGCGACCGGTAGCATCGGTGGGCCGCACCTTGACATGTGTTCGGATTCGCAGCACCCATGGGGGTGATCTGGCTTCGACTTCGGTGGTCGAGGCGGGAGAAGCGAGCCGTGGTCCCCGGAGCCACGTAAAAGAGCCGGGAAAAACAACAAATGCCGAGCAACCGCTCGTACTCGCTGCCTAAACAGTAGCGACGTTCCTCCGGCCCCAGCCCTGCGGGCCGGTACGGAACGCCATCAGCAGGGCTCACCGGGCAGCGCTCGCCAGCGGCGCAGCCCGGAAAATTTCAGCTGGCTGGGGTCGTCACCCGTTGCCGGTGCCGGCGGCGACCCGAGATCTCCCACCGGCTGCGCTCGGAGAAGTCCCGCCAACACGCTGAAGGACGCGGGTTCGAATCCCGCCACCTCCACCATCATGGCGGTCTTACCGTCGAGTCTGCGTAGGTGGAAGCCAGACTCGCGGTCCGATCGCTACAGACCAAAGGTTGCTTGCTCAAACCGGCCTCCCATGTACCGGTGTCGGTCGAAGCTCACGCGATCAGCCGGGCGGCGTGAGCTGCCGCCAGCGCGAGGGCCAAGATGATGAGGGCGACGTACCAGCGCCCGGTCAGCTTTGGGATACGCAACGGGCTGACCATGAGCGCGGCCAGCACCACCCCGCCGGCGCTGAGGGCGACCCGTACGGCGGCGGGACCGAGCGGCCCATCGACGAGCATCAAAGCCACGAAGCTGATGATGGCCAGGTCGGTTGGCAATCCGGTGTACATACCCGAGGCTGCGTCGAGGCCGTGGACGTTGAAGTAGCTGAGTCGCATAGCTGTGGCCACGCCGAGCAGCACGGCCACCGGCATGTACGCAAACCGGAAGTCGCCATACGACAAGATGACAACGCCGAGGGCGGCCCCGGCCGACACCATGTCGGCCAGCGAGTCGAGGTTGGCCCCGAATGCACCCTGCTCGTCGGTGCGCCCCGGCGTCCGCTTGGCCACCGGGCCGTCGACGACGTCGAGGACGAAGGCGCCCGTGAGGCTGATGGCGGCCCCTGCGTGTGCGCCCCGCATGGCCAGCGTGATCGCCAGGATGCTGGCTGCAAGCCCGGTCAGAGTCAGAAGGTTGGCGGCGTCGGCGAAGTAGGACAGGATGGTTGGAGGCGGCGGAGCGGCGTCCCCTCGCGCATCGGCGACCGGTGACGTGCTCAGGGCCGTTCGAGCCCGAGGTGGGACAGGGCGTCGACGAGCCGCTGGTTCTCGGCCGCCGTACGTGACGCGATGCGCAGGTAGCGATCAGCCTCTGGGATTGTTTTCGACGCGCAGTCCTTGATCAGGATGTTGTATTCGACATACAGCCTACGAACCAGCGCCGGTCCCGTTAGACCGGGCGTGATGATCTTGCAGAAAACGAAGTTGGCGTCGGGCCGGAAGGGAGCCAGGCCTGGCAGCTCGCACAGCGCGCGGTAGAGCTCCTGGCAGGTGTCGCGCACGACCTCGCAACTGGCTTCGAACTCGCTCCGGTAGCGGCCCACCCGGCGCAGGAAGGACTCCGCTATGCCGTTCAGGTTCCAGATGGGCAGATGGGCGCGAACCTCAGCTGCGAAGCCGCGGTCGGCGGTGAGGAGGTAGCCGATGCGCAGGCCGGCGATGCCGAACACCTTGCTCATGCTCTTCATGATGACCAGGTTGGGGTGGTTGTCAACGTCGC
>JBBSHS010000097.1:0-8692 GCA_038232515.1 Acidimicrobiales bacterium
CGACGATGGGCCGGCCGTCCATCCCGCCGTCGGTGATGGTGCGGGCCATGCTGTGCGCCACCCACGACAAGACCTCTGACGCCGAGACCTCCCGGCGCACCCGGGTGGACGCCGACTGGAAGGCGGCCATGGGCGTCGACGACGAGTTCACCGGCATCGCCCCCACCACCTTCAGCCTCATGCGGGCCCGCATGGTGGCCGCCGACGCCGACGGGAAGCTGTTCGAAAGGACCATTCGAGACCGCCGTGGACCGCGGCGTCCTGAAAGGCAACCTCACCGCCATCATCGACTCCTCCCCGGTGCACGGTGCCGGAGCGCTGTGTGACACCTATGAGCTCATCCGGGGCTTCCTGCGCCAAGCGACCACCGCGGCCGGTGATCGCCTGGGCGCCGAGGTGGCGAAGGCGACCGAACCGTTCTGCGGGGCCAAGCCCGACATCGACTGGCAGGACCCGGTTGCCCGCAAGGCCCACCTCGGCGAGCTGGTGGCCGCCGGCCGGGCGTTGCTGGCCGAGGTGGGCGACATCGATGACCCGGCGGTGGCCACCCCGGCGGGCCTGCTGGCCCAGGTCATCGGTGACGACGTCACCGAGGACGAAGACGGAAACCCCGAGATCCGCCAGGGCGTGGCGCCCGATCGCACCATCAGCCACTCCGATCCCGAGATGCGCCACGGCCGCAAATCGGCGTCGCGGCGCTTCGACGGCCACAAGATGGACGTCACCACCGATGAGGACACCGAGCTGGTCCTCGGCGTGGACGTCAGGCCCGGCAACGCCGGCGACGGCGAGGGTGCCGCCCCGTTGCTCGCCCAGGTGATGGCCCTGCCCGGCATCGTCATCACGACTCTGCTCGGTGACATGGCCTATTCCGACGGCGACGTTCGCGAGGCGGTGGAGCAGCACGGAGCCGAGCTGGTGGCCAAGGTGCCCCCGGTGACCAACGGCGGTCGGTTCCCCAAGACGGACTTCGAGATCGACCTCGAGGCCCAGGCCGTCACCTGCCCGGCGCGCGAGATCACCACCGACGCCCGTCCCGCCCGAGACCACAAGGGCCGTGCCGCCACCCGATTCGTCTTCGCCGCGGCAACCTGCGGCGCCTGTCCGTTCCAGACCCAGTGCACCACCGCCAACGGCGGCCGCCAGATCACCGTCGGGGTGCACGAGGCCCGCATCGCCGCTGCCCGGGCGGCCCAGGCCACCCCGGAGACCAAGGCGCTGCTGCGTCGACGCTCCAAGGTCGAGCGCAAGATCGACCACCTCCAGGACCTGGGTATGCGCCAGGCCCGCTACCGGGGCCGACGAAAGACGCGCCTGCAGGCGCTGCTCGCGGCCACCGTGGCCAACTTCAAGCGCCTCGGTGTCCTCGGCGCGTTCGACACCGCTTTCGAACTGGCCGTCGCCGCCTGAGGATGGCGCAGTGACCCCGTGCGTGCGAGCCCATCGGGCTATTTGGCGCCCAATCGGCCTGTGAGGGCTCATCAGAGCCACTCTCGCGGGTGATCAGCCCCGACCGCCCGCCGCGGCGACCAACGGTCGTCGTGGTCCGAAAGGGCCACTTACTGCCGACTCACCTAGGACTGCCCGACATCGACGGACTCGAACTGCTGCAGATGCTGCGCCGACGAGTACGTGATCAAGCCCTACTCCGCCGACCAGCTCGACGCCCGCATCCGGGCCGTGCTCCGTCGGGCCAGAGCGGAGGACGCGGAAGGTCCGGTCCAGGTCGGTGGGCTCACCATGGACGCACGCAGCCGGCTGGTCACCGTCGACGCATGGTCCTTAGCGTGACTCTTCGTTCCGATGTTCCTCAAGGGCCGTCCAGGAAGCGCGATAGGTCGGCGGGCCTCACCGCTCGATCCTCACGAGTTCCGCGGCGTAGTTGGCCCAGTCGCCGCCGGCCGCCCGGACCCAGTGGACTGCCGTTCCCGGAGCTATCCCGAGCATGTCGGCAAGGACGGCGGCCGGGAGCTCGGCTGCGAGCTGCATGAGCGCGGCACGGCGACCCGGCCTGACCCCGACGTTGATCCGGGTGAGTCGCTGACCCAGCCGGCTTGCGGACAAGGGCTGTCCGGGACGTTGGCCCCGGAAGAGCCAGTTCGTGGACGGGGAGCCGACGCTGCGGCCGGTGCGCTGGCTGCAGAGGCCCAAGACGAGCTCACCGAGCGGGTCGGGGATCTCAGCGGAATCGCGACCGAAGCGGACCGACACGGTGGCGCCTGCCGTTGTGACGTTGTCAACGGTCAACCTGGTGAGCGTGGTGAGCCGCTGAGCGAAGAGCAGAACGAACGCTCCGGCAACCCGGTCGACGGTGTCGATGGCGTTGTCGTGGAGCAGCCGACGGACAACGGCCCACCGTTCGTCCTCGTCGAGCCCGGTGCCCTCCCGCCACGTCTTCGGAGGCACCTCGACATCGCTCATGGCGCCCGAGCCCGCCGCCCAGACGACGAATTCCCGGATCTCGTAGCGCGAGCGAGCACCGCTGGCCAGCCACGTGTCGATCTCCGCCTGCCCACACGATGCGACCGTCGTTCCGCTTCGCTCCAACCACGACAGGAATCGCTGGGCGGCCCTGAACCGTTGGCGAGCACGGTTGGCCGCCCCGACGGAAACGTCGTCACCCCGGCTCCGGCGTCGCATCCGGGCCAGCACGGCCCAGGTCGCGTAGGCTCGCAGAAGTCGGCGGTCGACATCTCGCTCGGTTGCCGCCAGCGCTCCGGCGAACCAACGCTCCAGGCCACTGAGGCGGTCCTGGTGCATGGGAAGGGCGCCGCTGGCCACTAGGAGATCGCGTAGGTAGGGAACGGACCTTGCCTCCGGGAGCGCGTTGAGCGTTTCGTGGTTGATGGGCTCACCGGACCGCACGAGATCGGCGAGCAAAGAGGCAGACGCTCCCCGCTGGAGCCAGGCCAGACCCTGGATGGCTGATGGCGACGCGATGATCGCGGTGTGGACCGGCGCCAGTGCCGCCGGCACGACGTGGTCGTCACCACCGAGAAGGGCGGTGGTCCGCTCCGTGAGGACGCAGCGGGGGCAGAGATCGCGTTCGTAAAGCTGGTCCTCTATCCCGCAGCGCCCGCAGACGTGGGCGAGTGACGTCCCGGCGCAGCTTGCACATCGCTCGGCTCCCGGACCCGGTGGGTCGATCAGGCGTCGTTGTTGGCCGCATGACGTGCACTCGCCGCGTCGGCGTAAGGCGGCGCCGTAGCACCGCCGGCAGACCGGGCCCTCAGGCCATTGAGCCGTCGCTCGGCGCACGTCGCCGCAGTGGGCACAGGGCAGAGCCCGGACCGGACTGCAGCCGATGCAGATCGGCCGCCCCTCGGCCACGAAGTGGCAGCGTCGGCGTCCCCCGCACAGGATGCAGGTCGCGAGCGGCGGCCGGGCACAGCCGTCGCAGAGGTCGGGATCACCCGACCGGGCGCGCCTGGCGATCGGTCGGACTTGACCACAGCGGCCACAGGGCTGGACCGGGTAGGCGTAGCAGTTCACGCACAGCGGGGTTCCGCTGCGGCCGGAGATGATGCGGCCGAGCTCGCCACAGCTGCCGCATATCCGAGCGGGCGCCCGGTAGCAGCGGACGCAGGTGGCCAGGCCCTCGGGGTCCCGGATGGAGACCGGACCTAGCTGGTGACATACCTTGCACATCGCCGCCTGGGCGGGATCCCGGCGCCAGCAGTTCGGGCACATAGCGGCACCGTCCGGTGCTCGGCCGCCGACGGGCATGGTCTTGCCGCAGTGGGAGCAGGCCTCGGCGCGGCGGATCCTCCTGCACGTGTTGCAGATCCGTCCCTCCTCGACGACGTTCAGCAACGGCTTGGCCCGATGGCAGTCGACACAGGTGGGCACGACCACCGAAACGGCCCCGAGGTTGGCGAGTGCCTGCGCAAGACGGATGACCACGCTGGGCCCGTTGGACGAGCCGGCGGTCAGCGCAGTCGAATCAGCCTCGAGGTGGGCTCGAAGGCGGCGGAGTTGGTCGACAGAGCGCGCTGCGGCCGAGATCGCCTCGGTGACGACGAGGGGATCGAGCGCGGGCTCGAGCGTGCTCACGAACTCGCTGATGAACGCGAGAGCCGCCTCGCCCTCGCAGGTCAGACACGTACTCCTGTCGGGGGTCAGCAGGTGGCGGCCGACCGGACATAGTCGCGGCTTGGTGCGCGGCATGTTCAGGTCTCTGTGCGGCGGATGCGGGCGGGCCGGGGCCGGAGATTGCGGACGGCCTCGTCAGCACCGGCGCGACCTGCGCCGCTCGCCCGCTTGGGCACCTGGACCTCCTCCGCCACGGGCTCGAAGAGCGCCTCGGGTGAGCACCCGAGGATGTCGCATAGGGCGGCGAAGGTGCGCAGGCTTAGGCGCTCGGGCGTGCCGACGACCAGTCGGTAGACTTGTTCGCGAGACAGGACAACCCCGCGCTCGGCGAGCAGAGGCACGAGGTCCGTGGTGGCGAACATCCCCCGGGTGGCCATGATCTGGCGGAGGTGCCACTCGTAGCCGACGTTTCTCACTGGTCGTTCTCCGGTTCCCAGGCGCGCTCGAGGGCCTTGCGCATCATCCGATTCTTGTAGTCGGTGGAGACCGAGGTGTAGATGGCGGTCGACGACGCCGTGGAGTGGCCGACCTGCTGTTGGATGAAGAGCGGGTCGGTGCCCTCCTCGACTTGGTGGGAGACGTAGGAGTGTCGCAGGGAATGAGCGGTGAGCTCCTCGGACAGGCCCGCGCCCCGGCGGTAGAGGACGAAGCGCTCGCTCAGGTTGTGGACCGACATCCGGGCCCCCCGCTCGGTGAACCACATGGCGGGATGGCCCTCCTGGCCGCAACAGGGCCGCACCTGGGTGAGGTACTCCTCGACCACCTCCACGGCCCAGGGCATGACGGTGGCCACGTTGCGGCGCCGGGGCGGCCCACCCCGCATCGCCTTGCCGTAACGGACACGCAGCATCCCGAATCGGCCCAGGTGGGGGGCGGCCGCGTTCGCCGAGAAGTCGCCGATGTCGAGCATCACAGCCTCCCGCCGGCGCAGACCCCAGGCGTAGATGACCTTGAACAGGACGGCGTCGCGGAAGGCTGGCAGCCAGCCCTTACGGCCGAGGGAACGGATCTTCGCCACCCGCTCGTCGGCGTACTCGAAGAAGTCCATCAGCTCGTCTCGACTGAAGGGGCGACGGCCTGGGCCGCCCTCGTAATCGGCCAGATGGTCGGCGGTGTTCCACTCGTGGCAGATCTGGATCGGATGCTCGCCGAAACGCTCCTGGCACTCGACGGCCCAGCGGTATCGGGGGTCGGTCACGTACGCCATGAAGAGCCCCAAGACGATCTGGTAGTTGCGCACCGTGGAGCGGGCCCGCCGCTTGGACATCAACGAGCTGCTCCAAGCCTCCACGTCGTCGGGCGCCCATTTCCAGGGGTAGTCGCCGGTGAACCGGTGAAAGCGCCGCACCATGCGATCGCGGTCGGCGATGGTGGCGGGGCTCAGCAGCCGGCTCTGCTGCTGCGTACGCCAGCCGACGAGCATGGCGTCGAACACCGACGTTTCTGGATGGAGAAGCAACGCTCCCTGGACAAGTGCCAGGTGCGCGGCTCCCGGCATATCCGAATCGTGCCCCATTTGTGTCCTCCCAAGGGTCGGAAGTGGATGCAACGAGGTTGCATCCACTGCAACTTAACGAGAGAAGGCCATGCGGTGCAAGGGTTTTCGACGATCCGTACGCGCCGCCGTCCCGACGTGGGACCCCGGCCACGGCCTGCCAGGACGGGTTTTCGAGTGCGGAATGTTGCGCCAGGTGCAATTCCGCCCCGCTAGCTGGCAAGGGTCTTCTGGGACATGCCCAGCTCGATCAGCCTGGTCATGGCCACTGCTGACTGGCATACGCTGAGCCCCTCGCGAGCGATATTTTCCAACAAATTGACCTCGAGCCGTTCCTGTTCGGACATGGCCCGCACGATGGCCGGGATGGTCGCCAGGCCGACCTTGCGGGCCGCCCGGTAGCGACGCTCGCCGGCGACCAGGCAGTAGCGCCCGCTGTCGTCGGGGTTGGGGCAGACCAGCACGGGCTGGATGACGCCGTGCGTGCGGATGGAGGTGACGAACTGCGCGTCGGGGGCCGCCTTGCGGTTCCCGGGATCGGGGTCGATGGCCTCGATCGGCAGCTGCTCGACGGTCTCGGTGGTGGTGGTCATTGTCATGGGGTGGTGCTCCTCTCTTGGTTGGTTGGGGTGTTGCTGATCTCGGCCACAAGGTCCGAGAGCCGGCCCACCCAGGGCGGCGGCGTCGGGTCTGCGCCCGGGCCCGGGTGGAAGGTCAGGTGGAGCTGGTCGGCGTCGACGTAGATGGCGGCGACCCGGTTGTCGGGATCGCGCACCCACACCCGGTAGCCCCGGGCGGTGAGGCCGGCGACGTTGGCGGCCACCAGGGCCAGCGGGCCGGCAGCCACCCGAAGGCCGCCGGCGACGCTGACTCGGTAGGTGGAGGCGGTGGCGGTCACGACGCCAGGGCTGGCTCGACTGCCGAGGCTGGCTCGACTGCCGGGGCCATGGCGCCCAGCACGGCCTGGGCGGTGGTGATGACCCGCTCGGCGGTGCGCCGGACCTTGGCCACGTCACCGCCCGCCCAGCCCGCTACGTACGGAAGCGTGTAGGCCGCAGTGTCGACGCCCAGGGCATTGCAGACGATGAAGGCGACGCTCTCGGCCTCGATCTCCACCAGGTCCCGGTTCATGGCCACCATGGCCGTGTCGTGCATGCACACGTGGGACAGCTCGTGGCACAGCGTTTTGTCGGCTTGGCGCCCGCTGAGGTGGTCGGCCACCACCACGGTGTGGGCGATCAGATCGGTGACGCCGTTGGCGGACCCGCAGTCGCCCCGGGACAGGGCGTAGCCGGCGACGGCGACCTGGGCGGCGAGAGCGTCCCACAGCGAGCTCTCGCCCTCGAGGAGCACGGGGGACACGTCGGGGAGCTCCTCGCCCGTCGTGTCGGACTCGTCGAAGACGTGCACCACGGTGAAGCCCCGCAGCACCCGGGCCACCGCCGGGTTCTCGGCGGGATCGGCCTCGTCGACGGGCCGACGGCGGTAGACGCAGGGGGCGAGGATGGCGATGCCCTTGGCCCCCTTGTTGACCTGGCGGCCGAGGCGCTGCCAGGCCCGGTAGCCGGCCACGCGGGTGGCGTCAGGGCGCTGCATGAGGATGGCGAAGACGTTGTTGGCGCTGTAGGTGCGAAAGAGCGAGGCGACGGTGAGGAACCGGGCCCAGTCCTCTCCGGACACGAGGGCCTCGATTTGGGCGGTGAGGCTGTCGTGGAGTTGTCGGATCTTGTCGGCGTTGGCGGGCATGGCAGTGCTCCTTTCGTGAGCGTGAGATGGCGACGGGTGCGCCGGATTAGGAGGGTTGGAGGCGGGCGAGGATCGGGTGCAGGTACGGGCTCTGTGCTGGACCGATGGGCTCGGCCCGGCCGTCGGACCACAGGAACCGCACGCCGACGATGTCGGTGGTGGTCTCGGGCACCGCGCCGTCGGGATCACAGTGGGCGTAGATGCAGCTGGTGTGCGGTGTCGACGGCGAACTCGTGCACGGCGACGTCGTGGCAGCCACCGCCGGGATGCAGGCGGCAGGGCTCGACGAACCGGACCCACACCTGGATGCCGGCGAGGTCGGGACTGAGATCGGCGGGGCTCAACCACCCGGCATTGAGCCCGTCGTAGAGGACGGGGAACAGCGTCATATGCGTGTGCTCCTTTCTTCACTGGGTGCCCCCAATCGGCTGAGCCCGGGCCCAGCGTCAAGGCCGAAGAGCGAAGCGGCCGCAGCGAAGTTGAGGCGGGGGGTCCGGGGACGCCAGCCCCTGGGAGAAGGAGGAACGCGCCCCGAAGGGGCCGCAGGCCTCGACTGCAGCGAGGGTGCGCAGCGTGCCTTGACGCAGTGACTGCGTCCCCCTGGTGCCACTCACCGATGACGTTGGGCCCGGGCGATGCACAGCAGCTCCGCTGACAGCGCCCGCCGGCCCGTCAGGGCCGAATAGCGGGCGCAGGAACACAGGGCTGCGCAATGAGGCACCTTGTGAAAAAACAACTGGTACCTGAGGTTTTTAGGGAGGGGGGCGAGCGGCTGCGAGCGTGGGGGAGGGCGGCGGCGGCCTCCCCCGTGGGTCCGTCAGGACCCACATCGGGCGGCGGCGGCGGGGCTCGGGACCCGCGTCGTGATGCGGAGCCCGAACGCGAAGGAAGGGCCCAGCGCCAGGTGCGGCGGACACCCGGCGCGGGCCCTTCAGGGTGAGTCTTGCTCAGTGGCCTTGAGTTGCGGCCTGGACTGGGGATGCGGCCTGCTCGGCCGGGTCTGTGCCGCCTTCGCCGCGCTCCGGCGCCGGCACGGCACGGGGATCTGGCCCTCTTCGGCCCGCAGGAACGGCTCGCCCAGCCACTCCCGACAGAGCTGGCACTGCGTGATCGCCAGGCCCTTGCCGTCGAAGTAGGCGCCGGCGCTCCAGTGGAGGATCTCGCCGCAGGCGTGTGTGAGGATGAGTCCGGTGAGCATGGTGTCTCCGACCTCCTTTCCGAGGCGGTGGACCGACAGAGAGGGGACGGGCGCCGTTGCCCGCCCCCTCCCGCCGGTGGCCCGTTAGAAGGGCTCCTCGCCCCCGGCGTAGGCCGGCTCGGCCGGGGCGTCGCCGTTGGTGGTGGACTTGGGCGGGTCCA
>JBBSHS010000098.1:0-8636 GCA_038232515.1 Acidimicrobiales bacterium
GACTGACCAGAGGGCACCTCGGCGTGGGATGGGCCCATTCCGCCCGACGCCCGACGGCCAGGAGTCGATGTCACACCCTGTGCCTAGGATCGACCTGATGCTCCAGGTGGCCCAAGAGGCGACCATCCGGCCCTTCGGTGGCCACGATGTGGACGGCTTCCATCCGGCCGTGGCGGAGTGGTTCCGACGTCGTTTCCCGCTCGGCCCCACTGAGCCCCAGGCCCAGGCGTGGCCGTTCATCGCGGCCGGGCTGGACACGCTCATCGCGGCACCGACCGGCTCGGGAAAGACGCTGGCCGGCTTCCTGGTGGCCATCGAATCGCTCTACCGGGCCCACGACTCGGGCGTGGAGGTGACCGGGGTCGCCCGGGTGGTGTACGTCTCGCCCTTGAAGGCGCTGGCGGTCGACATCGCCGAGAATCTCCAGAGGCCGCTGGCTGAGATCAACGAGGTGGCGGCCGAGCTGGGGTTCCACCCGCCCGAGATCCGCGTCGGGGTGCGCACGGGCGATACCTCGGCCTCGCAGCGCTCGCTCATGGTGCGGCACCCGCCCAGCTTCGTGGTCACCACGCCCGAGTCGCTGTACCTCCTAGTGTCGAGCCTCCGCGGGCGCGAAGCGTTGCGGACCGTCCGCACCGTGATCGTCGACGAGATCCATGCGGTGGCGCGGGACAAGCGGGGTGCCCATCTGGCCGTCACCTTGGAGCGGTTGGAGGCGTTGTGCGACCAGCGGCCGGCCCGCATCGGGCTGTCGGCCACCCAACGCCCGGTGGAGACGGTCGGACGCCTGCTGGTCGGCGATCGGCCCCTGCCGGCGATCGTCGACGTCGGCCACCAGCGCAACCTCGACCTGGCGCTCGGGCTGCCGGGCGGCGAGCTGGAGGCCGTTGCCTCGGCCGAGCAGCTGTCCGACGTGCTCGACGACATCGCCTCTCTGGTGGGCCAGCACCGGACGACGCTGGTGTTCGTCAACACCCGTCGGCTGGCGGAGCGGTTGGCCCACCAGCTTGCCGAACGGCTGGGCGACGACGTCGTGGCCGCCCACCACGGCAGCCTTTCCAAAGAGCGCCGTCTCCGCGTCGAGACACGGCTGCGGGCCGGGGAGCTCAAGGCGCTGGTGGCCACCGCATCGCTCGAGCTCGGCATCGACATCGGGCCGGTGGAGCTGGTGTGCCAGATCGGCTCGCCCCGCAGCATCGCCACGTTCCTGCAACGGGTGGGGCGCTCGAACCACACCCGTACGGGCACACCCAAGGGTCGCCTCTTCCCCCTGACGCGCGACGAGCTGGTCGAATGCACGGCGCTGCTGGCCGCCGTGCGGGCCGGGCGCCTCGACACCATCGAGCTGGCCCGTCTCCCGCTCGACATCGTCGCCCAGCAGATCGTCGCCGAGGTCGGGGCCAAGGAGTGGCGCACCACAGATCTCTTCGACCTGGTGCGCCGGGCGGCGCCCTACATGGAGCTCACCCGGAGCCAGTTCGACGAGGTGGTCGAGCTGGTCACGGGCGGCATCGAGACGGGCCGGGGCCGCCGGGGCGCCTACCTGCACCACGACACGGTCAACGGCGAGCTGCGGGCCCGGGGCAACGCCCGGTTGGCCGCCGTGACCTCCGGGGGTGCCATCCCCGAGACGGGCGACTACCGGGTGGTGGCCGAACCGGATGACACCCTGGTGGGCACCGTCAACGAGGACTGGGCCGTCGAGTCGATGGCGGGCGACGTCTTTCTTCTCGGGACGCACTCATGGCAGATCCGCCGGGTCGAGTCAGGTGTGGTGCGCGTCCGCGACGCCGGCGACACGCCGCCCACGGTTCCCTTCTGGCTGGGCGAGGCCCCGGCCCGCACCGCCGAGCTGTCCGAGGAAGTGTCGGAGCTCCGGCGCCGGGTCGACGAGCACCTCGGGGCAGGCGACGCCGAGGGGGCCGGGCGCGGGCTGGTCGACGCGGCCGGCATCGGCCACGAGGCGGCGACGATGATCGTGGACTATCTGGCGGTGGGCCGGGCTGCGCTCGGCGTCATGCCCACCCAGCAGTGCCTGGTGATCGAGCGGTTCTTCGACGACACCGGCGGGATGCAGTTGGTCCTTCACTCTCCCTACGGCGGGCGCGTCAACCGCGGCCTCGGCCTGGCGCTGCGCAAGAAGTTCTGCCGCACCTTCAACTTCGAGCTGCAGGCCGCGGCCAACGACGACGCCGTCGTCCTGTCGCTCGGCCCCCACCACAGCTTTGCCCTGGACGAGGTCCCCCGCTACGTGTCCAGCCGGACCGTGCGCGACACCCTGGAGCACGCCATCTTGGACTCGCCGATGTTCCAGGCCCGATGGCGTTGGAACCTCAACCGGGCCTTGATGGTGCTGCGGTTCCGCAACGGCCGCCGAAACCCGCCGCCGATCCAACGCATGGAATCCGACGACCTGCTGGCGGCGGTGTTCCCCCAGGCCGCCGCCTGCCAGGAGAACATCACCGGTCCGGTCGAGATCCCCGACCACGTGCTGGTGCGCCAGACGATCGACGACACCCTCCACGAGGCGCTCGACGTCGACGGGCTCCACACCCTGCTCCAACGCATCGAGAACGGCGAGGTGGCGGTGCACTGCTGCGACACCACCGAGGCATCCGTGCTCTCCCACGAGATCATCACCGCCCGTCCCTATGCCTTCCTCGATGACGAGGAGACCCAGAACCGGCGTACCAACGCCGTCCAGCTACGGCGGGGCCTGACCGTCGACCTTGCCGCCATCGGCGCCCTCGACCCCGCCGCCGTCGACCAGGTGCACTCGGAGATCAAGCCCGAGCCCGTCACCGCCGACGACCTGCACGACCTGATGTCTTCGCTGGTCATGCTGCCGGCCCGGGCCGATTGGCGGCCCTTGTGGTCGCAGCTCGCCGGTCGGGGCCGAGCCCAGGTGGTCGTGAGCGACGATGTCGAACTGTGGTGCACCACCGAAGCCTGCGCCGACGCCGAGTCGGCCCTCGACGGTGACGACACGGCCGTGGCCGACACCCTGCGCGGCCACCTCGAGATCACCGGCATCACCACCGCCGACCGGCTCGCCCATGCCACCACTCTTCCCGTCGCCCGGGTGGCCGCCGGTCTGGCCGCCCTCGAGAACCAGGGTTTCGCCCTTCAGGGCCGCTACACCACCGCCCCGTCCACCACCGAATGGGTGGCCCGCCGCCTGCTGGCCCGTATGCACGCCTACTCGCGGCGATCCCGCCGCCACAGCGTGCAGCCGGCCACTGCTCAGGACTTCATGCGGTTCCTGCTGCGCTGGCAGCACGTCACGCCCGACACCAAGCTGGCGGGTGAACAGGGGCTCGTGGCCGTCCTCGAACAACTCCAGGGCTTCGAGGCGGCGGCCGTGGCCTGGGAACCCGAGCTGTTCGCCCGGCGGTTGCGCCACTACGAGACGGCCTGGCTCGACCGGCTGTGCCACGACGGCGACGTCGCCTGGCTCCGCCTCACCCGGCGAGTCCGCGACGACGACGCCGACGCGCCCACGGCCGCGCCCTCCAAGGCGACGCCCATCACGGTCGTGTTCCGCGCCGACCTGGGCTGGTTGCTCGAAGCGGCCCGCAGCGCCACCCCCCACGTCCAGCCCACGGTCGGCGCCACCGCCGAAGTGCTCGACATCCTCCACCAGCGCGGCGCCTGCTTCGCCGCCGAGCTGGCCCACGCCAGCCGGCGCCTCCCCGAAGACATCGAACGAGGCCTGTGGGAGGGGGTCGCCCGGGGGCTGGTCATGTCCGACGGGTTCGGACCCATACGTCAGCGGGTCTCCGGCAGTCGGCGACCGTCCCGCCCGACCCGACCGTCGCGGCTCGGGCGCCAGCCCCGGCCCACGGGTGCGTCCGCCGGACGGTGGTCGCTCGTACCCACCTTGGGCACGGGCCTCGACCGGCAGGAGCTGGCCGAGGCCGTGGCCGGGCAGCTGCTCAACCGCTGGGGCGTGGTGTTCCGTGACCTGGCCGTCAGGGGTTCGCTGGCCCTGCCCTGGCGCGACGTGCAATGGGCGCTGCGCCGGCTGGAGGACCGCGGCCTCGTCCGCGGCGGGCGTTTCGTCACCGGCTTCAGCGGCGAGCAGTACGCCCTACCGGCCGCCGCCGAACAGCTCCTCGGCGTGGGCAAGGCAGCGCGAGCGTGCGAACGTGTGGTCGTCAACGCCACCGACCCGCTCAACCTGGTCGGGGTGATCGTGCCCGGCGACACGGTCCCCGCAGTGCGCACCAACCACGTCGCGTACGTCGACGGTCTACCCGAACCCACAACCGGCGTCCGAGCATGGTGACACCCCGGGCCGAGCGCAGGGGTGCGGTTGGCGATGTCAACCGCCCGGGTACCTGGTACCCATGCCGGCGGTGAAGCAGCACTCGCCCGATCTTCCTACGGGGCCCTCGGACGAGACGGCTTTTGCACGTGCCCGAATCCGCGTGGTCATCGCTGTGGGCGCCGGTGTGGTGGCCGCCGTGGCCCTCGTGGTCGTCGGTGGACGCGGTGCCGGTGCCGCCCCCATGCTCGGCTGGGACGTCACCGCCGTGGTTTACCTGGCGTGGACATGGGCTTCGATCTGGCCCCTCGACGGGGAGCACACCGCTCGCTTCGCAACCTGCGAGGAACCCGGCCGCCGGACCACCGACGCCTTTCTGATCGTCGCCAGCGTCACCAGCCTCATCGCCGTTGCCGTTGTCCTTGTACGCGTGGGAAAGATCTCCGGGGTGGTCGAAGCCGCCCTGGTGGTCATGGCCGTGGCTAGCGTCGTGATCTCGTGGGCGGTCGTGCACACGGTCTACATGCTGAGCTACGCCCGCCTCTATTACACGGGAGCCGACGGAGGCATCGACTTCAACCAGGAGGGGTTGCCCCGCTACTCCGATTTCGCCTACGTCGCCTTCACCATCGGGATGACCTTCCAGGTCTCCGACACCGAACTGCAGACGACAACGATCCGAGCCACCGCTCTCAAGCACGCGCTGCTGTCCTACCTGTTCGGTGCCGTGATCCTGGCCACCACCATCAATCTGATCGCCGGCCTGACCAAATAGGACCGGCGGCTGTGCGGCCGGTGAACCGGCCACCTCCCGCACCCGTTGCCCTCCACGGGCATCCGCCGCTGACCCGGCTCCCGGCGAGCCGAGCTTACCGTGGCCGGGCCTGATGAGGCGGGAACGGTTCGGTGCCGGCTCGGGGGGGAATGACAGGGTCAGGCCCAGCCAGTGCCCGAGGAGGTGGATGCTTGTCCGGCGACGACAAACCTGTGTTGATGCCGAGCGACGTGTCGAATCGAGTGGGTTTCTTCGACCGGTTCGCCGGGGGGGCCGCTCTGGTGGCCAGCCGGGCGACATTCTTTGCCTTCTGTGTGCTGCTGATCGCGTTGTGGGCACCCTCCATCCTGCTCTTGCGCAGCATCGACACCTGGCAGCTCATCATCAACACGGCGACCACGATCATCACGTTCTTGATGGTGGCCCTGCTCCAGAACAGCCAGACCCGTAGCGATCTGGCCGTGCAGCACAAGCTCAACGCGCTCGCCGATGGTCTGGCCGATCTCATGTCGCACATGGCCGATGGCGGCGGCGACCGGGACCTGCGGGCGGACCAGAAGGAGCTGCGCCAGGCCGTGGGCATCGAGGACTACGAGAGCACGTCGAATAACTCGAGCGGCGACACCTCGCAGGACCACGACCGTTGTAGCACGGCCGCCCGGTAAAGCGGCAACCGGGGGCGGTGGCCTCGTCAACCGGCCGGCTGGCTGGCTTGCTTCCCAGGCACGCGAGGTACGGCGGCATGGCGGGTCTGTCACCATGGTCCAGCACTCGGGCATCGCCGTCGCCGTCAGCCGGTCCGTGCGCATGACATGATGACAAGAAGGACATCTGCGCCGTAAGCGCACCAATGAAAGGACTGGACATGGGAATCGGTGTCGGCATCCTCCTCATCGCTATCGGTGCCATCCTGGCCTTCGCGGTCGACATCACGGTCAAGGGGGTCGACCTGATCGTGGTGGGCTACGTGCTCATGGTCGTCGGCGTCCTCGGTGTGATCCTCGAACTGGTCATGTTCGGTCCCCGCCGACGGGGCCGCAGCGTGATCGAGCGCGACACCTTCCGCTAGAGGGCGCTCCGGGCTGGAGCATGTGAGGCACGCCCGCGGCCGGTCGTGGCAGTCTGTGGCCAAATGGTGACCTTGCGGTGGTTTGAGCGGAATGTCGGCAGCAGACGAGGATGGGCCCCGACGGGTGCCCTGCAGGATCCACGCCGGCGGCTCCTGCTCCTCTTCGGCCTCGCTCTCCTCATCGACGCCATGTTGGTCCTGGACCTGGGCCTGTTGCCGGTGAACGCCGCCGGCACTCTCCACTGCGACGCCCCGCTGCGGGGCGCCACGGCCCGTCCGACACGGCACACGTCGATCCTGGTCGTGCAGAACCCGCAGGGCTTCTGCAACGACGCCGCCAACAGCCGCTGGGCCACCGTGGGCGTTGTCGCCCTGGTCTTCCTGGTGCTGGGCGCTGGTGCCGTGCTTCTGCCCGCCGACCGCTTCGAGAACGTTCTGCTCGGGCGCGAGGCCAATCCCCTCAAGGCCCCGGCGACCTCGCCACCACCCGAAACCCCGCCGCCCCCCGAGGGGGACGACCGGTAGCCACGGCCGAGCGGGAAGGGCCGGGGCTTGACCCAGACGCCGCCTGACAACGGTCGCCCCCGGGTCGCCGCCCCCCTGGAGGGCCTCGATGACGCCGGGGTGGGCGTGCGCATGGCCAACGGTGTCGCCTACGCCGTCGCCGTCGTGCGGCTCGGGCGGCGGCGCGTACTGGTCCAGGAGCTGGCCGCGGTCGAGGGGCTGGCCCGCGTCGACGTGGTGTGCCTGGACAAGACGGGTACCCTGACCGAGGGCGACATCGCCGTGAGCAGGACCGTGGTCCTCGACCACACCCAGGCTCTGACCGAGGCGCTCGGAGCGCTGGCCCGTGCCGACCCGAGCCCCAACGCCAGCCTGCGCGCCATCGCCTCGTCGTACCCGGCGCCCCATGGTTGGACGGCCGGCGCCCGCGTGCCCTTCTCCTCCACCCGTAAGTGGGCAGCCGCCACCTTTGCCGCAAAGGGCACCTGGTTGCTGGGCGCCCCGGACGTGATGCTGGCCGGCCACGTCGACGGAGCCGCCCGGCGCCAAGCCGACGACCTGGCCGGCGATGGGAACCGGGTGCTGCTGCTGGCCCGATCGCCCGGTCCCGTCGGGGGCGTGGGTCTTCCCGCCTCGCTCGTGCCCGTGGGCCTGATCGTCCTGGCCGAGCGGCTCCGTCCGGAGGCGTCTGCCATCCTGGCGTACTTCCACGGCCAGGGCATCGCCGTGAAGATCATCTCGGGCGACAACCCGGCGACCGTAGGGGCCATCGCCCGCCGGGTGGGGTTGGCCGGCGGCGACGAACCCCTCGATGCCCGAGGTCTGCCCCTGGAGCCTGACCAGCTGGCCGACGCCATGCAGTCGCACTCGGTCTTCGGCCGGGTGTCGCCGCACCAGAAGCGGTCCATGGTGGCCGCCCTGCAAGCTCGCGGCCACGTCGTCGCCATGACCGGTGACGGGGTCAATGACGTGCTGGCCCTCAAGCAGGCCGACATCGGAGTGGCCATGGGGTCGGGCACGAGCGCGTCGCGGGCCGTGGCCCAGTTGGTACTGCTGGACGACGCCTTCGAGGTCCTCCCGGCGGTCGTGGCCGAGGGTCGGCGGGTCATCGGCAACGTCGAGCGGGTGGGCAAGCTGTTCGTGACCAAGACGTTCTTCGCCATGGTGCTGTCGCTCGCCGTGGTGGTCGCCGGAGTGCCGTTCCCCTTCCTGCCCCGCCAGCTCACCATCGTGAGCACGTTGGCCATCGGCATCCCCGCCTTCTTCCTGGCCCTGGCCGCCCACGCCCGACGGGCGCGGTCCGGCTTCGTGCGCCGGGTGCTGAACCTGGCCGTGCCGGCCGGCGTGCTGGCGGCAGCATCGACATTGGCCGGCTATGCCTTCGCCCGTCACCAGCCGCAGGTCAGCCAGGCGCAGGCGCGGACGGCGGCGACGATGGTGCTCTTCGCCGTGAGCCTGTGGGTCCTGGTAATCCTCGCCCGACCCTTCACGGGCTGGCGGGGCATCCTGGTTGCGGTGATGGGAGGCTCGTTCCTCCTTGACCTCGCCGTCCCCGGCCTGAAGCGGTTCTATGCACTCGATCTGCCACCGTTGAAGGTGGTCCTCGCCTGCCTCCTGATCGCGGCCACGGCGTCGGCCGCCCTGGAGACGGGCTGGCGGATCGGCGCCCGAGGCGACCCATGTCCGGGCAGCGACGATGCCCCGGACGGGTGAGGCCAGGAGCAGTGGAACCAGCGCGGAACCTGGCGAGAAGGAGGGGCTGACGACCGCCTCACCACTTCCGCCGCCCGGTCAGGGGACCGAGGTGCCCGTCTCCTCGTCGAACGGCGCCCGGGTGAGAGGCATGTCGCTGACACCCGACTCAGTCAGCTTGACGCCGAGCACCGCCCACGGCCTCGACGCCGTGACGGGTCGCGGCGTGCACCACCATCTCGCCCCAGCCGCACCCCACGTCCAACAGGCGCATGCCCGGCCGCAGGCCCAGCTTGCGGCAGACGAGCTCGTGCTTGGCCGCCTGCGCC
>JBBSHS010000099.1:0-8445 GCA_038232515.1 Acidimicrobiales bacterium
GGGCTCCGCGCCGGTCGGGACTCGGCCGTTCCCGGACATGGACGGGACAGCCGTTGGGTTGGCGGGGGCTGCGCCGGCAGCACCAGCGCCGGCCGCGGGAGCGGCGGAGGAACCCGAGGACCGGCTGATGCCGTTGCGGGGGGCACGGGCGGCGGTGGCCCGCAACATGGAGGCCAGCCTGAGCGTGCCCACCGCCACCTCCATCCGGCCCATGCCGGCCCGGCTGCTGGAGCAGAACCGCAAGGTCATCAACAACTACCTGGGCCGCCACCGATCGGGGAAGATCAGCTTCACCCATCTGATCGGTTACGCCGTGGTCCAGGCCGCCAAGGCGGTGCCGGCCATGAACAACGAGTTCGTGTCGGCCACCGATGGTCAACCGCCCGCCGTCCGCCACCGGCCGCACATCGGCCTGGGCCTGGCCGTCGACCAGCACAAGCCGGACGGGTCACGCGGCCTCGTGGTCGTGGTCGTCCAGGACTCCGACACCGTGGATTTCCAGGGCTTCTGGCAGGCCTACGACGCCCTCATGCGCAAGGTCGCCCTCAACAAGCTGGCCATGGAAGATCTCCAGGGCGCCACCATCAGCCTCACCAATCCGGGCACCATAGGCACGGAGCACTCGGTTCCCCGGCTCATGCCGGGCCAGGGCTGCATCGTCGGCATGGGGCGCATCGACTGGCCGGCTTCCTTCCGGGCCTCCGATCCCCGGGCCCTGGCCGAACTGGGCATGTCCAAGGAGGTCGTGCTCACCTCCACGTACGACCACCGGGTCATCCAGGGTGCCGAATCGGGCGAGTTCCTGGCCAAGATCGACCACCTGCTGCTGGGCGGCGACGGCTTCTACGACGACGTCTTCGCGGCGCTGGGGGTGCCGTACGTCCCCATCCGCTGGAGCACCGACGTCAACCCGGCCGACGTGCGGGGCCTGCGGGCCAGGCTGGAGAAGCAGGTCCACGTGCAGACGCTGATCCGCACCTACCGGGTGCGGGGCCACCTCATCGCCGACCTCGACCCGTTGGGCTCCAAGCCACCGGCCATGCCCGCCGAGCTCGACCCGGCCACCTACGGCCTGACGTTGTGGGACCTGGACCGCGAGTTCCTTGCCAACGACCTGGCCGGCCACGAACTGATGAGCCTGGAAGAGATCCTCGGGCTGCTGCGCGACGCCTACTGCCGGACGGTGGGCGTGGAGTACATGCACATCCAGGAGCCGGTTCAGCAGCACTGGATCCAGGAGCACGTCGAGGGCGTCGACACCACGGCGTCGCCCGGGGAGCAGCGCCATATCCTCGGCCGCCTCAACGCCGCCGAGGCCCTGGAGAAGTTCCTGGAGACCAAGTACATCGGGGCCAAGCGCTTCGGTATCGAGGGCGCCGAGTCGGCCATCCCCACGCTCGACGCCGTGCTGGACGCGGCGGCCGTAGCCGGGGCCCCCGAGGCCGTCATCGGCATGGCCCACCGGGGCCGGCTCAACGTGCTGGTCAACATCGTGGGCCAGCCGTACCACAAGCTGTTCGACCAGTTCGAGGGCAACCTCGATCCCAACACCGCACAGGGCTCGGGCGACGTCAAGTACCACAAGGGCTTCCGGGGCACCTTCACCGGGCTGTCCGGCCAGCCCATCGAAGTGACCCTGGCGTCCAACCCCAGCCACCTGGAGGCGGTGGACCCCGTGGTCGAGGGCATGGCCAGGGCCCGCCAGGACGTCCTCGACCGGGGCGACGAGTTCCCGGTGCTGCCCATCCTCGTCCACGGTGACGCCGCCTTCGCCGGCCAGGGAGTGGTGGCCGAGACCCTCAACATGAGCCAGCTGCGGGGCTACACCACCGGCGGCACCGTGCACCTGGTCATCAACAACCAGGTGGGCTTCACCACCAACCCGGACTCGGCCCGTTCGTCCACCTACGCCACCGACGTGGCCCGGATGGTCCAGGCTCCGATCTTCCACGTGAACGGCGACGACCCCGAAGCCTGCACCCGGGTGGCCCGGCTGGCATTGGCCTTCCGGATGCAGTTCCACAAGGACGTCGTCGTCGAGATGGTCTGCTACCGCAAGCTGGGCCACAACGAGACCGACGACCCCAGCCTCACCCAGCCGCTCATGTACAAGCGCATCCAGGCCCGGCGCAGCGTGCGCAAGGTCTACGTCGAGCAGCTGGTACGGCGGGGCGACATGGCCATCGACGAGGCGGAGGCGGCGCTGGACGACTTCTCCAGGCGCCTGCAGCAGGCGCTCGAGGAGACCAGGGCGGCAGCCCCACCCAGGCTGACGGTGCTGCCGCCACCGGCTCCCGCCCCGCTCGAGCCGCCGGCCGCAACCGCCGTCGTCGACGAGCGCCTCCAGCAGGTGGCCGAGGCTCTGTTAGGCGAACCTCCGGCCTTCACCCTCCACCCCAAGCTGCACAAGGTGTTCGAGGCCAGGGCCAAGTTGTGGGCCGGGGGTCAGGCCGACTGGGCCATGGGTGAGGCGCTGGCCTTCGGCACCATGCTGCTCGACGGGCACGACGTGCGCATGGCCGGCCAGGACACCCGTCGGGGCACCTTCGGGCACCGCAATGCCGTGCTGGTCGACTTCCAGACCGGCGCCGAGTACGCCCCGCTGGCCCACGTCGCCGCCGACCAGGGCCGGTTCTTCGTCTACGACTCGCTGCTGTCGGAGTACGCCGCCGTCGGCTTCGAGTACGGCTACGCCCTCACCCGGCCCGAGGCGTTCGTGGCCTGGGAGGCGCAGTTCGGCGACTTCGCCAACGGCGCCCAGGTCATCATCGACCAGTTCCTGGTGGCGGCCGAGCCCAAGTGGGATCAGACGTGCGGGCTCACGCTGCTGCTGCCCCACGGCTATGAGGGCCAGGGGCCCGAGCACTCCAGTGGGCGCATCGAGCGGTTCCTGACGCTGTGTGCCGAGGGCAACATCCAGGTGGCCAACGTCACCACCGCCAGTCAGCTCTTCCATGTCCTGCGCCGCCAGGTCGTGCGCGAGCTGCGCAAGCCGCTGGTGCTGTTCACCCCCAAGGCCTACCTCCGCTCCAAGGAGGCACACTCGCCGGTGGGCGCCTTCACCAGCGGGACCTTCATGGAGGTGGTGGACGACCCGGAGGTGACCGACCGGGCGGCGGTCCGCAGGGTGGTCCTGGCCTCGGGCAAAGTGGCCCTCGACGCCATGGTCGAGCGGCGCCGGCGCAGTGACGCCGGCCACGTGGCCATCGTGCGGGTCGAGCAGCTGTACCCGTTCCCCCGCGACCCCATCGTCGCCACCGTGGCCGGGTATGAGCATGCCGACGAGGTCTGCTGGTTGCAGGAGGAGCCGGACAACATGGGCCCGTGGGCCTTCGTCGAGAGCCGGCTGTACCGGCTCCTGGGATCGGACTACCGCCTCACCCATGTCGGCCGGCACGAGTCAGGATCGCCGGCGGCCGGCTCGAAGGAGCTGTCCGACCTGGAGAAGGCCCACATCCTCGAGGTTGCTCTAGCCTAAGCTGGGTGCTCGACAGCATGTCAGAGCCACCCTCGAACGGAGCGAGCGCTCGGCCCGAGGAGCTATGTAGCGTCCTGACCGCGCCGCGATGGGCCCGCGAACGTTGTGACCAGATCAGGTGTCGATGAGGATCGAGCCGGCGATTGCCAGCATCCGCATCGCCCGAGTCCGCTCGGCTGTCCCGTGTGGCCGATCCCCTTGCCATGATCGGACCGGCTCACCGGCGGCCGCCGCGGGCGGGTTGCCATGGCGGGCAGTCAGTCGACCAGGACCTCGACGCGACAGTTCAGTCCTGGAGCCCGGGAGAGCCGAGCGTCGCTCGTAACCAGCGGAGCATCCAGCATCTCGGCAAGAACGACGTAGACGGCGTCGTACGGCGTGACGTTCTCTCGTAGTTCCCAGACTCGGCGGAGGAGCGGCTCGTGATCCCAACGCAGGGCGGCAAGATCAGCGAGGTCAGCCATGACTTCGGTGGCTACTTCGACGTCCGTCTGGCCGAGGCGGACGCGTCGGCGGAGTGCCGCTGTCACCTCCACGTCGAGCAGATGCGGCACGTGCAAATCGGGATCTAGGCGAAGCCGTTCTCGGGCGCGAGCCCCGGCACCTCCCGTGCTGAGCAGGGACGCGACGACAACCGACGCGTCGACGACGATCATTCGTTGGGGCGTTCGGAGGTAACGGCCTCACGCGCATCAGCGAAGGTCATCGGGTCACCGTTACGGCTTGCGGCCCGATCCAGTAGGTCCCCAAGCGAGGGCCGCCGTGCCAGTCGGGAGAGTTCCTGTCTGGTGAAGTCGGAGAGACTCATTCCGGCGGTGGTGGCGCGGCGGCGCAACTCGGCATGCACGTCGTCGGGCACGTCGCGGACCTGCAGCATCTTGCTCACGCGGTCATGCTACACACATGTCAAGACAGGCGTTGCACATGAGGGCTTGCGGACGTGGTCCAGGCCGTCAAGGCGGTGCCGGCCATGAACAACGAGTTCGTGCCGGCCACCGATGGTCAACCCGCCCGCCGTGAGCCACCGGCCGCACATCGGCCTGGGCCTGGCCGTCGACCAGCACAAGCCGGACGGGGTCTAGGCCGGGCCTAGGCCTGGGTCTGGCCTCTGGACTTCCCGCACACGCCCGGGCTCCGGCCAGCCAAAGATCTAACCGGGATCCAGCTGACGGGCCAGGCGCTGCTGGGCGTGGGCTCCGGTGCAGGGCTCGTCTGGGCCGAGCGTCCCTGGTGGCGTCGTGCTGGCCGCCGTGACCAGGCCGGCCAGCACGAAGCACCGACCGGAATCTGACCGCACGGCGCCGTACCAGCGACCGTCGGCGCTGGCCACGCTCACCTGGCCCGCCGCAGTGGGGCCTCGGTTGGCGTCGATGACGTCCACTCTGGGGGCGCCAGCGGTGGGGTGGCCCTGGGCCTGAGCCAGAGCGGTGACCAGCGAGAGCTCGGCGGCCCGGTCATGGCGGGCGTCCGGGCTGGTGATCGTACGCATCGTGACCAGCCCGGAGACGAGCAGCAGGACGGCGATGAGCCCGAGGAGCCATGAGCCGTGGGTGAGGTGACGTCGGCGGCGACGGCGGCTGTCGGCACCCGGGGCGGCGGGGAGCCGGCCGATGGGGACCAGGGTGGGCATGACCGTCGGAGGCGGCCGTGCCGTCCGCTCCCGGCCGGAGTCGGCGCCGCCGCCGGCCGGGTGAGCCAGGGGGAACCGGCACAGGGGGCACTCGAGGGCGGCCGGGGGCAGCGTGGCGTCGCACCACGGGCAGCGCAGGACGCCGCCGGGGACGGCCCGGTAGGCCATGTCGCCTCCTCTCCCCGCTCGTCGGCCCTGCCCCAAAGTATTCCGCATCGGGGCGGCACGGAACCGGGCGTGACCGGTTTGCGTCAGCGTGGGCAGGAAGGGGCTCCGGCCTGCGGTCTACCCTCTCGGGATGGCTGGTGCGCCCGACGGTCCGTCGTCGCCCGTGGGGGTACGAGCGGTGGTGATGGGCGGCGGCACCGGGACCTTCACCGTTCTGTCCGCCCTCAAGCACTACGTCACCGACATCACGGCCATCGTCAACATGGTCGACGACGGCGGTTCCTCAGGGGTGTTGCGGGACGAGCTCGGCGTGCTGCCCCCGGGCGACGTCCGTCAGTGCCTCGTCGCCCTGTCGAGCAGCTCGGAGTTGATGCGGGCCCTGTTCACCTACCGTTTCCCACCCGGCCAGTTCGGCGGCCACAGCTTCGGCAACCTGTTCCTCACGGCGCTGGAGAAGGTGTCGGGCAGCTTCGAGGCGGCGGTGGAAATGGTGGGCCAGGTGCTGGCCATCACCGGTCGGGTCCTGCCCGTCACCAGCAACGACGTGCGCCTGGGCCTGCGCCTGCCCAGCGGCGAGGAGATGATCGGCGAGCGCACGATCGACGAGACCTTCTTTGCCGTCGGCAGCCGCCCCGCCCTGTTCCTGACCCCGCAGGCCCGGGTCACGCCCATGGCCGCCGAGGCGATCCAGGAGGCCGACATGGTCGTCCTGGGCCCGGGCAGCCTCTACACCTCCCTCATCCCCACCCTCTTGGTGGACGGCGTCACCGATGCCCTGCGCAAGGCCCAGGGCATGAAGGTCTACGTCTGCAACCTGGTGACCAAGTCAGGTCAGACGGCGGGTTACGCCGTGCACGACTTCCTGGCGGAGATCCAGCGCCACACCGGAGACGAGCAACTGTTCGACTACGTCGTCTACAACACCGCCCAGCCCTCTCCCGAGCTGGTGCGCCGCTACCAGGCCAGCGGCGAGGCCCTCGTCACCTGGGACCCCGCCGTCCTAGCCGAGCTCCGGGTCCGGGCCCTGGGCGAGCCTCTGGTGTCGGGGGTGGCGGCCGAGCCCGATCCTCACGACGTGCTCATGGGCCGTAGCCTCATCCGCCATGATGGCGACAAGCTTGCCCGCCTGTTGATGCGTCTGTACTTCAGCTGAACGCCGGCCCAGCCACCCGACCGCCGGTCGGCGCCCCCACCCGAGCGTGGGTGTCCACACGCGACTTGCCGACAGATGGTTGACTCTGCACTGATATGTCGCTGCACGTTGTCGTGGATGGTTCGAACATCGCCACCGAGAGCCGGAGCCTGCCCAGCCTCAGGCAGCTGAACGAGGCCGTGCTCGAGTTCATGGCCGAGCATCCCGACGCGGACATCACGGTCGTGGTCGACGCCAGCTTCGGTCACCGCATCGACGAGTCTGAGCGCTCGGAGTTCGAAGCGGCCGAAGACGCCCATGAGCTCGTGTCCCCGCCGGCCGGCGCAATCGGACGGGGCGACGCCTTTGTCCTGCGCATCGCCGAGAAGACCGGCGCCCTGGTGCTGTCCAACGACTCGTTCCAGGAGTTTCACGCCGAGCACGAGTGGCTGTTCGACGATGGCCGTCTCATCGGCGGCAAGCCGGTGCCCGGCGTGGGCTGGATCTTCACCCACCGCACACCGGTACGCGGGCCCAAGAGCCGCGAGGTCACCAAGGACGCCAGGCGCAAGCGGGCCAAGACCAGCGTCACGGCGGCGGCGCCGCTCGTGTCCGGCGACGAACTGCTGGAGAAGGGAAGAGCCGCCCTCGGCCGGCTCAAGAAGCCGAAGGAGGAGAAGAAGGAGACCAAGAAGGAGGAGAAGGCCGTCGAACGGGCCATTGCCGCGGCCACCGAGGAGGCGGTGACTCCGGCGTCGGAGACGTCGGGGCGGAAGCGTCGTCGCAAGACCACCGCACCGCCGGCCCATCCCGTCAACGAGCCGATGAAGTTCATCGACTTCGTGGCCGTGCACAAGCCGGGTTCAGATGTGGAAGGCGACGTGGAGTCGTTCAGCTCGCACGGCGCCTTCGTGGATGTCGAAGGCGTGCGCTGCTACGTGCCCTTGTCCCTGATGGACGCGCCTGCTCCCCGGGCGGCCCGCGATGTGCTGACCAAGGGCGAGCGGCGCACATTTGTCATCCGGGCCTTCGATGCGTCCCGTCGCGGCATCGAGTTGGCCCTGCCCGGCATGGCCGAGGCGGCGGGCGCCCCCACCGACGAAACCGTGGCCGCCGAAACCGGCAACGACGAGCCGGAAGCTGAGCCCAAGAAGCCCGGCCGGCGCCGGTCCACCCAGAAGAAGAAGAAGGTGGAGGCGGAGCCGGCTGTGTCCCTGCCCGAGTTCGATCGGGATGTCTTGGCCGGGGTGTCGGGTTCGTCACCGGGCTCGGTCCCCGGCGTGCCCGGGGCGTCCACCGAAGAGCCAGGTCGCCGCCGGGCGCGGACCAGGCGTACAGCGCCGAGCGGGGAAGCCACCCCGGTCGGTCCCGAGCCCGCCACGGTGGCACCGGTCGACGGCGATGGCGGTGGGGAGCCAAAGCGATCGGGCCGCCGTCGGGTGGCGAAGAAGCAGACGCCTGCCCGGCCCGGGCCCGACGCCTCGGGTGCCGAGCCGGTTCCGGTTCCGGCGCCGGCGCCGGCGGAGGCTCAAGCCGCCAAGGCGCCGGCCAGGAGGAGGCGGAACGCCGATGCCGCTCCCGCCGACGACGGCTCCGAGGGCGCACCGGTCAGGCTGGAGGCGCCGGCGGCGGCGGTGAAGAGCGCTCGGACGAGGAAGGCCGCCAAGACGTCCGCGCCGGTCACCGGCGCTCCCGGGGTCGTGCCGGCGGCAAGGTCCCGGGCCGCTGCCAAGACATCGGCCGACAAGACATCGGCCGAGAAGCCGTCGGCCGAGAAGCCGTCGGCCGGAAAGCCGTCGGCCGGAAAGCCGTCGGCCGGAAAGCCGTCGGGTGCCAGAGCTTCGGCCGCAAAGGGATCGGTCACAAAGACATCGGGCGCCAAGGCGTCGACCGGGAGAACACCGGCCAAGGCAGCGGCCACCAAGGCCTCGGCGGCCAAGGCGGCCACCAAGGCACCGGCGGCCAAGGCGGCCACCAAGGCACCGGCGGCCAAGGCGGCCACCAAGGCACCGGCGGCCAAGGCGGCCACCAAGGCAC
>JBBSHS010000100.1:0-8418 GCA_038232515.1 Acidimicrobiales bacterium
CCGGCTGGGCCGTCGCGCTGTACGCCGCCCCGACGGCTCGGAGGATGGCGGCCTTGCGTTGGGCCACCACCTGGCACTCACGACGACTGAGTGCTACGCGGGAGGGGGGCGGGCCCCCCTCCCGGCCTCCCCCCTTTGGAGCTCGCTGCGCTCGCCATCTTCCCAGCAAGGACCGGCAAGCCGGATCCTCGCTCGTCTGTGGGGGCAAGGCCCCCACACCCCCGGCCGGCGCCGCCGGCGGTCCGGGTGCCCGATCAATGTCGCGGCTTGACGGCTGCCGGACGCGGGCGGTGCCGCCGTGGGTCTAGTCCTCGAGGCGGAGGGCGGCTATGAAGGCCTCCTGGGGGACCTCGATACGGCCGATGGCCTTCATCCGCTTCTTGCCCTGCTTCTGTTTGTCGAGCAGCTTGTGCTTGCGGCTGATGTCACCGCCGTAGCACTTGGCCAGCACGTCCTTGCGCTTGGCCCTGACCGTCTGGCGGGCCACGATCCGCCCCCCGACGGCGGCCTGGATGGGCACGTCGAACATCTGGCGTGGGATCAGCTCGCGCAGCTTGTCGACCATGGCCCGCCCGTAGGCCTCGGCCCGGGACTTGTGGATGAGGCAGGAAAAGGCGTCGACCGGCGCGTTGTTCAAGAGGATGTCGAGCTTGGCCAGGGCGGCATCGGCGTAGCCGTCCGGCTCGTAGTCGAGGCTGGCGTAGCCCTTGGTCCGGCTCTTGAGCGCGTCGAAGAAATCGAGCACCACCTCGGCCAGCGGCACCCGGTAGACCAGCTCCAGGCGCTCCGGCGACAGGTACTCCATCTTCAGCATCTCGCCCCGCCGGGTCTGGCACAGGTCCATGACGGTGCCGGTGTGCTCGGCCGGCAGCAGGACCGACACCCGCAGCATGGGCTCGGCGATCCGGTCGACCTTGGCTGGCTCGGGCATCTCCGAGGGGTTGTGGAACTCGATGGTGGTGCCGTCGGCGAGGTGGCAGATATAGGCGACGGACGGGGCCGTGGCGATGAGCGACAGGTTGAACTCGCGCTCCAGCCGTTCCTTGACGATCTCCATGTGAAGCAGTCCGAGGAAGCCGCAGCGAAAGCCGAAGCCCAGGGCGCCGGATGTCTCGGGCTCGTAGGTGATGCTGGCGTCGCTCAGGCGTAGTTTCTCGAGCGACTCGCGCAGCTCGGTGAACTCGTCGCCGTCAATTGGGTACAGACCGCAGAACACCATGGGTTTGGGGTCGCGGTAGCCGGCCAAGGCGGTCGTGGCGCCGTGGCGGCCAGCCACCGTGATCGTCTCGCCGGAACGGGCCTCGGCCAGGTCTTTGATACCGGCGATGACGTAGCCGACCTCGCCCGGGCCGAGGGCGTCGACCGGGGTGGGCACCGGGCGGCGGACGCCCAGCTCCTCGATGTCGCGCACGACGTCGGCCTGCATGAAGCGGATGCGGTCGCCGGCCGACAAGTTGCCGTCCACGATGCGGATGGCGCTGACCACACCGCGGTACTGGTCGTAATAGGAGTCGAAGACGAGCGCCCGCAGGGGTGCGCCGGCGTCACCGGCGGGCGCGGGGATGCGCGCGAGAACGGTGTCGAGCAGGGCGGCCACGCCTTCGCCGGTCTTGGCGCTCAGGCGCAGGATCTGGCCGGCGGGGATGCCCAGCACCGCCTCGATCTCGGCCGCGTAACGGTCGGGGTCGGCGGCCGGCAGGTCGATCTTGTTGAGGGCGGCCACGATCTCGAGGTCCGACTCGATGGCCAGGAAGCAGTTGGCGAGGGTCTGCGCCTCGATCCCCTGGGCGGCGTCGACCACGAGGACCACGCCTTCGCAGGCGGCCAGGCTGCGGCTCACCTCGTAGCCGAAGTCGACGTGGCCGGGGGTGTCGATGAACTGGATCTCGTGACCCTTCCACGGCACCCGGACGTTCTGGGCCTTGATGGTGATGCCCCGCTCCCGTTCGATGTCCATGGAATCCAGGAACTGCTCGCGCATGTCCCGGGCGTCGACCGCCCCCGTCAACTGCAGGATGCGGTCGCTCAGCGTGCTCTTGCCATGATCGACGTGGGCCACGATGGCCAGATTGCGGAAGGACGAGATCTCGGCCACGAGCGGGGCTGGTTCTCCAGAACTGAGGGGACGGGTCGGTCGACCATTGTCGCAGGCGCCGCCTCCTGGCGGGGTAGCGGCGCCGGGGAAACCCCGTTCCCCCCGTTGCCGGTCGTCGGTACGCTCGGCCGGGTGACTCCCACCGAACCGCTGATCGTGGCCCGCGCCCTCACCAAGCGCTTCGGCACGTTCACGGCCGTCGACGGCGTCGATTTCGAGGTGGCGAGGGGTGAGGCCTTCGGCTTCCTCGGGCCCAACGGCGCCGGGAAGAGCTCGACCATGCGCATGATCGGATGCGTGTCCCCGGTGAGCGGCGGGGCGCTGCGCATCTTCGGGCTGGACCCCCATTCCGATGGTCCCCGGATCCGGGCCCGACTGGGCGTGGTGCCCCAGGAGGACACCCTCGACACCGAGCTGTCGGTGGCGGAGAACCTGTTGATCTACGGGCGCTACTTCGACATGCGCCGGGCTCTCATCAGGGAGCGCACGGCCGAGCTGCTCGACTTCTTCCAGCTGGCGGAGCGGGCCGGCGACCAGGTGGAGAAGCTGTCGGGGGGGATGAAGCGCCGCCTCACCATCGCCCGGGCCCTCGTCAACCAGCCCGAGCTGGTGCTGATGGACGAGCCCACCACCGGCCTGGACCCCCAGGCCCGTCACGCCGTGTGGGACCGCCTCTACCGGCTCAAGCAGCAGGGGGTCACGCTGGTGCTCACCACCCACTACATGGACGAGGCCGAGCAGCTGTGCGACCGGCTGGTGGTGATGGACGGCGGCCGCATCGCTGCCACAGGCTCGCCGGCCGAGCTCATCCGCCGCTACTCGACCCGCGAAGTGCTGGAGCTGCGCTTCGGTGTGGGCGTGCAGGAGACGCTCGACCTGGCCGTCATCGACGACGTGGCCGACCGGATCGAAATGCTGCCCGACCGCCTGTTGCTCTACACCGACGACGGGGACAAGGCGGCGGCGGTGGTGAGCCAGCGGGGGTACAGGCCGGTCAGCGTCCTGGCCCGCCGCAGCACGCTCGAGGACGTGTTCCTCCACCTCACCGGGCGCACGCTGGTCGACTGATGGCCACTCCGCCGGCCGTGCGCGTCCTGGAGCACCAGCTCGTCGCCTATCGGCGGGCGTGGCGGGGCTCGGTGGTCTCCTCCTTCTGTACGCCTGTGCTGTTCCTCGCGGCCATGGGCCTGGGCCTGGGGTCCTACGTCGACAAGGGCCACGGTGGCACCGGTGCTGCGTCGCTCGGCGGTGCCTCGTACCTCGTGTTCCTGGCTCCCGGGCTGCTGGCTGCCACCGCCGCCCAGGTGGCGACGGCCGAGTCGACCTATCCGGTGATGGGCGGGTTCCGGTGGCAGCGGTACTTCCACGCCGCCGTGGCCACGCCCATCCGGTCAGGGGACATCGTGGTGGGCTGGTTGACGTGGGAGGCGTTCCGCCTGTTCCTCACCGTCACCGTCTTCTTGGGCGTCAGTGCCCTGTTCGGGGCCGTGCGCACGCCGTCGGCCGTGCTGGCCATACCCGCTGCCGTCCTGACCGGGCTGGCCTTCGGCGCCCCGATCACGGCCTACGCCGCCACCCGTGACAGCGACGCCTCGTTCGCCGCCCTCCTGCGCTTCGGCGTCCTGCCCCTGTTCCTGTTCTCGGGCACGTTCTTCCCGATCGCCCAGCTCCCCGCCGCCGTGCGTCCCCTCGCTTACGTCACGCCCCTGTGGCACGGCGTCGACCTGTGCCGGCGCCTGGCCATGGGTGACATCAGCCCGGCCCGGGCGCTCGTCCACCTCGCCTTCCTGTCCGCCTTCGTGGTGGCCGGTGGGCTGGCCGCCACCCGGACCTTCGCCCGGCGGTTGGAGCTGTGAGCTCGGCCGCTCTGGTGGCCCGAGTGGTGCCACCCGGGGCTCTCGGCACCCGCCGGGCGCGCCACCTCGTCGAACGCAACATGCTCGTCTACCGGCGGGGTTGGTTGATCATCCTCTCCGGGTTCTTCGAGCCCGTCTTCTACCTGCTGTCGATCGGGGTCGGCATCGGCAAGCTGGTCGGACCGGTGTCGGTGGCCGGCCACACCATCGGCTACACGGCCTTCGTGGCTCCGGCCCTGCTGGCCTCGTCGGCCATGAACGGCGCCATCTACGACAGCACGTTCAACATCTTCTTCAAGCTCAAGTACCAGAAGACCTACGACGCCGTGCTGGCCACACCCATGGCCGTGGGAGACATCGCCGTCGGAGAGATCGGCTGGGCGCTGGCCCGGGGCACGTTGTACGCCTGCGCCTTCATCGTCGTCATGGTGGTGATGGGGCTGGTGACGTCACCGTGGACGGTGCTCGCCGTACCCGTCGCCCTGTTGATCGGCTTCGCCTTCGGCGCCGCCGGCATGGCCTTCACGTCGTTCATGCGCACCTGGCAGGACTTCGACCTGGTGCAGCTGTTCATCCTTCCCCTGTTCCTGTTCTCGGCCACCTTCTACCCCCTTGCCACGTACCCCGTCGGTCTGCGTTGGGTGGTCCAGTGCTCGCCCCTGTACCAGGGTGTGGCCATCCTACGGGCTCTGGTCACCGGAGCCGTAGGGCCGGTCTTGTTGGTCCACGTCGCCTACCTGCTGGCCATGGGCATCGGAGGCCTGATCGTCTCGTCCCGCCGTCTGGCCCGCCTGCTCCTGAACTGACGAGCCTGGCGTCGGCTGAACCGGCTGGACGCGTCCAGCGGAGAATCCTGTAGCCTCTCCCGGTCCCCGGGAGGATGCCCGAGCTCCCCCCCCAGCACCGAAGGACGAGCAAACCCTTGGCCAACATCAAGAGCCAGATAAAGCGGAACCGCACCAACGAGCGGCGGCGGCTGAAGAACAAGGCCGTACGGTCCGAGGTCAAGAGCCGGGTGAAGTCGGCCATCGCCCAGGCCGAAGCCACACCCGCCGACTCCGCCGCGGCAGTGAGCCTGGCCATGAAGAAGCTCGACATGGCCGCAGCCAAGGGCGTCATCCACAAGAACCAGGCGTCGAACCGCAAGTCCCGCCTGCAGCGGCGCCTCAACCGGCTCGCATAGCTCCCCGGCCGTCGCTCGCTGCGCTCGGCTCGGCCGCCTGCGGCGGGAAGGCCGTTGGCGCTCGCTTCGCTCGCCCTTTCCTTGTTCGCCTTCGGCAGAGCCGGCGGCGAACGTGTGGGGGCCAGGCCCCCACGCCCCCAACGAGGGCCTGCCGGCCCCCGAAACCCCACCGCGGCGCGCCCACCGGCCGGCGCAGGATCTGTCCGCTACGCCAGCGGTACCACCTCGACGTCGGACAGGCGGCGTATGGACGCCTCTACCTGGGACGCGTCGCCGACCATGACCGTGACCAGACGGGAGGGGGCCAGCCAGTCAGCGGCAGCCTCGAGCACGTCGTCGACGGTGACCTTGGCGACGGCGTCGGGCAGGTCACGCAGGTAGTCGATGCCGAGGCCGAAAGAGGCGAGCATGACGAGGTAGCTGGCCAGGCCGGACTGCGTCTGGATGGCCAGCGCCAGTGTGCCGGTGAGGTAGCGCTTGGCTGCGGCCAGCTCCTCGGCCATGACCGGGAGGGTGGCCATCCGGCCCAGCTCGTGGGCGATCTCCACCAATGCGGGGGCGGTCACCCCGGTGGCCACGTCGGCCGTGATGGTGAAGATCGACGCAGCCACATGGTGCTCGACCGTCGTATGGGGGCTGTAGGTGTAGCCCTTGTCCTCTCGCAGGTTGTGGGTGAGGCGGGAGGAGAAGTAGCCGCCGAACACGATGTTGGCCACGGCCAGCGCCGGGTACCCGGGGTGGCTACGGGCCAGGGCAGGGCCGGCGAGGCGGATGTTGGTCTGCACGGCTCCAGGCCGGTCCACCAGGGTCACGGGGCCGCTGACAGGCGGCGCCGGAGCGGGCAGGTCCTGCGGCGGCGCCGCCGTGCGCCAACCGCCCAGCACCGCCTCCGCCTGGTCGAGGGCCTGCTCGGCCCGGATGTCGCCCACCATCACGAGCACGGCCCCGCTCGGCCCGACCCGATCCTGGAGGTAGCGGGATAGCTGGGCCGAGGTGACACGGCCCACCACTTCGGGGTCGGGCAGCCCTGCTCCATAGGGATGGGCGCCGAATACCCGTCGGGCCACCGCCATGCGGGCCTGCACGTTGGGTTGGCTGGCCTGCAGGGCCAGCTCCTGGCGCACCCGGTGGCGCTCGACGGCCACCTCCGCCTTGGGGAAGGTGGCGTCGGCCAACACCTCGGCGGCGAGCGCCAGCAGGTCCGGCAGGTGTGCCGCCAGGGCCGAGCCGGACAGGCTCAGGTCCTCGGCGTCGGCCCCGCCCGAGAGGTCGCCGCCGAGCTCCTGGAGACGGCGCGCCAGGTCGAGGGCGGTGCGACTGGACGTGCCCGACAGCAAGGTGGCCCCGAGCACGCGCTGGCGGGCCTGGTCGCGAGGGGAGGCCCGCAGCCGGCCGGTTGGCACCATCAGGCGCAGTTGCACGAGCGGCACCCGCTTCTGGCGAACGGCCATCACGGTGAGGCCGTTGTCCAGGACCCGGGTGGCGACGGACGGCAGTTTGAGCCGGCGCTGGCCGCCGACGGTCGGAATGGCCGGTGCCACACCGGCTGGGGCCAGAGCGGGGCGACCGGCCATCAGGCCTGCCCCCCGGGGACGACCTCGAGGACGGCCCTGCTATCGGGTCGCACCCACGTGGCCAAGGCCTCGCTGACCCCCGCCGGAGTCACCTCGGCCAGGAGCCCGGGCAGCCGGGCGGCCAGGCCCGGGTCGCCCCGCAGCTGCTCGAGCACGGCGAGCATCAGGCCGCGCGAGACGGCGTCGTCCAGCTCGCGCAGCAGCCCGGCCTGCATGCTGGTCACGACCCGGCGCAACTCGTCAGCCCCGAGGTCGGCGACGGTCTGGTCGACTTCGTCGTCCAGACCGGTCAGTACGGTGTCGGTGGCCACGTCGGGCGGGTGGTAGGCGACGAGCTGCAACATGGTCGGGTCGCGCACGTCGAACGGGTCGCCGAACGTGCCCACGTAGCCGCCGACATGGGTGGCGCAGCGGTCGTTCTTGACGAGCCTCTGGTGGAGCCGGGAGGCGTCGCCGTCGGTGAGGACCTCGGTGGACACGACCGCAGCCAGGTAGGCGTCCAGATCGCCGAGCGGATCGGGGACGCGGTAGCCGAGGGCCAGGGCGGGCAGGGGGGCCAGCGGGTCGGTCATCTTCTGGCGCCGCTCACTGGTCGGGATGGGCTCGGCGAAGCTGGGCCGCTTCGGGGCCCGCCGGCCAGGGATGGACCCGAAGTGGCGCTCGACCAGCGGTAGGGCGGCGTCGGGGTCGAACCCGCCGGCCAGGCACAGCACTGCGTTCGAGGGGGTGTAGTACCGGGTGAAGAAATCGGCGGCGTCGTCGACCGTGGCCGCTTCCAGGTCGACGAAGCTGCCGTAGCCGTTGTGGGCGTTGTTGTAGGTGTCGAACAGCACGGGCGGCAGCGTGATCCAAGGGAAACCGCCGTAGGGCCGGTTGAGCACGTTGACCCGGATCTCCTCTTGGACCACGGCGATCTGGTTGGCGAGGGTCTCCTCGTCCAGGCGCACGGCCCGCATGCGGTCGGCTTCCAGGAACAGGCCGAGCTCGAGGGCCGAGGCCGGCAGCTGCTCGAAGTAGACGGTCGCATCGGCCCTGGTCTGGCCGTTGAAAACACCGCCGTTGCCTTGGACCAGCTCGGCGTGGCGCAGCTTGGGCAGGCTCCACGATCCCTCGAACATCAGGTGCTCGAACAGGTGGGCGAAACCCGTGCGCCCCTCGGGTTCGCTCCGGAAACCGACGTCGTACAGGACGCAGACGGCGACCGTGGGCGCTGCCCGGTCGGGGGCTAGCACCACCCTGAGGCCGTTGGCGAGCGTCGTCTGCTCGACCGGGACGCTGGGGGCTGGGGTGCGACGACGGGTGGCGCTGGGCACGGCGCCGCAACCTACCCCGCCGGGAGCTCTCCATGCGGTTGCCGGCCCGCCGGTGTTGCGCCCGTCCGGGCAGGCGGTGTGCGTTCGCCCGGCCAGTTGTGGTCGACCCCACGACATCTTCCCCGGGCAGAAGGCGTGCGGCCGCCCGGGCAGGCGGGTGTGCGTCGGCCCGGGCAGTTGTGGTCGCCCCCACGACGTCTTCTGCCCGGGCAGGCGGTGTGCGGCCGCCCGGGCTGCACCTCAGACGCGTTGAGGACGGCTGAGCTTGGAGAGGCGGGCGACGAGCACCTGGTCCTCGAGGTGCTCGGGCCAGTCCTTTACGCCCCGCAGGTCGAGGTCGGCGTCGGCCAGCAGGACGATGGCCCTGGCGATGGAGTCCGAGCCGAGCCGGGCTGCG
>JBBSHS010000101.1:0-8136 GCA_038232515.1 Acidimicrobiales bacterium
CAGTAGCACGGCATCTACGCATGGGAGCAGTGTGCGGCATCGTCCTCGGCGCGGGCTCGTCGCGGCGGCTGGGTCGGCCCAAGCAGAGCTTGCCCTTGGGCGACGCCACCTTGCTCGGACGAACGGTGCGGGAGATCGAGGCGTCGTCGCTCGACCGGGTGATCGTGGTCGTCGGCGGGGCCGAAGCCGAGGCCCGGGCCGGGGTCGCCCAGGGGCGGGCCGAGCTCGTTTCCAATGCGGCCTATGCCAGTGGGTGCGCCTCGTCGCTCCTCGCCGGGCTCGACGCCGCCGGCGACTGTGATGCCGTCATGCTGTTGCTGGGTGACATGCCGGGCGTCGACGCTGCCGTCATCGACCTGGCCCGGGCCGACTGGGACCGGGAACGGCCGTGGGCTGCGGTCACCGTCTACCGGGGCCGACCGGGCCATCCCTTCGTCTTCTCCGCCGACGCCTTTCCCACTCTGCGCAGTCTCCACGGTGACAAGGCGGTGTGGAAGATCCTCGACGGCCACCCCGAGCGCGTCCGGCCGGTGCCCATCGACCGCCTGCTCCCGGCCGACGTCGACACGTGGGACGACTACCTAGCCATCTGCGCCACGTTCGGCGTCGAGCCCGCACCGGCCTAGCCCGCCTACGGTTCGGTGGAGACCTCCGAGGATGCTGCGCAGCTCCGGCACATGCCCACGAGGGCGAAGTACCGCGACTTCATCGCGAAGCCGTAGTCGCGTTCAGGTACCGCCTCCAAATCCCGGAAGGCCGCAGGAGGGCGCGGCAATCCGTCGCCCTACGGAGTGCCGACCAGGGATGCCGACGCGCCACAGCAGAAGGAGGCGTCCGCAGGGGCGCTCCTGCCGTGCAGGTCGACCAGTCCTACGGCGGCGAGGAGGCGCAGAAGCGGCCAGATTGGATCCAAGGTTCCGGTGCGGCTCGCCGCCGGGTGGGCGTGGTGGGAGTTGTGATAGCCGTGGCCCAGGAGCGGGATGGCCAGCCAGGCCAGGTCGTAGCCCGGCTGGTCGGGGTGGGGCTTGCGCCCATAGAGGTGGCCGACAGTGTTGACCATGCCCATGATCCCCAGATAGCAGACCAGGTGCACGGCGAACATGGTCAGCACCTGCACCGGTCCGAACATCAGCCAGTAGAAGGCGACGAGCAGGCCTCGGATGGCGAGGGTGGCCTTCGGCCGCGGGGCGCTGGCCGGCACTCGTTCCCGGGCTCGGGCGAAGAGGTACGCCGAGCCGGCCAGGACGGTGAAGGGGCGGCGCAGGCGGGGTGAGTGGGGATCCAGCGGCGTGTCGGCGTAGCGGTGGTGCAGCCGGTGGACCGCGGCCCACGCCTCCGGATCGGTGCCGACGATGACCCAGAAATAGGTGTCGAGCACCGACGCCAGGCCGGGCCGGACCCGGAATGCGCGGTGGGCGAGGCAGCGGTGGCAGTAGACCTCGGTGACGACGGCGGTGAGGATGGCCGAGCACAGGCCGATGACGACTCCGATCGGCACGCCGGGCACCATACCGCCCAAACGGCGCCTCCTTACGTCAAGGGGTCGGTCCAGCGAAGACCTGGGAAGCGGGCGAAGTCGTGGTCGCATGAGCACAGCTCGGCCCCGTGCTCGATGGCGATGGCGGCGAGATGGGCATCACTCGTAAGATTGCCGGCGGCGCCGAGCGGGGCCAGCAGCTCCCGCAGCACCGAGCTGTGCCGGGTGGAGGGCGCGACCACTGTCGTGCACGGTTGGTCCAGCCACCCGTCGACGAGGTCGAGCGCCCCGGTCACTGACAGAGGGCTCTCGAACACGCTGGCCCGGGTGCTGACGCGCACGAAGGCCAGGAGGGCCAGCCAGGCCAGCCCGACGGTTTCGGCGCCCGACAGCGTCTCCTCCAGCCAAACCCGCGCCGGGTCGTGCCGGGGTGATCGCTCGTCGACCGCGTAGAGCAGCAGATTGGCATCGACCACCTTCACTTGCGGAGGTGCAGCTTGCGGACGATCTCGGCGTCTTCGTCGCCGGCGGCCAGCCGTAACGCATGGTCGAGGTCGACGCCCGGGCGCAGACCGAGGGGTCGGGCCGGCACCCGGTAGGGCCGGGTCGGCGCCGAGCTGGCATCGAGACCGGACCGGACGGCGTCGTTGAGGGCCACCTTGAAGGGCACGCCGCGCTCGCTGGCCGCCGCCTTGAGCCGAGCGGCCACGTCGGCGTCCAATGTCACCGTCGTCCTCATGGAAGCATCATGAACACAGCCTACCTGCTGTCATGATGCGTTCCACCACAGGGTGACGAGCTCGCCGTAGACCTTGGGCTCCTCGCCGAGGAGGGCGGCGATCTCCGGGTCACGGTCCTCGGAAAGGCACAGGTAGCGGCGGGCGGCGGCGACCCGCACCTCCTGCGACACCGGTCGAGGGAGGCGGGGGAACCGCTCAATCTGAGGCCGGATGCCGGCCTCTCGGAGGACCGCAACTGCGTCGTCGGCCGTCGGGCCGCTGGGCCGGTCGAGATCCCAGAAATGCCGCCACAGGTGGTTGATGCCGGCACGGGGGTGCTCGCTGGTGAGCTCCATCACCACCCGCCGGCCGGCGTGGGCCGACAGCTCGATGGCGAAGTTGCTCAGTGGGGCGACGTTGTAGGCCACATGGTGGCAGACCACCACGTCGCCGACCCCTGCGGCCGCGGCGCCCTCGGGCCAGCTGCCCTGGATCGCCTGGTGGTCGACGCCCATCTCGGTGGCCCGGGCCGAAAAAGCGGCCAGGAGCTCGGCGCTCTGGTCGAAGCCGATCACCCGCCCGGCCGGCGGCACGAGGGCCAGACCGGCTGCGCCTCCGCCGCAGCCGACATCGAGCACCACTCCCCCGTCCGCCAGCAGCTCACGGGCCCGGTGACGGGAGGGCGTGTCGGGGCCGGGATCGATCGGCGCCGTGAACAGCGCCGGCGAGAACGCCCAGGGCGATTCGGGGGCGGCGGCCATGATGTGGTCGGGTATGGCCCAGGCCCCCAGCTGCTGAGCCCAGTGCTCGCCGGCCGTCGTCAACGGAAGTCCTCGCTCATCCGGCCCGGACGACGATGGTCCCTGCCGCCTTGTCGTGCAGGCCGCGCCGGCGTGGGTCGAGCACGAGCGAGGCGGTCACGGCCAGGCTGATCAGGATGCCGATATAGGGCAGCCGGCCGAGCAGGCCGGGCACGGCCCAGCGGATCGTCGACCGCCGCCAGCCGGGCAGGGAGCCGTCGGCGTCGGTCACCACGCGGGTGCCGACCGCCACCTTGCCCAGGGTCTGGCCCCAGATGGCGGTCGGCCCGATGGTGTAGGCGGCGCCGAAGACCAGCAGGGCGAAGGCCCAGCCCGCCGAGACCCGGTTCTGCAGGTCGTCGAGATTGACCAGGCCCAGGAGCAGGGGCACGACGACGACCATGCTGGTCAGCAGGCCGTCGATCAGCGCGCCCCCGATGCGCTGGCCCACGCTGGCCAGGTCGTCCACGCGGTCCTCGACGGGCAGACCGATGTCGGTCTCACTCATTGGAGCTGCGCTCCGCCGCAGCGCTGCGGTGCCCGCTCACCCGAAGAAGACCTCGGCGACGCCGTGGTAGAGGGCGGGGTCGACCGTCTTGGACTCCCCCACCGCGGTGGCCAGAGGGACGAGGACGATCTCACCCGCCTGCAAGGCGACCATCTGGCCAGACGCGCCGGCGTGGACGGCGTCGATGGCGGCGATGCCGAAGCGGGTGGCGAGGATGCGGTCGAACGCTGTCGGGGTGCCTCCTCGCTGAACATGGCCGAGGATGGTGACACGCGTCTCGAAACCGGTCCGGGCCTCGATGCCCTCGGCCACCCGGTTGGCGATGCCGCCCAGGCGGACGTGCCCGAAGGCGTCGGTCTCCCCGGACTGCAGCTCCATGGTGCCGGCCACCGGCGTCGCCCCTTCGGCCACCACCACCAGCGATGCGTAGCGGCCGCGGGCGTGGCGGCCCTGCAGTCGCGTGCTGACGGCATCGATGTCGAAGGGCTCCTCGGGGATGAGGATTTCCGCGGCCCCGCCGGCGATGCCGGCGTGGGTGGCGATCCACCCGGCGTGGCGGCCCATGACCTCCACCACCATCACCCGGTCGTGCGACTCGGCGGTGGTGTGGAGGCGGTCGATGGCGTCGGAGGCGATCTGCACCGCGGTGTCGAAACCGAAGGTGACCTCGGTGCCCGACAGGTCGTTGTCGATGGTCTTGGGCACGCCGACGACGACCAGGCCCTCGGCGGCCAGCTTGTTGGCCACGCCCAGGGTGTCATCGCCCCCGATGGCGACCAGGGCGTCGATCCGCTCGGCGCGGAGGTTGTCGAGCGCCTGCTGGGCGCCTCCGTCGACCTTGTAGGGATTGGTGCGGGAGGTGCCCAGGATGGTGCCGCCCCGAGGAAGCAGTCCCCGGCAGCGCTCGATGTCGAGGGTCATGGTCCGGCGGTCGAGCACGCCCTTCCAGCCGTCGAGGAAGCCGACCAGCTCGTCGCCGAACTGCCGCTCCCCCTTGCGCACCACCGCCCTGATGACCGCGTTGAGCCCCGGGCAGTCCCCTCCGCCGGTCAACATCCCCACTCGCATGGGTGTCACGCTACTGGGCGTGCCTTGTCCCCCCCATCGGGCGCCACGTCGAATAGTCGTCGCCATCGATGCCGGCACGACCGGGGTACGGGCCCTCGCCGTCGACGAGGCCGGCCGGCCGGCGGGGTGGTCATACCGCGAGCTGGCCCAGCACTACCCCCGCCCGGGATGGGTGGAGCACGACCCGGCCCAGATCTGGTCCGCGGTGCAGACCACGCTGACCGAGCTGGTCGCCGCCCTCGACGGGCGTCCCGTCGCCGCCATCGGGATCACAAACCAACGCGAGACGGTGGTGGCGTGGGACCGGCGCAGCGGGCAACCTCTGCACCGCGCCATCGTCTGGCAGGACCGGCGTACTGCGGCGCGTTGCCGACGCCTGGAGGACGACGGCCACCTCGGCTCCGTCCGGGCCGTCACCGGTCTCGTGCTCGACCCATACTTCTCGGCGTCCAAGGCGGCCTGGCTGCTGACCGAGGGAGATGTGCCGACGGGTCCGCACCTGGCCCTGGGCACCGTCGACTCCTGGATCCTCTGGAACCTGACCGAGGGCCGGGTGTTCGCCACCGACCCGTCGAACGCCAGCCGGACCATGCTTTACGACATCCGCCACGGCGCCTGGTCGACCGAGCTGTGCGACCTGTTCCGCATCCCCATGGCCGCTCTCGCCGACGTGCGCCGGACCAGTGGTCGCCTGGGCGCGATCACTGACATTCCCGGACTCGACGGGGTTCCGGTGAGCGCGGTGGCCGGCGACCAGCAGGCTGCGCTGTTCGGCCAGGCGTGCCTGGAGCCGGGGATGGCCAAGAACACCTACGGCACCGGCTCGTTCGTGCTCATGAACGTCGGCGACCGCTGCCCGGCGCCCGCCGACGGGCTGCTCACCACCATCGCCTGGGCCCTGCCCGGGGCCGCGCCGGTGTACGCGGTGGAAGGCTCGATCTTCGCCACGGGGGCGGCCATCACCTGGCTGCGCGACGGGCTGGGGATCATCGACTCCCCCGCCGACATCGGGCCGTTGGCCGAGTCGGTGCGCGACGCCGGCGGTGTGGCCTTCGTACCTGCATTCTCCGGCCTGGGCAGCCCCTGGTGGGATCCGGCCGCTCGGGGCACGATCGTGGGCCTGACCCGGGGCAGCGGCCGTGCCCAACTGGCCCGGGCTGCGGTCGAGGCCATGGCCCATCAGACCCGCGACGTGGTCGACGCCATGACCGCCGCCACCGGTCGGCCGCTCACTGAGCTCCGGGTCGACGGCGGCGCGTCGGCGCTCGACGTACTGCTGCAGATCCAGGCCGACCAGCTCCGGGTGCCCGTCGCCCGGCCCGTGGTGCGGGAGACGACCGCTCTGGGTGCTGCCTTCCTGGCCGGTCTGGCCGAAGGAGTGTGGTCGTCGCCGGAGGAGGTGGCCGGGCTGTGGCAGCGCGAGGCCGAGTTCACTCCCCGCGCCCCGCAGTCAGTGGTCGACAGCCGCCACGCCATCTGGCACCGTGCCGTCGAGCGGTCCCGAGGCTGGGCATGACCCGCGCTCGAGACCCTGTGACCAGTCCCGGCACTCTGCCGTACCCGGCCCCCAACCTCGGCGACGCTTTGGTTCTCCTGCGACGGTGGGACCGGCGTGATATCGACTGCGTGCGGCTTGCCGCCACCGACTCACGGATCCCTCGGGGCACGTCGGTCCCCGCCCTGTACTCGGAGGCCGCGGCCATTTCATTCATCGAACGGCAGCGTGGCCGCCAGACCGACGGCGAAGGACTGTCGCTTGCGGTGCAGGCGAGGATTGGGCCGGAAGCCGTTGGGCTCATCTGTGCGTTGTTTCGGGCGCAACCTGGCGTCATCGGGCTGGGCTACTGGGTGGTGCCACCCAAACGCGGGCACGGATACGCAAGGGGCGCCATAGCGCTCTTGTCGAGATGGCTCCTGGCGGAGACGGCGACGACGCGGGTGGAAGCACTCGTCGAGCCAGGGAACCTTCCTTCGCGCGACGGGCACTCGAAGGGTGCGGATTCCAAGAGGAGGGCTGCCTCCGGTCCTACATCGACGGGAAACTCGATGCGATTGTCTACTCGCTCGTACGTTCGGACCTGCGCCCTGACATGCAGTCCTAAGTGTAAGGAATCGACGCGTTCGAGACCACCGACACCAAACGAACAGTTGGCATGGGCCAGCGTCGTTGTTCTGGTTCGAAGCCGGGAAGGATCATATATGGGGTCTGACGAAGTAGTGAATGGCTCTTGCCTTCGCCATCGAACACATGTACGATGGGCAATGTGTTCGAGGCGTTGGCGGTGGCAATCGAGGGGCTGGACATTCCCCTCGACGGCTTCGCCATTGTCGATGCGCTGGCCCTGCGTGACCGCCTCGACTCCCAGATCACCAGGACGCTGGACGCCTTCGACGCCGCCTCACTGTGGGACATCGACGCGGCCACGTCGCTCACCGCCTGGCTGCGGGCCCATGGGGCCTGACCTCGCGTTCGGCGGGGCGGCTCAGCATCCTGGCCCGCCGTCTGCACCAGCTCCCGCTGTGCTCCGCGGCCTATGCCGACGGCAGGTTGAACGGGGGCCAAGTGGAGGCCATCGTCTTCCACCTCGACGACTCGACAGTTCCGCTCTTCGCCGAGGCCGAAGCGGAGCTGATCCCCTACCTGGCTCCCCTGCGGGTGGCGGGTGTCACCCGGGCCATGGCGTCATGGGCGTCGCAGGCCAAGGAGGAGACAGAGCCCAAGGATCCCGAGCGGGCGTTGCACCTGTCGAAGACCCTGGAAGACCGCTACGTGCTCAACGGCTCCCTCGATGGCGAGGGCGGGGCCACGGTGGCCGCCGCCCTGCGCCTGGCCGGAGGCGAGGGCCGTGACGCTGACGACGACCATCGCAGCCCGGCCACCCGCAGGGCCGATGCCCTGGTCGACATCGCTCGCTTCTTCCTCGACCACCAGCGATCCCACCCCGGTGGACGGCACCGGCCCCATGTCAACGTGGTGGTGAATCTCGAGGACCTTGCCGCCGGCCGGGGTGGCCGGGTGGTGGCTTCCCGGGCTGTGACCGGCCGAGTACGTGGTGCGAAGGTCATCACGTGGTCTGGGTCACCAACGACGGTCCGACGAACCTGGCCAACATCGTCCTGCTTTGCAGTCGCCATCACCACCGCCTCCATCAGCCCGGCTGGCACGCCACACTGGCCCCCGACGGCACCTTCGAGGTCACCGAACCGACCGGGCGGGTGCGGAACACCTCGCCACCACGGGCCGAGCCGGCCTGGACGTGAGCCAGACTCGACAGGAGATATGGCCGGGTTCGAGCTTCACACGCAGGCAACCGGTGAGCCGGTGAAATTCGCTTGCGGTGCTCTGGCGGTGGCTGAGCCACACGAAGCAGTGCCGGGAGTAGCAGGCGGTGAGTCACCTGGCCCCGGTCGCCACAGGGGCCGGGCGGTCCAAGGCCTGCTGCAGGTTCACCAACACCAGCTGGGCGATCGCCGCCAGGGCCCCGAGCTGGTGGCGCTCGCGAGCGCGGAACGGCCGGCCCTGGCGACCGAGCAGCAGCGCCAGGGAGGAACCGGCCAGCGCGG
>JBBSHS010000102.1:0-8000 GCA_038232515.1 Acidimicrobiales bacterium
TCAGTGGAGGAGGCGGCCGATGTCATCTGGGCCACGAACAGCGCCGAGCTCTACGTGCTGCTCACCGTCGAGCGGGCCTGGTCGCCCGACCACTACGAACGCTGGCTAGCCGACACCTGGTGTCGTCTCCTACTGCACACTGTCCCAACCCCTGGTGCCGATACCCACAGCATGCCGTGAGAGGCGAGGCGCTGTCCCAGAGTGACGGCAGACCGAGACGTCGACAAGCACCCCCTCATCGCCGGCCCTGTGACACCACACGCCGGTCAGGCCGTGTCCTGGCAGCGCGCCAGCCCTTGGGGGACCGAGCAGGATGCCGGATCCCCCCTACGAGCCGATGGGTTCCGCCACCTATCGCCGCGAGGATCACGCCATTTACCGTTGAAGGTCACATGATGAGGGATTGCATTCGAACCGTGGCTTCGGGCTTTGGATGGAGGAGTCAGGTCCGGCCACGGTGATGGGCATGCGTTACGCCGTTGTCCCCAAATCCTGGGTCATGGTCGTACCCAGGCCTTCCACGTCCTGAACGCCGCTCGTGCAAACCTCAGTGCTATCGGTCACCAGACCCCGTAGGGCTGTCACCAGGTCGTCGCGATCCAAATCAGGGTCAAGCGCTTCGACGCGGTGCAGACGCAGAGCCGGAGCGGTGACGTGGGAGATCATGGGGTGAATGGGTCGCAGGTCGGGCTCCCCGGTGCCGAGCAGGTACTCATGGCGCTTCTCACCCGGGCGAAGCCCCGTGAAGACGATCTTGATGGGCCGGGCGGCCTGGGCGATCATCCGGCGGGCCAGATCGGCGATGCGGACCGGTTTGCCCATGTCGAGCACCAGCACCTCACCGCCTCGGCCGATGGCAGCCGCCTGGATGACGAGCTGCACGGCCTCGCTGACCGTCATGAAATACCGGGTGACGTCCGGGTCGGTGACCGTGACCGGGCCGCCGGCGGCGATCTGGGCCCGGAAGGTGAACAGCACAGATCCGTCGCTTCCCAGCACGTTGCCGAAGCGGACGCTGAGGAATGTGCCGCTGGTCTGGGATGAGACCTCGGCGGTGAGGCGCTCGGCGACGCGCTTGGTGTAGCCCAGGACACTGATGGGGTCGGCGGCCTTGTCGGTGGAGATGTTCACGAACCTCTCCACGTTGTGGGCGGCGGCCGCGTGGAGCACGTTGAGCGTCCCCCGCACGTTCGTCTTGGTCGCCTCGGCCGGATAGCGCTCAAGCAGCGTGAGGTGCTTGAGGGCGGCGGCGTGGAAGACCACCTCGGGTCTGTGGGTGGTGAACACAGCGCCGACGACGGCCTGGTCACGAATGTCGGCCAGCACGATATTGGGCGATTCGAGCAGCGCCCTGCCTTCCAGGGACAGTTGCACGGCGTGCAGGGCGTTCTCGTTGCGGTCGAGCATGATGAGCTCGGCCGGCGCGAACCGCCAGATCTGGCGACACAGCTCGGAGCCGATCGACCCGCCGGCCCCGGTCACCAGGACACGGCGCCCGCTGAGGTAGCCGGCGATGCCGTCCATGTCCGTCTCGATCAGGTGCCGGCCCAGAAGGTCTTCCTCGGTCAGGCTGCGGATGTCGTCGACGCCCACCCGGCTACCGAAGAGCTCACCGACCGGAGGTAGGACCTTGACGTCCAGGCCTGCGGCAAAGGCCAGATCGGAGATCTCGGTGATGAGCTCGTGTCCGGCCGTCGGGATGGCGATGAGCAGGGTGTCGGCCTCTTTGGCCACCGCCGCCGCCTTCAGCTGCCCCCGCCCTCCCAGCACGGGTACGCCCGACAGGCGCAGGTTGCGCTTTCGGCTGTCGTCGTCGAGCAGACCGACAGGCAGGAGAGGGCTCTGGGGATCGCGCAGCATGGCGGTGACGACCTGAGCGCCCCCGTCGCCGGCCCCGAACACCAGCGTTCGGCCGTTGGCCCCCATGGGCCGGCGGCGGCGCTCGAGCGTCAGTCGCCACAGGTACCGGGTTGCGCTCATCAACACCAGGGCCATGAAACCCCCGGCCAGCGTCGCACTCACCGGCACGGGATGGGCGGGCCGGACAGCCAGGTCGACGATGGCGAGCGACACCGCGGTCAGAGCGGTGGCGCAGGCCACGGCCGCCACTTCCTCGAAGCTGCCGAAGCGCCATCGCCCCCGGTACAGCCCGGCGGCGGCACCAACCATCAGCTGCAGGGCACCGGCGATCGGGATCATGGCCAGCAGGCCCCACCAGCTGACATCGATGAACGCCAGGTCGTAGCGGGTCATGGTGGCCAGCGTGAGGGCCATGGCCCAGGCGACGGCGTCGAGCACGAACTGCACGGCCAGACGCCGCCGGGCCAGCGCTCGTACCGTCCAATCCACGAGTTCCCTCACGGTGCCGTTTCGCCTCCTTCGGCCCCGGAGGCATTCCGCCGATCGGACGCCGTCGTGCTCACCACATGGCGTGTGCCGATTGCCCTCGGATCGGCCGCGGTAGCTGACTGACCCAACCTTGAGGCTGCCGTGGACATACCCACCTGAGCTAAGGCTTCTTTGTGGTGCTCGATGACTTCCCGGTGGTCCTGGTCGTGGACGCGGACGGCAAGGGCGTCACTGTCGACGCGCCCAGACCCGGGGTGGTGGTCGAGACGGAGATGGACGACGTGGTGGTCTCTTCGGTGGAGACCCGCAGGGGCGGATCGTGGTGACGGCTCGGGATGCCGCCGATCGCCACACCCAGCAGCACCCCGACGATGACGACGCCGGCTCCGACCAACTGGCGTTCCCTGGGCACCAGGCAAAACTACCTGCTCCCCCACGGGCACCGGTCACCTCGTCATGGCCGACCCGCAGCCGCCGCGGCCGACGAACTGTAATGGAGGCCGACCAGTGCCACCCGGTCCCGTTCCAACGCACTGGGACGGGACAGCTCCAGCGTGCCGCTCGAGGGGACAGGGGCTACGGCGCCCCATCCATCCGGCAGCCGGAGTGAAGCGGTGATCTGTGGCGGGGTCACCGTGGACTGGTGCATCACATCGAGGCGGTACGTGGAGGTGCCTGGCAGCGAGCCCTGCAGGTCGAGCGCCAGGGTGGCCGTGGCCCCGGCCGGGATGTCGACGTAGACCGAGTAGACGCGCCTGTTCAGCTCGACTTCGGACTGGAGGCCGGTCGGCTGTCCGTTCAGCGTGGCCCCGGTCAGCCCCCACGGCGTGTAGACGGAGACGTAGAGCCGGCTGGTGCCGAGCGGAAGGGGCGGCTGCAGAGCGGACCCGATGATCTCCGGCGGCAGTCCCCTGGCCGGTGCGGTGTTGTGAAGCTCGATGTTGGCCTTGGCTCTGAGTGTGCCGTTGGCCGGGTCCAGGTTCACCTGGTAGTCGACGGCCTGGCGCAGGAACCAGTCGATCTTGTTGCCGGTGGCGTTCTGGACGACCACACCCAGCGCATCGCCCCGCACGGCCGGCACCGCCCCGTCCAGTCCGAGGCCATGGAGGATGGACTGCTCGTCCGGCCGGGCGCTGTAGAGCTGGAGGTGGCGACCGGTCACCGCCGGGGTGAGGGATGTCGCCAGTGCCGCCGGTGTCGGTAGCGACGAGTTGGTGAGGTGGCCAAAGACGGCCCGGGCGGCGTCACCCAGGAAGTCGTAGCGGATGGGGTCGGGGTAGCGGACGTACTCGTCGTACAGCAGGATCTGGTTGGTGTTGGCCCCGCTGAGCGGCACCGGCCACCCCGCCACCGCCACCGGGCCGGCCACGTCGAGGAGCCCGGCCAGTCCGGCCGGGTCGATGGCGATGACCCCGTCGACCCGCTCGCCCCCGGACTGCGGGTACAGGCTGGCAGCAGCCTGGGCCGTCGCCGGGAAGTCGGGGGAGAGGTTGATGCTCTGCCAGGTGGACGTGGGCTGGAAGCGGCTGTAGCGGGCCAGCCAGTCCGGGGGGGCGTCGATGTGGCGCTGGGCGGCCGGAGCACCACCTATGTTCAGGTCGGCGATGTGGCCGAGGCGTATGAGCGTGAGTCGGCCCTGATCGGCGGTGATCTCGGCATAGTCACCGGCAAAGCCGCCGCTGCCGCGGGCTTCGGAGGGCGTCTGGATGAGCACCAGATAGCGACGGGGACCGTCGGCCCCCAGCAGGGCCGGCACCAGATGCGCCGTGCGCACGGCCCGGTCGCTGTCCTCCTGCGCATGCCGCACCTTGGTGACGGCCGAGGCCAGGCGGCGGTCAAGAGCACCCAGCAGCCATGGCGATCGAGCCCCTTCCAGCCGGGCTGACGCGTCGTGGAGAGCCTGCTGCGCCCGCTGCAACGGCGCGTCTAGAGCGGTGATGCGCTCCAGGGGCAGTTGCCCGGCTTGGATCCGCAGGTCGAGGTTGAGCTGAGCCGACAGGCCGGCCCCGGCACCGGCCAGTCTTGAACCGGCGATGGCCGCCGACCGTGCCGCCGCCAACTGCGGGCCCACACCGGGCAGGGCCCGCGCCGGTAGCACCCACCAGGCGTCGACCGCCCGCCGGGCCTGGGCGAAGGATCGACCGGCGGCGTCGAACGACGCCTGGGACCCGGGCCCGTCGGCCCGGCGCACGCTGGCCGTGGCCTGGTCGGCGGACGCCAGGCCGCCAGTCAGCGGCGCCTTCGCTCGTAGCACGGCCAGACCGGCCAACGCGGTGGCGCCAAACGCCAACACGGCGCCGATGGCCACCCCCCGCCAGGCCCACCGGCGGGTACGGCGGGGCAGCTGTATGAGGCCACCGAGCCAGATGACGGCGACCATGGCGCCGGCCGGGAAGGCGCCCCTGGGCGAGTGGCCGGCGGTGGGCAGGTGCAGGGCCACGGCGGCGATCACCGCCCCCACCAGCGCACCGATCCACGGTGAGGAGGACGGCCACAGCCGGCGCCACCGGTGTCCCGGCCTCGGGTGACGACGCCAGGCCAGTGCCGCCGAGGCGACGGCCACGGCGGCGCTCACCGCTCCGGCCGGAAGTCCACCGAAGAGGGCGCCGACGGCGCCCGCGGCCACACTGGCGAAGGGACCGGCCCAGATGGCCAGGACGGCGGTGGCCACACCGAGCGCCAAGCGCCAGACTACGTCGACCAGGCCCACGCCGGTGGGTGCGCCGTGGCTGGTGGCCCCGACGACAGCCCCGAGGGCGCAGCCCAGCAGGACGGCGGTGCGGACCGACCTGAGGAGAGGCTGGTTCAGCTGCCTATCGACTCATCGACCGGCGGCGGTAGCGACGCCGACCGGTGACGACCAGGGCACCACCGACGAACAGCAGGGCGATTCCCGACCGGGCCCAAGGCATGGTACTGGAGCCGGTGCGGGGCAGCGGCTGGCCGGTGCGGGGCAGCAGCTGGCCGACGACGGGCGGCGACTGGTTGCCCGGCACGACGATCACCACTGCGTTGGGGACGACCGGCGCGCTCGGGGGGTACTGCTGGGCCTGGGCCATGGTGGCGGTGCCAAGGACGGCAGCCAGCATGAACGCTCCGGCGACAGCGATCTGTCGGATCATTTTCATACGATGCCGCCTTTTGACGAGAGGCTGTGTCCTGCGCCTCGTACAGCTGAGTTCCAACTGTACCATGCCCGGCCGACAGCGCAACGATGCACGTCGTTCCGCCGGGTGTTGCGCGGTGTAGGCCTTGCCGAATCGGGGGCGGGACCTTCGTCAACCGGTGGCGGCGCCATGGCTGTGAAACCGCCCGCCTGCCTCCAAGCGGAACTTCTACCGGGGCTTCGCCCCCGCCCGACGAGCAGGTCATCCCAGGGCCTACGAGCGGCGATGTTCGTCACCCGCACCCTGAGCGCAGTCGCCCTGCGTTCGTGGGCTGGCTGTCACCCTCGAACCCGACCCGGCCCTCCCACACCGCTACGCCGTCAGTTCGACACACTCGAAGCGGCCTCACTGGCCTTGTCGACGCCGCATGGAACTGACTCAATCGTGTCGGCCAACCTAGGCGCCAAGCGCCTAGGTTGGCCCGGTGCACGTCGTCGTCACCGGGGGCGCCGGGTTCATCGGTGCCAACCTGGTGCGGGCCCTGGCTACCCAACCGTGGTGCGACCGGGTCACCGTCGTCGACGACCTCTCGAGTGGATTGCTCGACAACCTGGCTCCGTTCGATGCAGGGCCGATCCTGCAGGGCTCCATACTCGACGACGTCGTCCTGGACCGTGCCCTGACCGGCGCCGACGCCGTCGTCCACCTCGCGGCCCGGCCTTCGGTGGCCCGCTCGGTGGCGGATCCGGTGGCATCGCACCAGGTCAACGCCTCGGGCACGGTGGCGGTGCTGGAGGCCATGCGCCGAGCCGGCGTCGGCCATGTCGTGGTGGCTTCTTCGTCGTCGGTCTACGGCGCCAACCCGGTCCTCCCCAAGCGGGAGGACCTCGCCCCCATGCCGGTCAGCCCGTACGCGGCCTCGAAGCTGGCCGCAGAGTCGTACGCCCTGGCCTGGGGCGCGGTGTACGGCATGGACGTCCTGGCCTTCCGCTTCTTCAACGTGTTCGGGCCGCTCCAAACCAGCGGCCACGCCTACGCCGCGGTGGTGCCGGCCTTCGTATCCGCCGCTCTTGGCGGACGGGCGCTGCCGGTGCACGGCGACGGCCGTCAGAGCCGCGACTTCACCTTCGTCGGCACCGTGGTCGACGTCCTGACCGACGCCCTTCATCGCCGCGTGGTCCTCGACCGACCTGTCAACCTGGCCTTCGGGAGCCGGGTCACGCTGTTGGATCTGATTGCCGAGCTCGAGTCCATCCTGGGCCGTGACCTCGAGGTGGAGCGCCTACCCAACCGCCCGGGAGACGTCGCCGACAGCCGTGCCGATGACGCCCGACTGCGCCAGCTGTTCCCCGACATCGAGCCGGTGTGGCTGCGGGCTGGGCTGGCCCAGACCATCGAATGGTTCCAGAGCCGGCCCTGACCGCTCTCGAGGCCACCGGCCGCTCGCTCGTCCGAGACCGCCGGCTGACTCACAATGTCTGATTGGCGAGACGGAGGTGGTAGTCCGACCAGCGCCGCACGTTGGCCAGGCGCCGGGCGTCCAGCACCTCGCAGGCCCAGCCCCAGTGGATGGAAATCCAGTCGCCCATGCTCACGTCGTCGGTGAAGCCGTGCCCGTCCAACGTGCGCAGGGCCCGCTCCGGTACCGCCGGGCCCAACTCGAGCCGGCCCTGGACCAGGGCCAGAGGTTGACGGTCCACGACCAGGGCGGCGCCCTCGACGGCCCGGACCTGGCCCCAGCTGACCCGGCAGCTGTCCATGGCCGTCATCCCCACCTCGGCCTCCAGGCGCCGGTACACGTCCAGTACGTGGAACAGGTGGTGGGGACGGGCACCCTGGGGCGGCTTGCGCAGCACCTCCTGACGCAGCTTGCCGGTGAGCTGGCGGCCGAAGCGTTCCTCCAGCGAGCGGTAGAGGGCGGTGGCCTCCACCCGCTCGAGCAGCTCGTTGCCCAGCCAGTAGGCCTCGACCACCCGCCGGTCGAACGGGTCGGCGATGCCGTTGGCGGTGGCGATGGTGCGCAGGTACGGGAACGCCCCGGTGAACTTGACCAGCAGCGGGGCCAGCGCGGCGTCGGCCTGCCCCGTGACGGCGTGCTCGAAGAGCACGTCGTTGTCGTTGCCGCCGCAGTAGCCCAGGTGGTTGGGCATAAAGGCGTAGCGGATGAAGACGAGCAGCCCCGAAGAGGCATCGACCACCGCCGGCGGCATCCGCACAGCCTATCCAGGCAGGCGCCCCGCCCTCCGAGCCACAGCCGTCCACGCCGGCGCGGTTGGTTCGAGACCGCCCTGACCGGCGGCAGTCGCCGGTCTCACCGTCAGCCGAGGAGGTCGGCCACCTCCACGGTCAGATCGGGGAAGGCGACCGGCGAGACACGTCCGCCCAGCGCCACGTGGTGGACCTGGCGGTAGCCCCGCGGAGCAGGGTCGACGGCCACCTCGATCACGGCCGCCACCAGGTCGACGATCCACACCTCGGCGATCCCAGCCGCTGCACACAGGGGGCGCTTGACCGTGCGGTCCCAACGGACGGTGCTGTCGGCCA
>JBBSHS010000103.1:0-7858 GCA_038232515.1 Acidimicrobiales bacterium
CTGTTCAGGTCGGGGAACTTCTCGGCCAGCGACTTGGTGATGGCCGCCGTCAACGTGGTCTTGCCGTGGTCGATGTGACCCATCGTCCCGATGTTCACGTGTGGCTTGGTGCGCTCGAACTTCTTCTTGGCCATTGGGCGGCGATGCTCCTCGTGGGAAACAGTGAATGCTAGACGGACTCGGTCGGGTGGTCGAACGAAGGGTGGCTAGGTGCCCTGGATACGGGCGATGATCTCTTTGGCCACCGACTCGGGGACCTGCTGATAGGAGTGGAACTGCATGATCGAGCTGGCTCGGCCCTGGCTCATCGACCGCAGGTCGGTGGTGTATCCGAACATCTCGGCCAGTGGTACCTGGCCCCGGACGACCTGGGCGTTGCCGACCTGGTCCATGCCCTCGATGTTGCCACGGCGGCTGGAGAGGTTGCCGATGACGTCGCCCAGGTAGTCGTCGGGCGTCGTGACGGTGACCTGCATGATGGGCTCGAGCAGAACGGGATGGGCCAGCTGCGCGGCCTTCTTGATGGCCATGGAGCCGGCGATCTTGAACGCCATCTCCGACGAGTCCACCTCGTGGTACGAGCCGTAGGTGAGGGTGGCCCGGACGTCGACCATGGGGTAGCCGGCCAGCACGCCCGACTGCATGGCGTCCTGCATCCCGGCGTCGACTGACGGGATGTACTCCTTGGGGATGACACCTCCTGTGATCTTGTCGATGAACTCGTAGCCGCCGCCAGGACCGGTGGGCTCCAGGCTGATGACCACGTGGCCGTACTGGCCCTTGCCGCCGGTCTGGCGCACGTAGCGCATCTCGACCTTCTGCACCGTGTCGGTGATGGTCTCGCGGTACGCCACCTGAGGCCGGCCGACGTTGGCCTCGACGTTGAACTCCCGCTTCATGCGGTCGACGATGATCTCGAGGTGGAGTTCGCCCTGGCCACCGATGATGGTCTGGCCCGTGTCCTCGTCGGTGTAGGCCCGGAAGCTCGGGTCCTCGTCGGCCAGTGACTGCAGGGCCCGCCCGAGCCTGTCCTGGGCGTCTTTGTTCTTGGGCTCCACGGCCACGGAGATGACCGGGTCGGGGAAGTCCAGGGACTCCAGGATGACGGGCGCTTTGTCGTCGCACAGCGTGTCGCCGGTGGTGGTCTGCTTCAGGCCGGCGACGGCCACGATGTCGCCGGTCTGCATGACGTCTTTGTCCTCCTGCTTGTTGGCGTGCATCTGGAGGATGCGGCCGATCCGCTCTTTGCGGTCCTTGCTGGAGTTCAGGACGGCGCCACCCTTGTCCAGCCGGCCGGAATACACCCGCAGGTAGGTCAACTTGCCCATGTGCTTGTCGGTCATGATCTTGAAGGCGAGGGCGGCGAACGGCTCGCTGTCCTGCGCCGCCCGCTCGACCTCCTCGATGCCCTTCGCGTCGGTGCCCTTGGCCGGCGGGATGTCCAAAGGACTGGGCAGGTAGGCCACGACGGCGTCGAGCATGGGCTGCACCCCCTTGTTCTTGAAGGCGGAGCCACACAGCACGGGCACGATTTCGTTGCCGATGGTGCCGGTGCGCAGGCCACGGCGGAGATCCTCAGCGGTGATCTCCTCGTCGCCGATGTACTTCTCCATGATCGTGTCATCGTGGTTCGACACGACGTCGATGAGCTTGGTGTGCCAGCCGTCGGCGTCGTCCTGCATATCGGCCGGGATGGCGGTGATCTCGAATTTCTCACCGTTCTTGGAACTCTCGTCCCAGACGTACGACTTCATCTCGACGAGGTCGATCAGGCCCTTGTAACCCGACTCGACGCCGATCGGCAGTTGTATGACGGCGGGCACGGCGCCCAGCCGGTCTTCGATCATGTCGACGGTGCGGAAGAAGTTGGCCCCCACTCGGTCCATCTTGTTGACGAAGCAGATACGGGGTACCGCGTACTTGTTGGCCTGGCGCCAGACCGTCTCGGACTGGGGCTCGACCCCGGCCACCGAGTCGAACACGGCCACGGCACCGTCCAGCACCCTGAGCGACCGCTCGACCTCGATGGTGAAGTCGACGTGGCCGGGGGTGTCGAGGATGTTGATGGTGTGAGCCGCCCACCTGCAGGTCGTGGCGGCCGACGTGATGGTGATGCCCCGCTCCTGCTCCTGCGCCATCCAGTCCATGGTGGCGGCGCCTTCGTGCACCTCACCGATCTTGTAGTTCCTCCCGGTGTAATACAGGACGCGCTCGGTCGTCGTGGTCTTGCCCGCGTCGATATGAGCCATGATCCCGATGTTGCGGGTGGTTCGAAGGACCTCTTGTCGGTCCACAGCCATGATTCGCGTGTCCTTTTGGAGCGGGTGGGAGAGGTGAAACGGAACGCACGCAGGGCGCGCACATCGTCAAGTCTGCCAGAGCCTCGGCTGACAGCGGGATTGCCGCCGGATTCCAGCTGTGTCGGGCGCCGGCGTGGCGCCCTGGCTACCAGCGGTAGTGGGCGAACGCCTTGTTGGACTCGGCCATCTTGAACAGGTCCTCACGGCGCTTGACGGCGGCGCCGATGCCGTTGCTGGCGTCGAGGATCTCGTTGGCCAGGCGCTGGGCCATGGTCTTCTCCCGACGCTGACGGGAGTAGCCGACCAGCCACCGGATCGACAACGTGGTGGCCCGCCGGGGACGGACCTCGACGGGGACCTGATAGGTGGCGCCGCCGACCCGCCGGCTGCGCACCTCGAGGGCCGGCTTGGTGTTCTCGACGGCCCGCTTCAACACCGTCAGCGCCTCACCGCCACTCTTTTCCTTCACCACCTCGAGGGCGTCGTAGACGATCCGCTCAGCCAGGGTGCGCTTGCCCCGGGTGAGGACCTTGTTGACGAACTGGGTCACCAGCACGGAGCGGTAGACGGGGTCGGGCATCAACTCACGACGGGGGGCGGGGCCCTTACGGGGCATCGACTACCTCAACTCTTCGGAAACGGTCATGTGGGCGGCGCCTGGGGCGGGGCCCCGGCGGTGCCGGGTCAGGCCCGGCGGTGCCGGGTCATGGGTCAGGTGGTGGGTCACCGTGGCCTTACGCCTTCTTGACGCCGTAGCGGCTGCGGGCCTGCTTGCGGTCACGGACACCGGACGCGTCGAGCGCGCCGCGGATGATCTTGTAGCGGTACCCCGGCAGGTCCTTCACCCGGCCGCCGCGGACCAAGACGATGGAGTGCTCCTGCAGGTTGTGGCCCTCACCAGGGATGTAGGCGCCCACCTCGATACCACTCGTGAGCCGTACCCGGGCCACCTTGCGCAGCGCCGAGTTGGGCTTCTTGGGCGTCTGGGTGAAGACCCGCACGCACACGCCCCGGCGCTGGGGCGCGCCCCTCAGAGCCGGGGTGCTGGTCTTGTCGGCCTTGGATTGCCGGCCCTTGCGGACCAATTGCTCGATGGTGGGCACACGTACTCCGAGATGAGAACCGCGATGGGCGCCGGACGCCGACCTAACTGGGTGGCAGCGTGACCGGGCGAGTCTACGAGGTTCGGTCGGCGACGGGCAACCGCCCTGTCAACGCCCCGCCTCGGGCCCGCTCCGGCTTGCCGTCTGCCCAGCACCCCGGTGCCCGGGCAGGCCGGACGGCGCCTGCCCGGGCGGGGCAGGCGTGAGCTTCTACAGCGTTGGAAGTGGGTATGGCCAACGGCGGCGGCCGGTAGCGTCGCGTCAAACATGCCCACTGATCTTGCCGACTCGGTGTGGAGCCATGCCGTGCTCGTGCTGGGCGACGGAGAGCGGGCTATGGCCGTCACCTCGGCTGCGCTGCGCCGGGGCGGGTGGTCCCGCAGCACAAGCCTGGCTCACGTAAGGGCGGAATGCCTCGGCGCCGTCGGGTCCGGAGCCACACCAGCCGAAGCGGCTGACCGGACCATCCCCATCGGGCTGCCCGAGTTGGCCTGGGCACTCGCCGCCCACCGACCGCCTGACGAGCGCTCGGTGGCAGACCTTGCCACCCGCCAGCGCCTGGAGCCCACCCGCCTGGGACGGGCGCTCGCCCTCACTCCCACCGAGGCCGCGGTGCACGCACAGGGAATCCTCGACGTCTGGCAGGCGGACCTCGGCCCGGCGGTCATGGCCGCCCTCGGCTCTGGCGGATGCGAGGGGTTGGCCGCCATCTTGAGCCCGGTGTCGGAGCCGCTGAGAGCCCCTGACGGAGACACAGCTGTTGGGCCCGCCGTCGACCGCGATGCTGCGGTACCCGCAGCGGAGGCCGGGAACGATGCCGCGCCGCTTGGCGAGCAGCCCGGGGTTGAGCGGCCGACCCTCCGGCGGCTGTTGGGCTTGGCGCCGGCTGTGCGCGCCCACGCCGAGGAGTGCGACGTGTGCGGGGACAGGCTCCGGGCTTTGGTGCCACTCCGGTCGTTGCTGGCCCAGCTCGGCTTCGAACCGGCTCCCGCTCCGGTCAGGCAGGTCGCCAACCGGGCCAGGTTCCGCCGGCCCGTCCTGCCCGTCCCACTCAGCCGTCCCGTTCCGCCACGACGGCGCTGGCTGGTGCCCGTGGCGGTGCTGGCCGTGGGCGCAGCCGCTGCGACCGGAGGGCTGGCGCTGGTCCGGCGCCAGGGTCGCCCATCGGCCACGGCCGTCAGGGTCGCCGATCTCACCCGGCCCAGCGCCCTGACCCTCTTCCCCACCCGCGTCGTGCAGTCCCAGCCGCTCACACTGGCCAACACCGGCCGGGCCCGTCTGCTGTGGACGGCCTCGACCGGTGCCTCCTGGCTTCACGTCAAACCGCAGAACGGCGTGCTGGAACACGGGGGGACGGTCCGCCTGACGCTGGCCACCGATCCGAGCGCTCCCGAGGGCGTCCATGACGTGAGTGCCACGGTGACCGGGAGCGACGGCTCGTCAGTCGCCGCCATCGCCAGGATGGACGTCGAGCATGCGCCCACCGTCGCTGCCGCCGCCGAGGGTTGCGACATCCGGGCCATGGTCATCGACGACGCCGAAGTCAGCTCGGTCGTGCTCCACTGGCAGGCCCCCGGCCAGGCCGAACAGACGGCGGCCCTGTCGGTGGCCGGTGACGGCTCCTACACCGGTCGCCTACCTGGCACGGCCGCCGTCCGCTGGTGGATCACAGCCACCGACGGTCGCAACAACCTGGCCCGCACCGGCGACGAGCTGCGACCGGCCACCGCCTGCTGAGACAGACAAGTGGGGGGGTCATGAGGCGGTGGTCTCGCCGCCGTAGGCCTCGCCGCCGTCGACGGACTCCCGGGTCGCCGCCCAGTCGGCGGCCATGGCCGCGTCGTTCTCGTCGCCGGCCGAGCTCTGGCCGATCGACGCCAACCAGGCGGCGATCTCCTCGGCGTCGGCCCCGCCCTCGTCCGAGCTCCAGCCCAACATGGGCTCGTAGTCGGGGGCTTCGAGCTCGATGTCGCGGTATCGGGGCATGCCCGTACCGGCGGGGATCAGCTTGCCGATGATGATGTTCTCCTTCAGCCCGAACAACTGGTCGGACTTGCCCTCGATGGCCGCCTCGGTGAGCACCCGGGTCGTCTCCTGGAACGACGCCGCCGACAACCACGAATCGGTGGACAGCGACGCCTTGGTGATGCCCATCAGCTCGGGACGGCCCTCGGCCGGCCGCCTGCCCTCCTGCACCAGGTCGCGGTTGACCTCGGCGTACACCCGCGAGTCGACCCGCTCACCCGGCAGCAGCGGGCTGTCGCCGGCCTCGGCCACCATGACTCGGCGCAGCATCTGGCGCACGATCAGCTCGATGTGCTTGTCGTGAATCGACACGCCCTGGTCGCGGTACACCTTCTGGACCTCGTCCACCAGGTACTGCTGGCAGGCCCGGATGCCGTTGATCTCCAGCACCTGCTTGGGGTCCTTGGACCCCTTGACCACGACGTCGCCGGCCTGGACGTCACCGCCGTCGTTCACTTCGAGCTGGGCCCGCAGCGGGACGGTGTAGGCCTCTTCGGTGCCGTCGTCGCCCACGATGGTGATGCGGCGGCCGTTGTCCTCCTCCTCGAGGCGCACCACACCGCTGGTGCGGGCCAGGACGGCCACGCCCTTCGGGGTACGGGCCTCGAACAGCTCCACCACGCGAGGCAGGCCGTGGGTGATGTCGCCGCCGGCCATGGCCACCCCGCCGGTGTGGAAGGTCCGCATGGTCAGCTGGGTACCGGGCTCGCCGATGGACTGGGCGGCGATGGTGCCCACCGCCTCGCCCAGCTCGACCCCGCGGTTGGTGGCCAGGCTGCGCCCGTAGCAGGCGGCGCAGATGCCGTGCTCGGACTCACACGTCAGAACCGAGCGGACCCGGGCCTCGGTGACCTTGGGGTCGTCGCGCAACTGGTCGACCACCGCCTCGTCGACGTCGGTCAGGGCGGGCAGGACGGTGCCGTCGGCCAGCGTCACGTCCCGGGCCAGCACCCGGCCGTACAGACGGGTCCCGAGGTAGCTCGGCTTACCCGCCGTGTCCGGCTCGATGTCGAGGGCGGTGATGCCCCGCAGGGTGCCGCAGTCGTCCTCCCGGACAATGAGCTCCTGGGCGACGTCATGGAGGCGCCGCGTCAGGTAGCCCGAGTCGGCGGTGCGCAGGGCGGTGTCGGCCAGGCCCTTGCGGGCGCCGTGGGTGGAGATGAAGTACTCCAGGACCGACAGGCCCTCACGGAACGAGGACGTGATGGGCCGGGGGATGAAGTCACCCCGGGGGTTGGCCACCAGGCCCTTGATGCCGGCGATCTGGCGGATCTGCTGCGGGTTCCCGCGGGCTCCCGAGTCCGCCATCATGCCCAGCGGGTTGAAGGTCTCGTGGCCGAGGGTGTCCTCCATCGCCTTCTGGACGGCCGTGGTGGCCGAGTTCCAGATCTCGATCTCCTTCTGCTTGCGCTCGTCGTCGGTGATGATCCCCCGGCGGAACTGGGCCTCTGTCTTCTCGGCCTTCTCCTCGTGCTCACGCAGGATGGCCTGCTTCTTGGCCGGGACCTTGATGTCGTCGATCGACATGGTCAGGCCCGACTGGGTGGCGTAGCGGAAGCACAGGTCCTTCAGGGCGTCGAGGCTCTCGGCCACCTGGGCCTTGGAGTAGTTGTCGGCCAGGGTCTGCACGATGGTGCCGATGGGGGTGTTCTTCTTGCCCACGACGTCGTTGACGTAGGCGAAGTCGCGGCGATCCTGGTCGCCCAGGATGCCGGGCAGGGCGGTGTTGAACAGCATCCGACCGACCGTGGTCTCGACGGCCTCGTACCCGTTTCCGTTGCCGTCGCCGTCGGCGTCCGCACCGGCGTGGCCGTTGCCGTCGGCCCCGACCGCTCCGGGCCGGCGCCAGGTGATCCAGGCCTGCAGGTCGAGGTCGCCGCGCTCGTAGGCCATCACCGCGTCGTCCAGGGTGCGGAAGACGCGACCTTCGCCCGGGGCGCCCTTCTTCACGATGGTGAGGTAGTAGGCGCCGAAGACCATGTCGAGGGTGGGCACAGTGATGGGGCGGCCGGTGGCCGGCGAGAGGATGTTGTTCGACGACAGCATCAGGACGCGGGCCTCGGCCTGGGCCTCGGTCGAAAGCGGCAGGTGCACGGCCATCTGGTCGCCGTCGAAGTCGGCGTTGAACGCGGTGCAGACCAACGGGTGCAGCTGGATGGCCTTGCCCTCGACCAGCAGGGGCTCGAACGCCTGGATGCCCAGGCGGTGGAGGGTCGGGGCCCGGTTCAGGAACACGGGGTGCTCCTTGATGACCTCTTCGAGCACGTCCCACACCTGCGAGCGCCGGCGCTCGACCATGCGCTTGGCCGACTTGATGTTCTGGGCCAGCTCGAGGTCGACCAGCCGCTTCATGACGAAGGGCTTGAACAGCTCCAGCGCCATCTGCTTGGGCAGGCCGCACTGGTGCAGCTTGAGGGTCGGACCCACCAC
>JBBSHS010000104.1:0-7730 GCA_038232515.1 Acidimicrobiales bacterium
GAGGCCCAGGCCGCTCAGCCCGAGGAGACCGGTCCCCAACCTGACCAGGCGGCTGAGGGCGAGCAGGCCACCGAGCAGGTCGAGGCGGCCGGCGAGGGCGCGGCCAAGGCCGAGAACAACGAGACCGAAGGGAAGGGCTGAGCATGACCCCCCCCACCCCGCCGTCCAACGCGCCCACCTCGCCACCCCGCATAGTCACCGCCCACTGGGGTCACCACGACTCGCAGACCCTGAAGAGCTACCTGGACCGCGGTGGGTACGCGGCGCTGCGCCAGGCCGTGTCCATGCACCCCGAGGACGTCACCGCACAGGTGCTGACGGCCAACCTCCTGGGCCGCGGGGGTGCCGGCTTCGAGGCCGGCCGCAAGTGGTCGATGCTGCGCAAGGCGCCGACCCGCTACCTCGTCGTCAACGGCGACGAGAGCGAGCCGGCCACTTTCAAGGACCACATGCTCATCGAGACCAACCCTCACCAGATCGTCGAGGGGGCGCTGATCACGGCCTATGCCAACCAGGCGACGCAGGCCTTCATCTACGTGCGCGGCGAGTTCGCCCTCGGCATCGAGCGCATGACCGAGGCCGTCAACGAGGCCTACGCCTACGGAGCCATCGGCAACGACATCTTCGGGTCCGGCTTCTCCATCGACGTCGTCGTGCACAGCGGGGCCGGCGCCTACATCTGTGGCGACGAGACTGGCCTGCTCGAGAGCCTCGAGGGCAAGCGCGGCTTCCCCCGCATCAAGCCGCCCTACTTCCCGGCGGCCATGGGCCTGTACGACGAGCCCACCATCGTCAACAACGTCGAGACGATGGCGAATATCCCGTGGATACTCACCAACAGCGGCAGTTCCTTCGCCGACCTGGGCGAGGGCCGCTCGACCGGCACCCGCCTTTTCGCGCTGTCCGGCCACGTGAAGAACCCGGGCAACTACGAGGTCGAGATGGTCAAGACCACCTTCCGCCAGCTGATCTTCGATCCCAAGCTGGGCGGCGGAGTCCGCGACGACCACGCCGTCAAGGCCTTCATTCCCGGAGGGGCATCGTCCTACTGGTTCGGCCCCGACCTGCTCGACACCCCGCTGGGTCAGGAGGAGGTGGGCAAGCTGGGCTCCATGCTGGGCTCCGGCTCCATCGTGGTCATGGACGACACCACCTGCATGGTGCGGGCCGCCTGGCGGCTGGTGCGGTTCTTCGCCCGCGAGTCGTGCGGCCAGTGCACGCCCTGCCGTGAGGGTTCGGGCTGGCTCGACAAGATCATGCGCCGGATCGAGGAGGGTTCGGGTCGGGAGGAGGACCTCGACCTTCTTCTCGACGTGTGCGACAACATCGCCCCTGGTCTCACCTGGCCCCCCAAGCAGACCACCATCTGCCCCCTGGGCCCGTCCATACCGTCGCCCGTCCACTCGGCCATCAGGATGTTCCGGGACGAGTTCCTGGTCCACATCAAGGAAGGTGCCTGCCCGTATGCCTAAGCCCCCTCCGGCTGAGACGGTCACCATCACCATCGACGGCCACGACGTGCAGGCCCTCAAGGGTGAGATGATCATCGCCGCCGCCGAGCGGGCCGGCGTCTACATCCCGCGCTTCTGCTACCACCCGCGCATGAAGCCGGTGGGCATGTGCCGCATGTGCCTGATCGAGCTGGACGGCCCGCGCGGCCCGGCACTGACGCCGGCCTGCTTCGTGCCCGTGGCCGACGGCCAGAAGATATCCACGACCAGCCCAGGGGTGAAGAAGGTCCAGGACGGGGTGCTCGAGTACCTGCTAATCAACCATCCGCTCGACTGCCCGGTGTGCGACAAGGGCGGTGAGTGCCCGCTGCAGGACCAGACGCTGTCCTACGGGCCCGCTGAGACCCGCATGGTGGAAGAGAAGCGCCACTGGGAGAAGCCCATCAACCTATCCGAGCTGGTGCTGCTCGATCGGGAGCGGTGCATCCAGTGCGCCCGCTGCACCCGCTTCGCGGCCGAGGTGGCAGGCGACCCTCAGATCGACTTCCAGTCCCGGGCCGACAAGGTCGAGGTCAACATCTTCCCGGGTCAGCCCTTCACCTCGTACTTCTCCGGCAACACGGTGCAGATCTGCCCGGTCGGCGCCCTCACGGCGTCGCCCTACCGCTTCCGGGCCCGCCCGTGGGACATCGAGCAGGTGGAGTCCACGTGCACGTCGTGCTCGGTCGGGTGTCGGGTGGCGGTGCAGTCGTCGTCCAACCGGCTCACCCGCTATCTGGGCCTCGACTCCGAACCGGTGAACCACGGCTGGTTGTGCGACAAGGGCAGGTTCGACTTCGAGGCCGTCAACGATGCCCTGCGCATCGCCCACCCGTTGGTGCGCAAGAACGGCGAGCTGGTCGAGGCCAGTTGGGGAGAGGCGCTCGACGCCGCCGCCAAGGGGCTCCGTGAGGCCCGGGAGCTGCACGGGCCCGACTCCGTCGCCGTCCTCGGCGGGGCCCGCCTGGCCAACGAGGACGCCTACGCCTGGGCCAAGCTGGCCAAGGGCGTGCTGGGCACCGACAACGTCGACTGCCAGCTGGGTGACGGCCTGCCTGCGGAGGCAGTGCTGGGCCTGCCTCGGGCCACCATCGACGACGCCTGCCACGCCGACGCCATCATCCTCCTCGGACCGGACCTGAAAGAGGAGCTGCCCATCCTGTACCTGCGACTGCGCGAGGCAGTGGTCGACCATGGTCTGAAGGTGGTCGAGGTCACGCCCCGGCTCAGCGGCTTCACCCCCTACGCGGCAGTAACCCTGCCCCATCTGGCCGGGGAGACGGCCGCCGTCGTGAGCAGCCTGATCGGCCAGACGACTCCGGGCGATGCGGTCGGGGGCGTGCCCGCCGGGTACCTGGCCCGGGCCCGGGAGATGCTGGCCGGGGCAGAGGACATCGTCGTGGTACTGGGCCGCCAGTCACTGGCGGACTCCGCCGACCACACCGCCGCCGCCGCCTCTGCCATCCACGAAGCCGACGCCGGGATCAGGTTCCTTCCCGCCCTGCGCCGGGCCAACGTCATGGGCGCCCTCGACATGGGCCTCGCCCCGGGCCTCCTGCCCGGTTCGGTGACGCTGGAGGACGGTCGGGAGTGGTACACGGCGGCGTGGGGCTCGGTCCCCCCGGGGAGGGGGCTCGATGCCCTCGGCATCTGCCGGCAGGCGGCCAGCGCCAAGGTGCAGGGAATGATCCTTCTGGGCGCAGACCCGATGGCCGACCTGCCTGACCGCGAACTGGCCCGCCGGGCCCTGACCGGTGCCGGCTTCGTGGTGGCGGTCGACACGTTCCTCACGGCATCGGTGGCGCAGGCCGACGTGGTGCTGCCCGCGGCCATGTACAGCGAACGACCGGGTACCACGACCAACCTCGAGGGCCGCGTCACCCGACTGGGCCAGAAGATCGTGCCGCCGGGCGTGGCATGGCCCGACTGGATGATCGCCGTCGAGCTGGCCGAGGCGCTGGGTGCCGACCTGGGGGTCGAGACCATCGAGGAGCTCTTCGACGAGATCGCCATGCTGGCGCCGAGCCACGCCGGGCTCACCCGGGCCGTGCTGGATTCCCGTGGTCACCGCGACGGGGTCGTCGTGCCGCTGGCTCCCCACGTGGCGACCGGGTCGCCACCGAGCAGCGGCGACACCGGCGAGATGGCCCTGCAGGACGACGCGCCAGGGGTCCGGCCTGTCGATCCCATGTCGACGCCCGGGGTGGCCGCAGCCGAAGCCCACGCCGTGCCCGTCACGGCCGTGGCCATGGACGAGCGGGTGGCAGGCGGGTCGGACAACGACGGCGACAACGACGGGTCCACCGGTGACGGCCAGGCCGGTGCACAGACCGGCCGGCCGGCCACGATCGAGCGTGCCGCCCCGGCGATGCCTTCCCCGGTAGTGCTCAGCGGCTTCCAGACGACGGCCATCAGCCCGCCCAAGCCGGACCGGTACAGCCTGCGCCTGGTCTCGGCCCGTTCTCTGTACGACGGCGGCACCCTGGTCGCCCACTCGCCCCATCTGGCCGGGCTGGCCGCTCCCGCCTCGGTGCACGTCCACCCGAGCGAGTTGGCCCGGCTGGGGTTGTCGTCGGGGGCTTCGGCGCGGGTCGTCAGCGCCCGGACGACCACCACTATGGTCGTCGAAGTCGACCCCACCGTGCCCATGGGCGCCGCCTTCGTGTCCTGGAACGGCGCCGGGGCCACGGTGGTGGCCGGCGACCTCATAGACGCCGCCAGCCCGGTCACCGACATCCGACTCGAAACCCTGTCGTGACCGTGTGCCAGGCTGAGCTTCGATGAACGGTCCCGGAGTCTGTCCATGAGCTGGCTGGGCCGGGCCCGTGCAGCGAGGGAGGGGCGGTGAACGCGCTGATGGCCGCCGGCGACCCGCTGTTCTCCAAGGGCGTGGACCTGGCCGTCATCCTCATCGTCGTGCTCAAATGCGTCCTCACCTTCACCGTCGCCCTCGTCAGCGTGATGCTGATGGTGTGGTTCGAGCGGCGGGTCATCGCCTTCATGGCCAACCGGGTCGGGCCCAACCGGGCCGGACCGGCGGGCCTGTTCCAGACGCTGGCCGACGGCATCAAGCTGTTCTTCAAAGAACCCGTGCACCCCGACAAGGCCGACCGTGGCGTCTACGGGATGGCCCCTTATCTCGTCCTCGTGCCCGCCCTCGTCAGCTTCTCGGTCATCCCCTTCTCCGTGCGTCCCGTGCACATCTTCGGCCACGACACCTACCTGCAACTGGCCGACCCGCCCATCGGCATCCTGCTGGTGCTGGCCATGTCGTCGATCGCCGTGTACGGCGTGATGCTGGCCGGCTGGTCGTCAGGTTCCAAGTACCCGCTGCTGGGCGGGGTGCGGGCCAGCGCCCAGATGGTGAGCTACGAGGCCGCTCTCGGCCTCAGCGTGGCCGCCGTCGTGCTGTACACGGGCTCGCTGTACACCAGCGACATCGTCGAGAACCAGGCCGTGGGCGTCGGGGCCCTGCACCTGCTACCCAACTGGAACCTCGTCCGGCTGGGCCTGGTGCCCTTCGTCATCTTCACCATCGCCGCTCTGGCCGAGATCGAGCGGCCGCCCTTCGACCTGCTGGAAGCGGAATCCGAGCTGGTGGCCGGCTTCAACACCGAGTACAGCTCCATCGGCTTCGCCCTGTTCTACCTGGCCTCGTACCTGAACCTGGTGACGATGGCGGGCGTCATCGTGACCCTCTTCCTGGGCGGTCCTGCCGGTCCGCGGATCATCGGCCCTGAATGGCTCTGGGGCCTCGTCTGGTTCTTTGCCAAGATGCTGGTGTTCCTGTTCGGGGCCGTATGGCTGAGGGGGACGCTGCCCCGTTTCCGCTACGACCAGCTGATGGACCTTGGCTGGAAGCGGCTTCTCCCCCTGTCGCTCGGATGGCTGCTGCTGGTGGCCTCGCTGCTGGCCACCGACGGCGACAGCGCCGGCCGGCGCACGTTCGTCGTCGGCACCATTGCGGTGCTGGGCATCGTCGTCTACGTCGGCCTGCTGCGGGCGCTCGCCGTCGGCCGCCAGGTCGGTGAGCTCGACGACTCCATAGAACCGAAGCGTGCGAGAAGGGCGGCCTGATGGGCTTCTTCAAGGGCTTCGCCATCACCAGCAAGGTCCTGGTGGCCGAGTCGAAGGTCACCTTCTCCTATCCCGACGAGAAGCGGCCCAAGGCCGAACGCTTCCACGGCCGTCACGTGCTCAACCGGTACGACGACGGCATGGAGAAGTGCATCGGCTGTGAGCTGTGCGCCGGCGTGTGCCCGGCCCGGTGCATCTACGTGCGGGGCGAGGACAACCTGCCCGACGCCCCTGTCAGCCCGGGGGAACGGTTCGGCTTCGTCTACGAGATCAACTTCCTGCGCTGCATCCACTGTGACATGTGCGTCGAGGCCTGTCCCACCGAGGCCATCACCGAGTCCAAGCTGTTCGAGTTCTCCTTCACCAACCGCGAGGATGCCATCTACACCAAGGAAGAGCTGCTGGTGGACGACGACGGCAGCCCCAAAGAGCTGCCCTGGGAGGACTGGCGGGGCACCAGCGTGGCCAACACCTCGGCGTGGATGCGGGCCACGTCGCCCGGCGGCGATGCCGACTTCACCGGACGGGTCCAGTGGTCGACCGAGCTGGGTTGGGGGACTCGGCCGCCGGAGCAGGCCCAGGGCGCCGAAGGTGCCGCCGACCGGGCTGACAAGGGCGACCTCACCATCGCCGGCGTGCAGCACAATGCCGTGGTCGGCGCCCAGCGCGGCCACCGCCACCACTCGGCTGACGGCGGGAACGGCCACGCCGGACACGGCGCTCCGAGCGAACCCGTCACTCCGCCGGGCTCGGGCCACTGATGCTCGCCGTGCTCGCACTGCTCCAACAGGTTGGCTTCGCCGATCTCCTCGTGTTCGTCGTCGCCGGCGCCACGGTCCTGGCCGGCGCCCTGGGCGTCGTCCTGTCCCGTAATCCGGTGCACGCCGCCCTGTCGCTCGTGGTCACCCTGTTCGGGGTGGCCATCCTGTTCGTGTCCGAGCAGGCCCAGTTCCTGGCTGTGGTGCAGGTGATCGTCTACGCCGGTGCCATCGTCGTGCTGTTCCTGTTCGTGATCATGCTGCTGGGGGTGGACAAGAGCGAGGCCATCGAAGCCGAACCCCTGACCGCGCAACGACCGGTGGCCATCCTGCTCGGCTTGCTGCTCCTGGCCGAGCTCGGCCTGCTGGCCGGCGTCCACTTCGGCCACATCGCCGACCCGGCGCTGCAGCCCGGCATCAACGCCGTCGACACCCACCAGCAGAACGTGGCCCAGCTGGCCCAGGTGATCTTCACCCGCTACCTGTTCCCCTTCGAAGCGACCTCGGTGTTGCTCGTCATCGCCGTGGTCGGCGCCGTCGTGCTGGCTCGCCGTCCCGACTCGGTCGGCCGGGCCGAGCACGAGATGGAAGAGGTGTCGACGTGACGGCGTTCGCAGCCGCGCTCGCCACCGCCGTCCCCGACCACGCCCAGACCGTCAGCTCCGGCCCTTACTTGGTGCTGGCCGCGCTGGTGTTCACGATCGGAGCGGTTGGCCTGTTGGTGCGCCGCAACGTGCTGGTGATGTTCATGTGCGTGGAGTTGATGCTCAACGCCGTCAACCTGAGCTTCGTAACCTTCGCCCGTCAGCTGGGCGACGTCAACGGACAGGCCGCCGTCTTCTTCGTGCTGGTGGTGGCCGCGGCCGAGGTCGTCGTCGGCCTCGGGATCATCGTGGCCATCTTCCGCCGCCGCCGGGGCGCCACCGCCGACGACCTCCATATCCTGCACGGCTGAGCCCGGTCGTACCCGCCCTTCCGCTTTTCCAAACCCACGACGACCTTCAAGCGGCGGTCGGGACGACCAGCTGGTGGAGGCGCCGGATGGTCGCTTGGGGATGGAAGACGATGTCGTCCCACCTGAACCGGGCGCACACTCCGTGCTCGAAGCGGCGCCAGCGCCCACCGGCCTGCGAGTGCCAGCGGAGTTGGTCCGCGGTGACTCCGGCGCAAAGCGCTGCCGATCGGGTGAACACGTCGTGGGCGCGGCGGGCGCACGAGTCGAGGCGATCGAAGGGATCCACGTCACCCTCTTGAGGTTCGGGTGGACCCAAATGGGGGTGAGGAGACGATGACGACGTCTACCCACCCCCATAAAGGCCCACAGCAATGGGTTGGTGGGCGGCCCCGACGGTCGCCGACGCTGCCACCCTACGCGGAGGGGGTGACCGTCCGTCGCCCACGGGAC
>JBBSHS010000105.1:0-7467 GCA_038232515.1 Acidimicrobiales bacterium
AGGAAGAAGGCCGACCGGGCGGTGGCCAAGGACCGAGGGGCGCCGTCGCCCGAGGTTCCGTCGGTGCGTGAAGGCGATGCCGAGAAACAGGACAACTGAACGGGCTCTCCTTCAGGCGGGACAGCCCGGCCTCCGTCGGTCTGTCACGGAACGTACGGACGGACGGACGGACCGGTGACTGAACCAGGGTGGAAGCGACGCCTTGGATGATCAGGCCTGGGGCGGCCGCCTACCCAGCTGGTCCCAGGTGACAGGCTGCGCCTGGTGAGGCGGTGCCGGTGGCTGGCCCTGTCGCGCTAACACTTCGGGATCGTGGACGGCGTCGGGGGCCCGCTCGGCGAACGGCACCGCCTCCAGCCGGCCACTGAACGCAAAGGCATCTCCGGTCGGGCCGAAGCCATGACATTCGTGGCCCTCTGCCTCCTCAGCCAACTCGTGCTGCTGGCGGCCGTCCTGCGCCTGACCGGCGGCCGCGAGTTCACTCTCGACGCGCCCATGCTCATGGGGCTGGCCCGCCATCCCCTGGAGGTCCTGGGCGGCAGGACCGCCACCTACGGCCAACACCCTCCGCTGCTGGGCCTGCTCATTGCCGCGGCCGTCCTGCCGGCTTCATGGGCCGTGTCGGACATGGCCGCCCTGCGCCTGGGGCTGGTCGTGTGGAGTGCCATCGGCTGTGGGTTCGCCTGGGCCGCCCTACGGGCCCTGGTGCCGGCCCACCGCCGCCGCTGGGCCCTCGTGGCCGTCGTCGTGCTGCCCACGTGCTGGTACACGCCTGTCGTCGCCGCCCAGGACGAAGTCATCGCCGCCGTTTTCGTCGTGGCCGTACTGTGGCTGGTCGGCACCAGGAGGTGGCCGTCGGCGCTGGTGCTGTGCGGGGTGGGCGTGGCCGCCGGAAAGATCTTCCTGGCCGTTCCTCTGCTGGCGCTCGTGGTCCTGGTCCCGTGGGGGACTCTTCTGCGCCGGGCCGCCGCCGGCCTGGTGGCCCCCGCCGCCGCCTACGGGTGGGTCACCCTCGCAGCCCTGACCCGAGGCCAGCACCCCCCACTGGTCACCTTCGACCCGAGCCCCACCTTCGGCGTCAACGGTTGGACGCTGGCCTTGTTCCACACCGACTTGGTGAGCCTCCAGACGGCGCGACGGGTGTCCGAGCTGTTGGTCGCCGTCGTCGTGATCTGCCTGCTGCTGGGGGTCGGGCGCCGCCGGCTGAGCCCCAGCCCGGCGCGGCTCTGGGCGCTCGTCACCGCCGCCCTGCTGTGGACCTGGGTCGTCTTCTACCACGTCGACCCTGAGTACTACGCCTTGACCAACGTGGCCCTCATCGGGCTGGCGCTGATGGCCGGTCGGGCCGAGCAGGTGGTGGCGGTGGCGCTCACCATCGTGCCCTGGATCACCCGCATCCTCTACGAGGCGGACATCCCGACCGGCCGTATCGGCGAGAAAGCCAGGATCACCCGCCTGGTCGACAGGGCCGTGCCCGGCTCCGTGCACGCCTGGTACTTGGTGAGCCTGTGGACCTGCACGCTGATCACCGTGGCCGCCGCCGTCCTGTGCACCCGGCTGAGCCTGCGTCCCGATGCCCCCGCCGGGGACGCGAGCTCAATAGGCGACCGGCTGGCGACCCCCCGATTGAGCTCACGTCCTCATCTGGAACCCTCTGACTAGGGAAGGGAGACCTCGGCCTCGATCTCTACCGTGTCCTTGACCTTGAGGGCGCCCATCATGGCGGAGAAGAGCTTGAGCCCGAACGCCGTCTGCTGGATGGTGACAGTGGCAGTGGCCTTGGAACCGGCAACGGTGACGTCCACGGTGACCGGCTTGGTGGTTCCGGCGATGGTGAGATCGCCCGTGACGCTGTGCCCGTTCTCACCCGATGCCTGCACGGCGCTCGACCGGAAGGTGATCTCGCCGCTCTTGTGAGCCTTGAAGACCTTGTCCTCCATGTTCTTCTTGATGTCGCTCCTGTCCTTGTCGGACAGGGCCTTGGCCCCACCGGTGCCCTCTTTGATCTCGATGGACGCCGTCTTGGCGACGGCCGTGAGGGTGGAGCTGGTCGGGTCGTCGGCCACCACGGCCTCAGCCGACCAGTCGGTCACCTCGAGCACCAGGTCGTGGCCCATGGCCTTGGCCATACCGTCTTTGTAGACGCGCAGGTATAGGTGGCCGTCGGAAGGACCGAATTTGTACGTGCCGGATTCTGTCATTTCCGGCACGCTACTTACAGGCTCCAGGCCGCGACCAATCGACACGGTCGACGAGAAGTTCGTACCGCATTCGCCTTCCCACCGGGTTGTGGCCGCCCCGGCCGCGCTGGTACGACAAGCCATCAGCATGCGCCTCTACCGTCCGTCGGGTGCTGGCCAACCACCGCGCAGCTCGGGACAGTTGTGCGCACATCGTCATGCGAATGCGTGACCTGGTGCGGCGAGCTGGGCGCTGGGACGCTGAGTTCCACCGCAAGGATCGGAGTGCGCCCGTCGACACCAGGTGCACATTGAGCCATGACCCGCGGGCTGCAGTCGGCGCCCACGCCCGACGAGCGCTGCGTCGCCGTGGAAGCCCGTGACCAGCCGCCGAGGGGACGTTCCTCCACGGCGTGATGCCACCGGTGTGTTCTCCCGGCCGTCGCGCCCGGCCCGGCGGCCCAAACGTGAGAACGTCAGTTGCTTCTATACCGCGGCCCAGGCCGAGCAGTACGGTCTCCGGGCCTGCAAGCGCTGCCGGCCGCCCGGGCAGGGCAGGGCCGCCTGCCGGGCCGAGCTGGTGGTCAGCGCCTGTCGGATCATCGACGGGGCCGAGGAGCCGCCTGACGTCGCCACCCTCGGGTCTGACGCGGTCGTACTACACTTGCCGCATGCGACAGATCCCGATCCGTGAGCTGAACCAGCACACCGCCGATGTGGTGGCCCGCGTTGAGACGGGCGAACGAGTGCAGATCACCCGCAATGGCACGCCCGTGGCAATCATCCAGCCTGCTCAGCCGGACCCTCTCGGCACCTTGATCGAGTCGGGCCAGCTGCGCCCGGCGAGCGGCTTGCTCCCGCTGTTCTGTGAGTCTGAGCCGACTTCGTCAGATTCCGCCGGACTGGACGCGATCCTCCAGGATCGCTACGGGGATGGCCGCTGGTGACGACGCGGTGATCTATCTCGACACCTCAGGGGCCATGAAGCTCGTCCGACGGGAAGCGCACAGCGTTGAGCTCTCCCTGTGGCTCGAGCAACGCTCGGAGGTCCGGGTGCTCTCCTCGGTGCTGATCGAGGTGGAACTGTTGCGTGCCACCCGGAGGAGTGCTCCGGAAAGGGCCGATCGCGCCATCGAGGTACTTCGCGGCATCGGGGCAGTGACGGTGTCGCCTTCGGTGATCGCTCGGGCATCGGCCTACGAGGACTCCGATCTACGCTCGCTCGACGCCATCCATGTGGCCACAGCCGAGCATGTCGTGTCGGTTACGCACGAGGTCCTTGAAGCATTTGTTGCGTACGACGAGCGGCTGCTGGTGGCGGCGAGCCGTGTCGGCCTGCGCGTGGCGGCTCCGGGGGTGACATGAGCGATGCGGTCTCACGGGCGATCCTCTGCGGACGGGTTGGCGGCCCGGCTCCCTGCGGAGCCGGTTGGACGCCTCGTGCAGACGCTCCCCACGGTGCAGGCCCCGGCGTTCCCGTAGTTCGATCCTGAGGCTGTCCGCCGGGCGCTGGGCAGATCGTTGCCAGACGAGCCGACGGCCGCGGTCCGGGTGCTCGACAGCCTGGTCGCCGCTATCGGGCCGGCTCTGGCCGTCGGGTCGCCAGAAGTCCAAGCGCCCGGGTGGCCGGTCCCGGAGGGCGCTGTTGGTCGTCCCGCGCTGGCGGGGCCGGAGGCCCGTCTTCAACCCAGCTCCAGGGCCGCTGGAGCGGGCCGAGTCGATCGTGGATGGCGATCGTGGCGTAGCCGCGTGACGGTGGCCAGCCGGTAGGCTCGCGGCCGTGCGGTTTCGGGTACGGCGCCAGCTGCCTGTCCTGGTGCTGGTTGTGTTGGCCGTCGGCCTCGTGCTGCAGGCGACGGGCCACCTGTTCACCCGCGGCCACGCCCGAGCAGCCCCCCCGGCTCCGGCGCCCGTGACGGTGCCGGTGGCATTGCCGCCATCCACGCCTCTGTCGTTCGAGGTGGCCGACGCGGCCGTGCCCGTCGTGGCCCTGTTCCAGTCGCCGGACGTGGCCTGGCCGGGCGGGCGCACCCTCAAGAATCCGACCGGTGAAGGCATTCCCCTGGTCTTCCTGGTGCGGGGGGATCAGGGCGACTGGCTGAATGTGCAGATCCCCACACGGCCCAACGGCGCCACCGCCTGGGTGCACCGCAGCGACGTCGCCCTGCGCACCGTGGACAACCACATCCTGGTCGAGCTGGGTGCCCGCCGGGTCACCGTGCTGCACGGCGACGAGCAGCTCCTACAGGACCGGGTGGCTATCGGCGCCCCCAGCGGGCCCACTCCTGTCGGGAACTTCTTCGTTGACGGCGTGGTGCGCCTCAACCCCGATACCGGCGTCTACGGTGCCGGCCAACTCAGCGTGGCCGGCTTCTCGGACGTGTACCACACCTTCGGCGGCGGGGTCGGTGAGATCGCCCTGCACGGAACCAACAGCCCGGGCCTGATCGGTGGCACGGTCAGCCATGGTTGCGTGCGCATGCTGAACGGCACCTGGCTCAAGATGGTCGACCTGGCCCCCTCCGGCACCCCGGTCGACATCGTCGCCTGACCAAATCGGGCATGCCTGTTTCCTCGCCTCGATCAGGAGCCCCACGGCGGATTGCGGTCCGAAACGCTCGAGCCGGCGGGGCCTTGGCCATTACGACGTGATGCGGACAGCGGCGCCAGCCACGAATCCCATGAAACCGGGCGGATGGCCCAACGGCTGCGTCACGACTTCGTCGACATCCATGTCATCCCTGCTGGACGGGCACTGGAGGCAGGCGTTGACCGCAAAGTGCCTTCGCGGCCGTCCCTGTCATGCCTAGTCCTTTCTGGGACAACCCATTCGTCTGGTCGTCGATTTCGCCTGATGAGGGTGTGATCTTCATCGATAAATGGCACGGTTTTCACACCGATAGCCGGCACGGTCGCCAACCGTTGAGGCCCGGTCAGCTACTGGGAGGTGAGGTCCGGCTCGATCGGCTGGAGGGCCCGGTAGACCGTTGCACGGGACACCCCAAAGGTTCGTACCAGTTCGGTGATGGACTCCCCACCTGCTCGGAGGGAGCGGACCTGTCGCGCTTGGGCTGCGCTGAGCCGAGGTGGTCGGCCGGTGTGGCGACCGCGTAGGCGGGCCGCTTCTCGTGCAGCGGCGGCCCGTTCGTGCATCAGCTCCCGCTCGTAGCCGGCGAGGGCGGCGAAGATCCCCGCCAACATCCGGCCGGTGGGTGTCGAGTAATCGATGCCCTCGCGGATCGAGCGCAGGAGTACCCCTGCCTCGGTGAGCTGCCCGATGTGCGGATGACCGACGAGAGTGACCGTCCCAGCCGGTCGAGCGCCACGTTTCACCACGGTGTCGCCGGCCCGCACGTAGTCCAAAAGGGCACTCAAGCCGGGGCGGTGGTCGCGCGTGCCGGAGAGCTTGTCAGTGAAGATCCGTTCGCAGTCGGCCCCGCTCAATGCGTCGTGTTGGGCTTCGAGAGACTGGTGGTCGGTGCTGACTCGTGCGTAGCCGACCACCGCCATGCTCACGGTGTTCCAGAAGTCGGCGTGGTCACGGTCGATGACACGATGAGTTTCGGACCGACTTGTGAGACGAAGAACCGCGTACTGCGATTTGTCGGGGTGTCTCACCGGGCGCTGTCTCACATCCTTGGAAGTGCGACAGCTACTCCCGAGCGACGAGTGACGCCGAACGCGCCGCTCCACGACCGGCTCATGAAGCGCTGATGCCCCGGACCGCTCAAACCGTGGCTGGGACACGCAGCCGGTGGCGGCCCGCACAATCACGCTGGACCAGCGCACCGGCAACCGCTCAAGAGCGCCCGGCGGGGGCCACTCCGAAATGCGAGGGCCAGCGGACACCGTGTGCGGTGCGACCGGCCTCGGCCGATACCGCTCGGGCGGCGCGGTGCCGCGACCGAGGACGCACGGCATTTCGCCCGGTGTGCTCAACGTTCAGGCCGCGGTACCCCGGCCCCCCTGGCAGGCTTCTCGTCCCGTGCCGGCCGGCGCAGCACTCTCCTGGGACCGGTGGTCAGCCACTGCGGCGCAGCCGAAAGAAGCGAGGTGCGGTGCGCTTGAGCGGCGACGGCATACCGGTGGTGTCGGCGGCGTCGTCGGTGACCACCGTCCACCCCATGAAGGTGGCCTCGATCTCCTCACGAGACGCTCCCCGGGGCAGGAGGAACGGAGGTCGACGGCCGGGCTGGACTGCGAGCATCAGCATGGTGGCTCCGGGTGCGCTCACGGCGTTGACTTCTTGGGCGTAGACGGGCCGTTGGACGGGCTTTAGACCGTGGAAGCACCCGACGTCGAGCAGGAACCGGTAGCCACCACCCACTTGTTCAGCCACGGCCGTGACGTCGGCGTGCAGGAACCGGACGTTGACGCCCGCCTCCGTCGCCTTGGCACGCGCCGCCTGCAGGGCGCGGGGAACGAAGTCGACGCCGGTTACGTCCCATCCTCGCCGGGCGAGGTTGACCGCGTGGTCACCGGTGCCACACCCGATGTCCAGGGCCCGCCCGAAGGGCGGATCGCCCTCCTGCTCACGGTCGAGCAGGGCGTTGAACTGGGCCGTCGCTTCCCGTCCGGCTCTCTCCCACGGCGTGACGCCCAACCGGTAGGCGATCGCATAGCCCGTGCTCATGACGAGTTATAACCAGAACTTGTGGGTCGGCCATCTGACTGGGGGCGCGGCGTACCTTCCTCGTTGACCGAACACGAGGGCCGGCGTGCCAACGCCGGCGAGGAAGGAACGCCGATGTTGAGAGTAGTTGTTGATGACGGTGCCAGCGTGGAGGTGACGCTGGCCCTGGACGAGATCTGCCGGTTGGGGGCCCGCCGGATGCTGGCTGCGGCCCTGGAGGCCGAACGCGACGCCTACTTGGCGTCGTTGGCTGAGGAGCGCGACGTGGACGGTCACCGCCTGGTGGTGGGGAACGGGCGGGCCCGGCCGCGGGTGGTGGCGACGGGGGCGGGGCCGATCGAGGTCGAGGCGCCGAGGGTGAACGACAAGCGGATCGATGAGGTCACTGGGGAACGCTGCCGGTTCCGCAGCGAGATCCTGGCCCCGTGGTGCCGCAAGAGCCCGAAGGTGTCGGAGGTGCTGCCGTTGATGTACCTGCACGGGATGAGCTCGGGCGACTTCGCTCCGGCGCTCGCCGAGTTCTTCGGGTCCGATGCCGGGCTGTCGGCCTCGGTGGTCACCCGGATGACCAAAACCGGGCAGGAAGAGCAGCAGGACTTCGCCCGGCGCAGCCTGGCCGACGTCGACTACGTCTACTGCTGGGCCGACGGGGTG
>JBBSHS010000106.1:0-7092 GCA_038232515.1 Acidimicrobiales bacterium
GGCGATGCACTGGCGGCCGGGGTGGGCGATCTGGGCGGCGATCGTGTACGGCAGACCGGGCGCCATGGAGGCCAGGTTCCCCGACAGCATGAACTGGCGGTCGCCGCGGATGTCGAAGTGGCGGGCGGCCCAGGTGGCGATGGTGCCGGAGTCGGCCGACAGGATGGCGTCGTCGTCGGCCAGGCGGTCGACGACGCGCATCAGGAACTGCGGTTGTATGGGATCGCGATCGTCGCCCTCGAGGGTCGCCATCTTCTGGCGCCAGTCGGCCATGGCCGCCTGCGCGGTGGTCAGGAACCCCCGGTCGTCGCGACGGCTCAGCAGCGGCAGCAGCGCCTGCAGTGTCTCGGCCGAGTCGCCCACCAGCGGAACCTCGGTGGGGATGCGGTCGCCGGCCCGGGTGGGATCGGCCTCGATCTGCACCGTGCGCACCCCGGCCTCCGGGAGGAACTTGGTGAAGGGGAAGTTGGTGCCCACCATGAGGAGGGTGTCGGCGTTCTCCATGGCCTCCTCCGACGGCCGGGTCCCGAGCAGGCCGATGCCACCCGTGGTGAGGGGATGGTCGTCGGCCACCACCGCCTTGCCCGACAGGGTCTTGACGACGGGGCTCGCCAGACGGTCGGCCACCGCCAGCACCTCGGCGCCGGCCCCCAGTGCGCCGGCGCCGACGAGCATCACCACCTTCGTGCCCTCGTTGAGCACGGCGGCGGCCCGGGCCAGGTCGGCGTTTCGAGGAACGCTGTGCGACGGCACATACGTCGGCGCCGTTTGCGGGGTCCGAGCCGGCGCGCCCCCTTCCCACGGATCGGCGTCGGCCGGGGCCTGCTGGATGTCGACCGGGAAGGTCAGGTGAGCCACGCCCCGCCGGGACAGAGCGGTGCGGACGGCCTTGTCGACCAGCGTGGGGATCTGGACCGGTACGTGGATCATGGCGTTGTACTCGGCCACGTCGATGAACAGCCGATCGAGGTGGACCTCCTGCTGGTAGCCGGTGCCCAGCAGCTTGGGGCCCTGCATCCCGGTGATGGCCAGCACCGGCACGTGGTCGAGCTTGGCGTCGTAGAGGCCGTTGAGGAGGTGGATGCCCCCCGGGCCCGAGGTGGCCAGGCACACGCCGAGGCGGCCGGTGGACTTGGCGTAGCCGGTGGCCATGAAGGCGGCGGCCTCCTCGTGGTGCACCAGCACGAAGCGGAGCTTGTCCTGGTGACGCCGGAAGCCCTCGGTCAGCCCGTTGATGCCGTCGCCTGGCAGGCCGAACACGGTGTCGACGCCCCAGTCGATCAGCCGCTCCACCAGGAGCTCGGATGCGATCTTCTTCATGGTCACGTCCTCTTCGTCGATTGGGGGTTCTGCCGGATCAGCGATCCCAAGCCGATGCGGGCCCGGCGTCCGACCGAGACGCCGTTCGCTTCTGGCGGGGGCTGGCGCAGGACCCGGAGTCGTCCCTGCAGAGCGGTCACTGTGTGCGACGTCTCGCCGTAGCGGTCCCGGCGGAACTCGATGTCGAGCCGGGCCGGGCCGACCCGGAGGCCCTCGAGGCGGACGTCGGGGAGCCACGGCGGCAGATGGGGGTCGATGAGCAGGAGCCCGAGCGGGGCCACTGCCTGCAGGCCGAGGAGGGCCTGGACGAGGGCCACGATGGCGCTGGCCGACCAGCCCTGGGGCTGATTGGAGGTGGGGTACACGCCGGGGTGGGCGTGGTCGGCATCGCGGGTGATGCCGCCCAGCACCTCGGGCAGCCGGTTGCCGGCGAACAGCTCGGTCGAGTCGAACATGGCCCCGGCCAGGCGGTGCAGCTCGTCGACGCAGCCGTAGCGGGCCAGGCCCAGGGCGAATGACGCGTTCTCCACCGGCCACACGCTGCCCCGGTGGTAGCTGAACGGGTTGTAGGCGGTGTGGTTCGACGACAGGGTCCGCACCCCCCAACCGCTGAACAGGTCGGGTTCGAGCAGGCGGCGGGCCACGGCCGGACCGAGCGCCTTGGGCACGATGCCGGCGGCCAGCATGTGGCCGCCGTTGGAGGAGATCGATCGGACCAGGGCGCCGTCGGGGCCGAGGGCCATGGCGTAGAACTGGCGGTCGGGCATCCAGAAGGCGGCGTGGAAGCGGCTCTTGAGCGTGGTCGCGCGTCGCAGCAGCCGGGCCGCCTCCACGCCGTGTCCGGCGGCGGCGAAGGCCACCGCCGCCAGTCGCAGGCCGAAGAGCGCATAGGCCTGGACCACGCTGGTGGCGATGGGCGGCTCGATGATGTGGCCGTCGTCGTCGACGATGGCGTCGTCCGAATCCTTCCATCCCTGCTGGCGGACGCCCTTTGCCGACTTCGACTGGTACTCGAGGAAACCGTCGCCGTCGCTGTCGCCGTAGCGCTCCATCCAATCCAGGACCCGGCGGGCGGCCGGGAGCAGACCGTCGGCCACCCCACGGTCGCCGGTCCACAGCAGGTGGACCCCGAGCATGATCAGAAAGTCGGCCGGGGCGGTGTAGTCGCCGTAGTAGCGGACGAAGGGATCCTCACCGAGCAGCGACAGCGGACCCCGCCGGGCCTGGTGGAGCATCTTGCCCGGCTCCTCGTCGAGCCAGTCGTCGACGTGGTCGCCCTGCCAGGCCGCGTTGGTGAGCAGGGTGTCGCGCAGCATGGTCGGCATGGCCATCGCCGCCTGTCCGGCGATGGTGAGGCTGTCGCGACCGAAGAGCTGCTGGAAGATGGGCAGGCCGGCCACGGGGGTGGCCGGGCCGGTGCGCACGCCGAGCGGCAGCGAGGCCAGGTCCTCGATGGCGGTCTGCCAGGCTTGGGCCACCGTCGAGTTGGTGGAGATCAGCGACGGCGCCTCGTCGAGAAGGGCGCGCTCGATGGTGCTGATCGACCCGACCCGCTCCGTCAGCAGCCGGGCCCGACAGTCGGGCTTTACTGGGTCCAGCTGGGCGACGGCGCACAGCTCCAGGGTGACCGGACGGCCGGGCACCAGGGTCAGGGGCACGACCAAGGCGGTGCCAGTCCAGGAGACGGCGCCCGGTGAGCGCTCGACCCGCACGACGACCCGGTGTCGGAGCTTGGGGTGCATGTAGGAGAAGGCCAGCTCCTGGGCGTCAGCGTCCCATGCGGTGTCCACGTCGGCCGTCTGGATGCGCTTGCCGCTGTCGGCCTCCTCGATGTCGGCGAAGTCGGCGGCCAGGTTGATCCCGAGCGCGAAGCTGGCCGGGCCGCTCAGCGCGTCGTCGCCGAAGGCGTAGTTCTCGATGCGGATACGGGTGCGCAGGCCCTCGTCGCTCACCGATCGGGTGATCTCCAGGTAGACGCTCGACGCCGGACCGTGGGAACCCCCGGCCACCTCGGCATAGGCCAGGAAGCCGTGGCGTGAGGTGGCGCTGGCTGCGAACGGCACCAGCGGCTCGCCGTCGGCGGTGAGGTCCTGTCGGCACAGCAGGCGGGTGTTCTCGACGTAGAAGCCCTCGGTACCCTGGCCGGCGACCGAGCCGTGGGCGTCGGCGACCAGCAACGAGTACCCGCTGTAGATGAAGCGCCGGTCGGCCCGGGCCCGCAGCTCGAACGGCGCCGTCATCCGGTGACCGCCCAGCGCTTGGCGTCGGCCCGCTTGAAGCTGAGACCGTGGCCGGGTCGGTCACGATCGGGCACCAGCCGACCGGCGACGGGCTCGAGCACGCCGTCGAACAGCATGCGCTCGATGCGCACGTGGTCATGAAACCACTCGACATGGCGCAGCGGCGCCAAGGCGCAGCCGACGTGGGCGTGCAGGGCCGGGGCGGTGTGGGCGGACAGGGGCATCGACCGGGCCTGGCACAGCGTGGCCGCCTGCACAAGACCCGTGATACCACACCGCGTGGCGTCGGCCTGCAACACGTCCACCGCTCCGGCGGCGAGCATCCGGGCGAAGTACGTCACGTCGTAGCCGTACTCGCCCGCGGTCACCTCCATGGCGGCCGGGGCCCGTTGGCGCACGCGCCGCAGACCGGCGAGATCGTCCGACGAGACCGGCTCCTCGAACCAGGTAACGCCCAGGGCGGCGAAGGCCCGGGCATGACCCACGGCCTGCGCCGGTGTATAGGCGCCGTTGGCGTCGACGAACAGTTCGGAGTCGGGGCCGATGGCCGCCCGGGCCGCGGCCACGCGTCTCTGGTCGGCGGCCGGATCCCTGCCCACCTTCATCTTCACTCTGGCGATGCCCTGGTCCACCCAGGCCGCCAGCTGGTCGGCCACCTGGCTGGCGCCGTAGGAGGTGAACCCGCCGCTGCCGTAGACGTCAACGCCATCTCGCACCGGCCCCAGGAGGTCGACCAGCGCCACCCCCAGCACGCGGGCCTTCAGGTCCCAGAGGGCGGCGTCGACGGCGGCGACGGCGCTCGCGGCGACACCGGACCGTCCGACGTTGCGTACGGCGCGCACCATGGCCGCCCACGCGGCGGGGACTGCCAGCGCGTCGAGGCCCACCACCACCGGGCTCAGCATCCGAGAGACGAGGCCGGCCGCGCCCGCCTCGGCGTAGGCGTAGCCCAGGCCCCACTGGCCGGCGGCACCGACTTCGGCCACGACGATCGTCGTCGCCGTCCATTCCAGCGTCCCGTCCGACTCGGGACCTTCGGTGGGGATGGTGAACGCCGCCGCCCGAACCTCGTCGATCAGCGCTGCGCCACGACCGGCCACTCAGGCGACCTGGGCCATGATCTTGTGCAGCCCGGTGGCGCCCTCGGGGCCGCTGGTGCGGTCCTTGTCGACCTGGGGCGTGCCGGCGCCGTCGTAGGTCCGGACAACCAGGCGGTGCTCACCGGGACCACACGGGGTCCAGACCGGCCTCAACCCGTCGAGCTTCGTTGGCCGGTGCAGGGCCGGGGCGGTGGGAGTCATCGATGTGGCCGCCCGCCGGTCACGCGGTCCAGGCACTTCAGCAGCCTCCCCGGCGCCATCTACCCCCCAATCCGATTCAGCCGACTTGTCCGCGTTCTGTAAGAACTGGCCACGTGTCGCCGAAAACTTGGGCCGGCATGGCCGTCCAGCAGAGGGCGCGCTGCGGGCAGCGCGTGGTCCGCCTTCGTTCCGAAAGCTGTAAGGAGCGGTCCCGCTTGGCCCCGCTGCGGCAGGGGTAGAAGGGGATAATGGGTGAAGATCTGGTGGCCGGCCGCGCGTTCCCGGATCTCGTGCTGCCCGATCACGCCGGGAACCAGCGCCACCTGTCGCAGCTCGCCGCGGATGATCCGGTGCTGTTGCACTTCTACCGGGGGTGGTGGTGCCCGAAGGAGCAGGCCTACTTCCGCAATCTGGTGGGCCTCCAGGACGAGGCCGAGGTGGCGTACACCCGGTTCGTGTCGGTCAGCGTCGACCCTCCGGAGGTGCAGGCCGCCTTCCGGGCCGGCATCGGCGCCAGATGGATCTTCCTGTCCGACGCGGAGCGGCAGTGGATCGATCGCCTGGGTCTGATGGAGAAGACCGACACCAGTCATCGTCCGTACCTGCCGACGATGTTCACGCTGGGACCGGACCTCACCATCCATCGGGTCTACAACGGCTACTGGTTCTGGGGGCGGGCCACCAACGAAGAGCTCCGCCAAGACTTTCGGGCCATCAGTCAGGCTTCCCGTTCCGATTGGGAGCCCCCCCAGTCGTGAGCTGGCTCTGGTTCGACCTCTGCCCCGACCCGGCCACCGGCACCGTTGCGTCGGCTCGCGTGTCCGACGCCAACGGCACCCCTCGAGGTGTGCTGTGCGCCTGGGCCAGCGATCAGGATCGGCCGACGCCGACGGCGGCGAAGGTCGACAGCCGGGCCATGGATCCGTGCGGCGAGCCCGGGTCGGTGTCGCTGGTCCTGGCGCCAGACGGGCTGTACCTGCCATTCGATGACTCGGCCGTCGCCCACGCCACCAGGATGGTCCTGGCCATGCCGCCCGCCGATGTGTGCTCGACCCTGGTCGACGGCGACGACCGGTTCCGGGGATCCGTCACCGGGACGCACGGCGACGAGGGCCGCCTGAGCTACGACCCGTTCGGTGTGCTGTTCCCCGCCGTGGTGCTGCGGGTGGAGGCGGGGCTCTTGGGCCGGATGTCGTCACCGGTGGGGCCGGTGACCCAACGCTACGGGGCGACGAACCCGTGGCCGTGGGATCGGTTCGAACCTGCCTGACCATCGCGTTGCCCGAACGTGACCGACCGTGCGATTGCCGACTACGGCATGCTGTCCGACTGCCACTCGGCGGCCCTGGTCAGCGGGGAGGGTTCGGTCGACTGGCTGTGCTTCCCCCGCTTCGACTCGCCGTCGGTGTTCGGCCGGATCCTCGACGCCGAGGCTGGTCACTGGTCGATCCACCCGGTCGCCGAGTTCGACGTCCGTCGCCGCTACATGCCCGGCTCTTTGGTGCTCGAGACCCAATTCACCACGGCCGCCGGAATGGTCATGGTCACCGACGCACTGGTCCTCTCCCCCGAGGCGGCGGACGAGGACCTCGGAGCCGGGGCCCCCACGTCCTGGTTCGCGTGGCCGAGGCAACCGAGGGATCGGTCGACCTGGCCGTCCGGTACTCGCCACGACCCGAGTACGGCCTGGTCCGCCCACGGCTCGACTCCAGCGACGGTGACACGCTGGACGCCGTCGTCGTCACCGGGGGCGGCGCCGACCGCCTGTGGCTGTCCGGTCCGGCGCCCGACCTCGTCGCCGACGGTCAGGCCCACTGGCGGATCCACCTGCACCGTGGTCGACGGGTCGGTTTCGCACTCGGACACTCCTTGCAGGGCGACCCCACACCGTTGCCGTGGCCCCAGGACGAGATCGGCCGACGCCTGGATCTCACCCTGCAGGCGTGGCGGCAGTGGTCCGGCCGGGGACAGGCGCACCACGTGGTTTCGCCCCTCATCCAGCAAAGCGGACTGGTGCAGCGTGGGCTGACCTACCACCCGACCGGCGCGATCATCGCTGCTCCCACCACGTCGCTTCCCGAACAGGCCGGCGGCATCAGGAACTGGGACTACCGGTACTCCTGGCTCCGTCGTGCTGCTCCGACGGTGGATGCATTGACCCTCGCCGGGTCGACCGCGGACGCCACCAGGTTCGCGTCGTGGATCCTGGCGACCACTGCGACAGGAGGACC
>JBBSHS010000107.1:0-6792 GCA_038232515.1 Acidimicrobiales bacterium
TCGGGGGCGTCGGCTGGCGGGCGGGGATCACGGCCATCGGCCCTGTCGGCTCGTCGTCCGGGCCGAACACATCCCAGCGGCCTACCGGCTGGCCCGCCGTCGGCGGGCGTGGCCACCGGGCCGGCTCGGGCTCCGGCGTGGCCGTCCTGTGCGCCGGCGCCGGGGGTCGGGCCGTGGGCGCCCCCGGCGGCCGGTCAGCGGCCGATGTCGCCACCGGAGCACCAGCGGGCGGTTCGCGTTCGTCGACGGAGGGCGACCGTCCCTCCGAAGCCCTGAGGCGGGGCTCGAGGGACGGGGCCGTGTCCTCGAAGACATAGACCGGTGCTCCGTCGAAGGAGCGCATGAGCACGCAACGTTCTTCGGCCCCTGGCTCTCGGGCCACCACCTCGACGGTCTGGTCCGGTCCGACGACCATGGCCATGGCGGTGCGGACGGCCTCCGCCCCGTCGACGCAGGGCACGCTGGCCGAGGCGACGATGCTGCCGATGTCGTAGCACCGCACCTCGTACCCGATGGGCCCGACGGCGTCGGGTACCAGGCTGGCTTCGACGAGGTCGTCACCGCCGCTGCTGGCCAACGCAGACAGCAGGGCGCCTATCAGGCGCCCTGCTGTCGGACTGCTGTCGGTACCGGCGGAGTCCAGCGCCCGCCGGAGCTGCTCGCCCAGTGAGGTGACGTTGCTGCTGGGCCGGTTGGCCTCAGGCACGAGCGGCGTGGCGACGCCGCACGACCCACGCCGAGCCCAGCGCCATCACGGCCACCAGAGCAGCGAGGGGCATGCCCTTGGTGGGGATCACGGGCACGGCCGCAACGACGGCGTTGGGGCCACAGGTGACGGTGCCCACCGTGAGGTGGATGAGCGGGGGACCACCGACAAGTCCCAGCACGGTCACGTCAAGGGCGGTGGCGCCGACCTGTCCGGGTTGCAGGGCTGGGGCAGGAGGCCCGGGCGGCTGCTTGTTGAGCGTCACGCTGAGGAGGGGCCCGAGGTTGAGGACCGGCGTGTTCGGCCCCGGCGACGAGACCAAGGGGATGGGCTGGCCCACCGGCAGACCCAATGCCAACAGCTGGATGGTGGCGTTGACCAGCGTCACGGTGGCGGTGGGCGGGCCGCCGGTGGAGCTGGCGACGCACTGCGCCAGGATGGCGTCGGCGCGGATGGTGGCCAAGCCGCCCAGGTTGATGGTGACCCCGCCGGACGGGTTGTTCAACGTGGTGCAGTCGCCGGCCGTCCCGATCTGGATGGTCCCCGGGCTGCCTACCAGGCCGGCGCAGGCGGCGGAGGTACCGTTAGGGTTCGCTCGTGCGGTCTGGGCAAGCGCCCCGACGGCCAGGACCGATGTGCCTCCCAGCAGGCTGGGGGTCTGCGAGCAGATCTGCGTGGCCTGCGGGGGGCCGGTGTTGCTGACCGTGCAGGTGCCGGTGTCCAACAGCGATGCCCCCGCCAACTGCAGCGTCGCCGCGTTGGCCGTCGCCGTGGACGTGTCGGCCAGCGCCGGGCTGGCGGTGGCGGCCACGAACATGGCGGCCATTCCGAGCGTGACGGCGAGGTGACGCCCCACCTTATGCGGCATGCGCAGCTTCATGGATCCTCCCAGGATCAGGTGTTGAGATAGAGGGTGACGGCTGGACATGGAACCGCCCGGTGGCATTGATGCGGCGACCATAGTGGCCCGGCGCAGTGCCGCGCTCCATGGTGAGGGTCCCGGTCACGACGAGCGGCCCCAACGGCACCGCCACGCGGGAAGGGACCAGGGCCGGCACGGCGGTGACCGGCAAGGCCGAGGCCGGTCGTACGGCCACCCGTTCTGTCTTCTTCCAGTCGCCGCGGGACCGCAGCACCCGTGCAAACGCCCACCACGTGGCGACGTGGTGGATGTAGCTGTACGGCCAGTTGGCCACGCCGACACCCACTGAGCGGAGCAGCCCCATCTGGGGGTTGACCGCCCGGCGGGAGACAGGGCCCCAGAGGAACAGGGGGGCCAGCCCGAACAGAACGAACAGGGGCACGACGCCCCAGGCCCCGCCGTTGACCCAGGCATCGACACCGCCGGGGGTGGTGGCGGCGTAGAAGACCATGACCGCGGCGCTGAAGGCGAACACCAGCCCGCCCACCAGCTCGATCCAGGGCAGGAACAGGAAGTAGGCGATTTCGAGGGCGGCAGAGGTGCCGATGCGCGAGGAGCGGAAGATGGGCCACAGGTAGCGGGCGCACTGCATCGACCCCTGGGCCCAGCGGCTGCGCTGGCGCATGAGTGCCCGCAGCGTGGGCAGGCCCTCCTGCAGCACCCAGGTGTCGTGGCAGTACTCGGTGCGGTCGCCGGTGAGCAGGACATGCAGCCCCAGCTCGAAGTCCTCGAGAAGGGCGCCGTGCCAGGGCGAGCCGTGCTCGCTGGCGATGCGGTTGAGGGTCGACAGGCGGGTGAACTGGCCGTTGCCCCCCATGCCGACGCTTCCGAGGTGCCGGCGCAGTAGCTGCATGGCGGCGATGACGCCGCCGAACTCGATGTCCTGCATGCGGACGAGGCCGCGGCTGAATGCTCTCGACCAGCTCGATCCGGTGGAGGGCAGGACGGTATGGCCGTCGCCGTGGTTGGCCACCCGTACCCGGACCTGGACGGCGCCGACCTCGGTCTCGCCGAAGAAGCTGGGCCCGGCCACGACGTCCGGGCAGCGAGGGTCAAGGTCGCCGTCGGCGTCGACCACCCCGACGATGACCTGGTGGCTGTCGGTATCGGACGGCACCGAACCGGCGATGGCCCGCCATCCGGCGTTGAGCGCCGGGCCCTTGCCCTGGCGGGCGTCGGGCAGGTGGCGGGTGACCACGTGTACCTGGGCATGGGTGGCGGTCAACCGGGCCAGCAGCAGCGGAGTGTCGTCGGTCGAGGCGTCGTCGACGCACCAGATCTTGGCAGAGGGGAAACGTACGACCAGCCGCTCGACGGTGCGCTCGATGACCGCCTCTTCGTCGCGGCAGGGGATGAGGAAGTGCCAGCTGAACAACGACGCGTCGCCCACCGCGCCGGGACGGTGGCGGAGGTAGGGCACGACGATGAGCAGCACGTAGGCGATGAATGTGCCGCACAGGAGGAACGCCAGGGTGTTGAGAAAGGCGAGAACCAGCTCGGTGGCGCTGTTCATCCGGCACTCACGACCGGTCGCCGACGGCGGCGTCGGCGGACCGGCGCCCCCTGCTGAGGACGGCCAGGAACAGCAGGAGAGCGGCCACCAGGCCCAGCGTGCTGGCGATCGTGCCCAGGAACACGTGGCTGCGCTCGTAGCCGGTCTGGAAGCCCCAGGCCCGCACGGAGGCGGCGAAGACCATGAAACGGAGTTGGTTGACGATGAACAGCAGGGCGCTGATGGTGGCGAGCGTGACCAGTGCCCGCCGTACGGCGATGCGGGGAGCAGCCATCAAGGTGCCGGCCAGCAGGAAGAAGAACGGGCTGATGAGGAAGGCGGCGGTGCACCCGGGCGTCAGCGAGAAGCCGAAGAACCCGTTGTCGAGGTGGAAGACCACGACGGTACCCAGAGCATGGGCACGTACGATGCCCAGCGACGCCAGCACCCAGGCCGAAGCGGCGGCTTCCACCAGGCGGACCTGCGCCTGGCCCACCAGCAGGGCCAGGCCGATGGCGGCGATGAGCGCGGCCGCCGACACCCGGCCCGTCTCCCATCTGGTGCCCGCGGGCTGGCTCAGGGCTGTCACGTTCAGCCCCTCTCTAGCGTCGAGCCGCCCGGGAGCGCCGCTGCAGGGCGAACCTCAAGACGATGAGCCCGAGCAGCAGCATGCTCACGCCGACGACGGTAAAACCGGCGGCCTGAAATCCGGTGCGGGCGAGTCCCGCCCCGACGCCTATGGCCAAGGTGCCGCCTGTCGTCCGGTACACGTGTTGGTTCTCCCTCGTACCTGCCGACGGCAAGGTGCGGTGCAGACTACACAGACCGCCAGAGGGAGCGCAATGACCGGGTCCGACGCCGTGGCACATGCCCCTGCCCCGCAGGAGCGCCAGACGCCCTTCGGGGTGCCGCCGTCAGTGGTGGTGCTCGGGCTCGCTCTGCAGATCCTGGGTGCCGGCGCGCACCTCGACGGCGATGGAGCCGGCCAGCACGCAGACGACCAGGAGGGGCAGCAGCCACCACGCCGGCCACCCCTGGCGTGCGACGAAGGCGGTGAGGGCGAGCCCGGTGACAACGCCGACGGCGATGCGCCAGTCGTCGCCGATGACGAAGTCGTACCAGAAGTGGGCGAACCGCCTCACGGGGTGAGCTCCACCATCGGTTGACGCCCTGACCGCCCGCCCGGTAGCCGGGCGGCGACGAAGGCGAGCGCCACCGAGAACGCCGCCACCGCGGGCACGACTGCCAGCAGGGCGGCATCGTGGCCCGGCCACGACCCGCCCGCGCCCTCCGTCCCCCAGAACGTGCCGAAGGCGGTGAGCATCACCCCGACGGCGAACTTCAGGGTGTTCTCGGGCACCCTGGACAACGGGTGGCGTACCAGCACACCGGCACCGGCCACCACCAGCACGGCAGCCAGGGCGCCGGCGGCGGCGAGCAGCAGACTGCCCTGGTTGCTCCCGAAGCTCACCACGATGAAGACGACCTCGAGCCCTTCGAGGAGCACGGCCTTGAAGGCCAGCGTGAAGCTGTACCAGTCGACGGCCTGACCTGATGCCGACGCCTGCCGGGCATGGGCCACCTCGGCCGCGAAAACCGCCTCTTCGTCATGGCGGGACTTGTGGCCGCTGGCCCTAAGGATGGCCTTGCGCAACCACTGCAGGCCGAAGGTCAGCAGCAGTCCGCCCACCACCAGGCGAAGCGCGTCCAGAGGGATGAGCAGCAGGCTCGGGCCCAGAGCGGCGGCGATCGCCGCCAACGAGAGCGCCGCCGCCCCCGCACCCAGCAGGGCGGACCGCCAGCCCCGGGTGAGCCCGACCGCCAGCACCACGGTCAGCGCTTCCACCGCCTCCACGCAACAGGCCAGGAAGACCGCCAGCACCAGTACGACCCCGCTCATAGAAGTCCCGTCAAAGGCCCGTCATCCTGTTCTGTCCGGCCTGTTCTGCCCGGGGCGGGCGGAGCCAAAGGAGTCGGGGCCAGACTAGCCCCGACCCAAGGGTGGCGAGTTGAGGTCGGAACGGGTGCCGGGCCGCCCGCGCACCGCCGCCGGCGGCCCGGGAGCGGCCTCTCCGCGTCTCCGTCCGGGGAGCCCACGCCCGTGCATGTCGGTTGGGTAGAGATGGTGGTGTACGCAGATCATCGACAGCACGGTTGGAGGCGTCATGGGCGAGAGGATGGCCAAGGCCAAGGAGGCGGTCGGGTGGGCGACCGGCGACCGGGAGGACGAGGCCGAGGGCCGGGCCGAGGTGGCCGCCGCCGATCCGTCTGAGCCCGTCGAAGGGGTCACCGGGGAAGTGGTGGCCGACGAGAAGACCTCCATCCGCCAGGAGCGTGGCGAATACAACCCGGCAATCAACCCGGACTGACCCGCCGGCTCCCGTAATCACCGACTCGGGTTCGCCGACCCACCCTGCCGAGCGGTGGGTCGACGGCCTGAAGAGCGTCGTCAGGTCGCGGGCTCGATTGAGGCGAGCCGGGGGACCAGTTGGTGGCCCACGCGCTCGATGAACCCGACGGGGTCACCAACGGGCACGACGTCCACTTGGGCGATGCCGAGCTTGGCGTAGGCCTCCATCTCGGCCAGGAACCCGTCGACGTCGGACAGCGGGTCGCCGATGGCCAGGATCGTCTTGTCCACGGTGGCTGGGTCGCGGCCTTCCGTGTGGCAATGGCCGCGCAGCACGTCGAGTTTGTGGGCGACCTCGTCGACGCCGGAAGAGAACAGGTTGCAGGCGTCCGCGTAGCGGGCCACCAACCGCAGGGTTGCGAACTGCTCGGGCGACTGGGCACTTCTGTCACATCGGGCCATGGCTGATGTCACACCCCCTCGTCATGATGGGACCGATGAAGCTCGCTGCGTGGGCCAGGAGCAACGGTGTGAGCCGCCAGACGGCGACCCGTTGGTTCCACGCCGGGGTGCTGCCGGTGCCCGCTCACCAGCTCGCCACCGGCACGATCCTGGTCGAAGAAACCGCTCCAACCCCGGGCGGTGTCGCCCTCTACGCCCGAGTGTCGTCGTCCGACCACGCAGCGACCTGGAGCGCCAGTTGGCCCGCCTCGTCGAGGTGGCCACCGCCGCCGGTCTGGCCCCGACCAAGGTGGTGACCGAAGTGGGCAGTGGGCTGAATGGATCGCGCTCCAAGCTCAAGGCGCTGCTTCGCGGCCCGAACACTGCTCCGCAGGGGCAACGGTGGTCGAGCACCGCGTCCGCCTGGCCCGCTTTGGTGTGGAGTACGTCGAAGCTGCGCTGGCCGCCACCGGGCGGCGCCTGGTGGTGGTGGCCGAAGCCGAGGTGCCGAACACTGCTCCGCAGGGGCAACGGTGGTCGAGGTGCCGACCAGTTTCTGCGCCCGCCTCTACGGACGGCGCTCGGCCCGCCACCGGGCCGAGAAGGCGCTTCACGCCGCCGCTTCGGAGGAGCAGGCGGCATGAAGCTCGCCCAGGCCTACCGCTTCGAGCTGGACCCGAACGACGTCACCACCGGCGCCCTGGCCAGCCACGTGGGCGCCGACCGCTTCGCCTACCACGGGGGCCTGGCCCTGGTGAAGGGCCGCCTGGGCCAGCGGGCCCGGGTGAGGGAGCAGGCCGTGGTGGAGGGCCTGTGCGCCCGGGAGGCCGAGGCCCTGGCCAACACCGTGGCGGTCCCCTGGACGCTGGCGTCGCTGCGCA
>JBBSHS010000108.1:0-6464 GCA_038232515.1 Acidimicrobiales bacterium
CCGGCGAGGTGCCCAGCACCGAGGTGCTGCGCACGCCGCGCACCTACGCCTTCCGCGACGTCAGCCCCGCCCTGCCCACCCACGTCCTGGTCGTGCCGACCACCCACATCGACCACGCCGCCGCCGTCAGGGCCGAGCACGCCGACGTGGTGGTGGAGATGCTGACCACGGCCCGAGCGGTGGCCGAGGCCGAAGGGCTGTGGTCCGTCGATGACCACGGCCGGGGGTACCGGCTCGTCTTCAACGTCGGGCCTGACGCCCTCAACTCAGTGGAGCACCTCCATCTGCACGTCCTCGGTGGACGGCCCATGACCTGGCCGCCGGGGTAGGCCTTGTAGGCTTGGCCCACCATCCCGCCTGTGCCCGATACCACCATTCACGTCAGCGTCCCCGACAACTCGCTGCTGCCGGGGCTCCTCGGCCCGGCTGACGAGCTTCTGCGCATGATTGAGGGTGCTTTCGCGGGCACGGAGATCATGGTGCGGGGCAACGAGTTCACCATCTCGGGGCCCGAGTCGGCCGAGGCCAGCCGGTTGATCGAGGAGCAGATACGGCTCCTCCAGCGGGGCATCGAACCGACGCCGGCCACACTGGCCCGTAGCATCGACATGGTGCGGGCCGGCGAGCGCCCCAGCGAGGTCCTGTCCACCGAGGTGCTGCGGGGCACGCAGGGCCGCTCGGTGCGGCCCAAGACCAGCGGCCAGAAGAAGTACGCCGAGGCCATCCTGGCCAACACGGTCACCTTCGGGGTGGGGCCGGCCGGTACGGGCAAGAGCTATCTGGCCGTGGCCCTCGCCGTGCAGGCCCTCCAGGCCAAGAAGGTCGACCGCATCATCCTCACCCGGCCCGCGGTCGAGGCCGGTGAGCGCCTGGGCTTCCTGCCCGGCGACCTGCTGGCCAAGGTCGACCCATACCTGCGTCCCCTGTACGACGCCCTTTACGACATGCTGGGCAACCAGGCCACCCTCGAGCTCCTCCAAAAAGGGGTCATCGAGGTAGCGCCGCTGGCCTATATGCGGGGCCGTACGCTCAACAACGCGTTCATCATCCTGGACGAGGCCCAGAACACCACCGCCGAGCAGATGAAGATGTTCCTCACCCGCATCGGCTTCGGGTCCAAGGCCGTCGTCACCGGTGACACGTCCCAGGTCGACCTGCCCGGCGGCCGGTCCGGGCTCATCGGCCTCGAAGCCGTGCTGGAAGGCATCGACGGTTTGGCCTTCGTGCGCCTCACGGGCCGGGACGTCGTCCGCCACAAGATCGTCCAGGACATCGTCGACGCCTATGAACGGTATGAGACGTGACCGCCCAAGGCCCCGCTCCCGCTCGTTCGGGCATAGAGGTGTTCGTGGCCGACGAGCAGGTGCAGCACCCGATCGACGCCGGCCGCTGGGTGCGACTGGCCGAGCAGGTGCTGGAGGCCGAGGGCGTGACCGGCGAAGCCGAGTTGAGCGTCCTCTACGTCGACGAGACGTCGATGTCCGACCTGCACAAGCGCTTCCTGGGCAAGGACGGGCCCACTGACGTCCTGTCCTTCCCCATCGACGGCGAGCCCGAGGAGTCCGGGCGACACCCCGATTCGGGGGGCTCGGGACCGGGCGACCGGGCCGAGCCCGATGATCTTCCCATGTTGCTGGGCGACGTGGTGATCTGCCCGGCGGTGGCCGTCCGCAACGCCCCCGAGCACGCCGGCACCTACGACGACGAACTGGCGCTGCTCCTGGTCCACGGCATCCTGCACCTGCTGGGCATGGACCACGATGACGACGGCGAGGCGGAGGTCATGGAGAAGCGGGAGCGCAGCCTGCTCGGGCGCTTCCACCACCAGCCCGACCAGCCCGACCAGCCCAACCAGGCCGGCCAACCCGACGGGGCCGACGGGGCCGACGGGCCCGAGGCCGCGACGGCCCGGTCCACCCCTCCCCGCCTGCCCCCACGCACCACCGCTGACACCATCGAGCGCCTCCGCCGGGGTGAAGGTCCTCCCGAACCGCCCGGCGACGGCGACGGCGGTCAACCGTGACCCCGCCAAATCCACTGGTCGGCGCGGCCATGGGGAGCCGTGACTGGGTGTTGCTGGTCATCATCCTCATCCTGGTGGGCTGCGCGGCGACTATGGCCATGGCCGAGACGGCGCTGTCGCGCATCTCGAGGGTCAAGGCCATGGCCATGGAGGAGGAGGGCCGCCGGGGGGCCAAGCGCCTGGCCAAGCTCATCAGCCACCCGGAGCAGTTCCTCAACACCGTCCTGTTGCTCGTCCTGCTGTGCCAGACCGTGGCCGCCACCCTCCTCAGCCTGGTCGCCGACAAGTACGGGGCCGGGGGCGTGGCCGCGGCCCCCCCGTTCGAGGTCTGCTTCATCTTCGTGGTGGCCGAGGTCATCCCCAAGACCTGGGCCATTCAGCACACCGACAAAGCGGCGCTGCGAGCCGCCGCCTACGTGGCCCCGATCGCCACGTTCTGGCCACTGCGCATGATGAGCCGGGCCCTAATCGTCGTGTCCAACATCTTGATGCCGGGCAGAGGCCTGGCCCAGGGCCCCACCACATCGGAGGAGGAGATCCTCGCCACCACCGAGGTGGCGGCGGACGAGGGTGTCATCGAGCAGCAGGAACGCCGGCTCATCCACTCGATCATCAAGTTCGGCGACACGGTGGCCAGGGAGGTCATGGTGCCAAGGCCCGACATGGTGGCGGCCGAAGCCAGACAGACGGTGCGGGCGGTGCTGGAGACGGCGCTGAGCGCCGGGTACAGCCGCCTGCCGGTCTACGAGGACCAGGTCGACGCCATTCTCGGCTTGGTCTACCTCAAGGACCTCGTCGCCGCGCTCAACGCCGGCAAGGGCGACGAGCCCGTGCGCATGGAGGTACGCGAGGCCAATGTGGTGCCCGAGAGCAAGCGGGTGGCCGAGCTCATGCGGGAGATGCAGCGGGGCAAGTACCACATGGCCATCGTCATCGACGAATACGGCGGGGTGTCCGGACTGGTCGCCCTCGAGGACCTGATCGAGGAGTTGGTGGGCGAGATCACCGACGAGTACGACGTCGACGCCGCCACCATCGAGGAAATGGACGACGGTGCCGTACGGGTGCCGGCGGCCATGCCGGTCGACGAGTTGAACGAGCTGTTGGGCGTCGAACTGCCCGAGGACGACGACTACGAGTCGGTCGGCGGACTGGTGCTCGCCGCCCTCGGCCACATACCGGCCGAAGGCGAGTCGGTGGTGGTCGACCGCCGACGCCTCACCGCTCAGGAGGTGAAAGGGCGCCGCATCGGACGGGTGATGGTGGCCCCGCTCACCGAGGATGTCGACGGCGCCACCCAGGCCGAACTGGCGTAGGGACAGACCGGTCAGGCTCGGTCGCGGGCCGGACGAGACGAGACCCGAGACCTGATCTCATAACCGATTCGGGGTGTCTGGCCCATCGGCGAGCAGGACGCTCTGCTGGCGCTCGCAGGCCTCGAAACCCATGGCCTGCAATGGGGCGACCGAGGGATCGTCCTCGTCGAGGCGCAGGGCCAGGTGGCCCATGCCGGCCAGGGCGCACACCGCCAGGGCCCGCTCCAGCAGGGTCTGGGCCAGACCGGCGGCACCGGGTGGGCCAGCCTGCTGGCCGACCTCCGCCACCAGCGCGTCGCTCCCAGCCGGGACGACCAGCAGTTGGGCCAGGGGCCGGCCTGAGCCGTCGACGATGGCGGCGCTGGGATCGCCGAGCAGGGGCTGGTCGGGAATGGCGATCTGCGCCGCCTCGAGCCTCAGCCCGGGAGGGAGCTCCGGAGCGGCCCACTCGAGGGGCGGCGGCCTGGCCTCCAGGTCCCAGTCGAGAACGACCGTGGATCCCAACGGCCGGGCGCCGGCTGCCACCAGCGCCGCGGCCACGTCCGGGCCGGTGCTGACGCGGGCGCCGGGCAGGTCGGCCGTCAGCACGCGGGCCAGGCGGCTGAGGTCGGTGCCGACCACGGCCCGCAGGTCTGCGGCGTGGGGGGGCACCGCCGGCGGGCGGGCCGGCTCGGCCACGAACGTGGCCAGCATGGTGAGGTCGTCGTCAGCCACCAGGCGGACGGCCGGGCCGTGGGGCGGGTCGGCGTAGATCGGCACCCCCGTATGCTGGCCCGCCATGCGCTCGGGCTTCGCCACCCTCGTGGGTCGACCCAACGTGGGCAAGTCGACCCTCCTCAACCGGGTCCTGGGCACCAAGGTCTCGATCGTCTCGGACAAGCCCCAGACCACCCGCTCGCAGGTACGGGGCGTGCTCGACCGGCCCGACGCGCAGGTGGTGTTCGTCGACACCCCCGGCATCCACAAGCCCCGGACGCTGCTGGGTGAGCATCTGAACGACACCGCTTCCCAGGCCATCGGCGGCGTCGACGTGGTGGTGATGGTGGTCGACGCCACCGCTCCCGTCGGCCGGGGCGACCGCTTCGTGGCCGGCCGGCTGCCGGCCACCGCGCTGTGCGTGGTCAACAAGATCGACGCTGCCGCTGCGGCCGACGTGCTCGCCCAGCTGGCCCGGGCCGGCGGGCTCGGGCTCGAGGAGTACTTCCCCGTCTCCGCCAAGACCGGCGACGGGGTGACTGAGCTCGTCGAGGCCATCGTGGCCCGTCTCCCCCAAGGACCTCGGCTTTACCCCGAGGGCACCATCACCGACGTCGCCGAAGCCTTCTGGGTGGCGGAGCTCGTGCGCGAGCAATTGCTGGCCGTCACCCGCGACGAGGTCCCGCACTCGGTCGCCTGCCGGGTGGCCGAGTGGGAATGGCCCCGGGTGCGGGTCGAGATCCTGGTGGAGCGGGACAGCCAGAAGGGCATCGTCATCGGCCGGGGTGGTCTGGTGCTCAAGCAGGTGGGCCAGCGCGTGCGCGAGCAGCTACCCCCCGGCGCCTTCATCGAGCTGTTCGTGAAGGTCGACAAGGATTGGCAGCACCGGCCCCGGGCCCTCGCCCGCCTCGGCTACTAGACCCGACCGACCGGAATCCCGGTAACCGAACTTGAGGAGACATGCATGGGTACGACGGCTTGGCGCTACGTCAAGGGACAGTGGACCGACGCCACGCCGGAATGGAGGTCCAGCGACGAATGGGGGTGGCGGGAGGAGCTGAAGCAGAACGGCTACGACCCCGATCCGGCCGTGCGGCTGGGGGACATCGACGTCGACAGCTTCGCCGTGGAGGCCTACGCCAGAGCTGAGGCCAAGGCGCCCACGGCGGGATCGGATGACGGCGAGGCCGCCGGCTCCGGCGCCGCGCCCAGTCGGGCCAAGGTGGGCTGGGCGGTCATCGTGTCGGTGGGCGCCGGCGGCGATGTCGTGCTGGTCGACACTCTCCCCGACCTCGTCGCCCTACTGACGACGATCGGACCGGTCGTCGAGCAGGTCCAGGGTCTCAACCTGGGGGCCACCAACGCCCAGGAGCGGGAGTACTCCCGCCTGCGCCGGCTGGGGTATCCCCACGAGGTGGCCGACGAGGCCAGCCGCATCTTCGTCGAGGAGGTCGGCGACGACATCGGCGACGACGAGGAGTAGAGTCCGGCTCGGCCTGATGTCGGCCGGGCCCCATCGCCCGGAATGTGGACGACCCACAGGCCCTGCGTAGTAGCAACCGCCGCTTGACCGCGCCCTCCAACACCCCACCGCTGTAGGGACCCGGCGAAGGTGATCACCGCAGCCGCCGAAGATGAGCAGTTCGGTGGCGGTAGCGCCGATCCCGCCGCGGACAAGGTGATCAGTTCTCTAGGCCGTCGCGCCGGGCTGGCTCTCCACCTGAGAGAGCAACGCCTGCCCAAGGGAGTTGAGGCTGTGTGGCTGGCTGGGCGAGGAGCGCTCCAGCACGACACCTCCGACGGCCCTCTCAAGTCCCCGAAGACTGCGGTCGAGGGTGTACCGATCGGACCCGATCACGGACGCTGCCGCAGCGAGAGACGCTGCCGGCGGCGAGGGTGAATGACTGCAGCCGCTTCGGCCTCAGAAGCACGAGCTGGCAGAGGCGAGCGGCTCGGGAAGGGCGAGCGGGGCGTCCGGGTGGGCCCCGAGATGCTCGTCGGCCTGCACCAAGAGGCGGTGCCCGAGGTCAGTGAGACACTGGTTCTCGTGGCTGCGCGGTGAACGCTGCACAAAGCCGAGACCCCAGTCGCGCCGCCTAGCCGGCGATCGGGGACGCCCTGCAAGACTTGCGACGATGAGCCAGACGTATTCCGACGTGGACTCCAGCAGCGATCCGTCGGGCGCGGTCGCGTGGCAGGAGAGCATGGCGACCTGGCCGTCAGTGGCGCGGTACAAGCAGCAGACCTACCACCCTCGACGCCGAGGTTGCGATAGGCGACGCCTCCGGCGCGTGCCCACAGTTCCGTATGCAGGAGTGACCGCGACGTGCCGCCTCGTCATCGGATGAACGTGAGGTGGGTGACGCCGCTGGGCGTCGAGACCGCCTCCACGTCGTACTGCTGCTCCAACGCCTCCAGGCCGTCCCACA
>JBBSHS010000109.1:0-6103 GCA_038232515.1 Acidimicrobiales bacterium
CCGCTCACCGTCGGCGGCGGCGTGTCGATGGCATAGATCTGCTCACGCGTGGCGGAGCGGTCGAAGCGGTAGGTGCCGTCGGCTTCCCACCGCTCGCCCCACTTGCGTTCCAGCCCCTCGAGGCTGGGTTTGTCGGGGACGGTCGGGCTCATGTCGGAGTTACCGTAACCGCATGGTCCGCCTGTACGACACGGCACTGGGGAACAAGCTCGAGCTCGACCTCCGCGATCCGGGCCGGCTGTCGATGTACGTCTGCGGTCCGACGGTGTACGACCATCCCCACGTCGGCCACGGCCGTCACGCCCTCGTCTACGACGTGCTGCGCCGGTATCTCGAGTGGTCGGGTACCGAGGTCCGCCATGTGTCCAACATCACCGACATCGACGACAAGATCATCGCCCGGGCGGCACGAGACGGCCGCGGGGTCGACGAGGTGGCCGCCGAGTTCGAAGAGGCTTGGTACGCAGCCGTCGAGCGCCTCAACGTGCTGCGCCCCCACGCCGACCCCCACGCCACCGACTACGTGGAGGACATGGTGGCCCTCGTCGGGCGGCTGGTGGACACCGGCCATGCCTACGCCACCGACGAGGGCGTGTGGCTGACCACCGACACCGTGGCCGGTTACGGGCTGCTGGCCCGCCAGCCCCTGGACAGCCTGCGCTCGGGGGCCCGGGTCGGCGTGGTGGCGTCCAAGCGGTCGCCCCTCGACGTCGCACTGTGGAAGCTGGTGGCGGCCGGGGAGCCGTCCTGGCCGTCGCCGTGGGGGCCGGGCCGACCCGGTTGGCACACCGAGTGCGTGGTGATGTCGCTCGATTTGTTGGGCGAGGACTTCGACCTGCACGCCGGTGGCGCCGACCTCATCTTCCCCCACCACGAGAACGAGCGGGCCCAGGCCGTGGCTCTGGAGCGGCCGTTCGCCCGGCGGTGGATGCACCATGCCTTCGTGGAGGTGGGGGGCGAGAAGATGTCGAAGTCGCTGGGGAACTTCACCACCCTCACCGATCTGCTGGCGGCCAACGACCCCCGGGCCTACCGGCTGCTCGTGCTCCAGTCGCAGTACCGCAAGCCCATGGAGGTGACCGTGGCCACCCTCGATGCCGCCACCCGGGCCCTGGCCGCCCTCGATGACTTCGCCCGCCGCACCGCCGACCTCACAGCTGCGCCGCCGGACGCCACCGCCATTGCCGCCTTTCGGACTCGGATGGACGACGACCTCGACACGCCCGGGGTCATCGCCGACCTGGCCGACCTACGGCGGCGGGCCAACGCCCTCCTCGACGCCCGCGACGCCGGGGGGGCGGCGCCGCTCGCCGCTGCCGTCGCCGACATCACCGGGGCTCTCGGTCTCGAGCTCCGGGGCGGGGCGACGGCGCCGGGTGGGACCAGCCTGACCGAGCCACTGCCCTCCGACGTGGCCGCCCGCCTCGTCGAGCGCGACGCGGCACGCGAGCGACGGGACTTCGGGGCCGCCGACGCCATCCGGGCCGGGCTCGAGGCCGACGGCTGGGTCGTGGAGGACACCCCCGGAGGAACGCGGGTCCATCGTTGACCTGGTATGGGGGGCAGGTGCTAGCGTTCCATTTCGAGGGATTGGCGTCTGTACGGCAACACCGCACGGGTTGAGCAGTCCCCTCCGCAATATCCGTACCTATCAAGGGGAAGTGCCAACCGTGGCAACCGGTACCGTCAAGTGGTTCAACGCAGACAAGGGCTTCGGATTCATCTCCCAGTCCGACGGCCAGGACGTTTTCGTCCACTTCAGCGCCATTCAGACCTCGGGCTACCGCAGTCTCGAGGAGGGCCAGAACGTGGAGTTCGAGGTCCAGAAGGGCCCCAAGGGCCTCCAGGCGGCGAACGTCAAGCCCGTCCAGCAGTAGTCGTAGGGCGCGGGAAGCCCGGCCGGCTCGCCCGGCCGGGCGTTGCCCTTTTTACAAATGTTGGTGTGTTGACGGTGGCGACCTCCGCTGGGCCTCGTGCCTCGTCGATCACCTGAGCGCAAGCGCGCCCCACTGCCGGCGGGCTTCGGCACGATCTGGTCCACCGTCGCCATCGACCTGGTGGGCTTCGGCATCATCCTGCCCGTCCTGCCGTTGTACGCCGAGCGCTACGGAGCGTCACCCACGACCATCGGTGCCCTGTTGGCGTCGTTCTCGGTCGCCCAACTGCTGCTCGCACCGGTGTGGGGGGCCGTGTCCGACAGGGTGGGACGCAGGCCCGTGCTCGTGGCCTCCCTGGTGGGAACGGCCGTCGGAAGCCTGGTCACCGGACTGGCGGGATCGCTTCCCCTGCTCTTCGTGGGACGGTTGCTCGACGGCGCCTCGGGAGCCAGCGTGTCGGTGGCCCAGGCATCGGCCGCCGACCTCGCCGGACCGGACCAGCGCGCCCGGCTCTTCGGCCTGTTGGGTGCGGCCTTCGGGGTCGGCTTCGTGGCCGGTCCGGCCATCGGATCCCTCGCCGCGCTGGTCGACGCCCGCCTCCCCTTCTTCGTCGCCGCCGCCCTCGCCGGAGTGAACGCCGTCGTAGCCACGCGCCGGCTGCCCGAGACCAACCCCCGGCACATCTCCGCTCCCGCCGACCGCCCCATCGCCGTGGCCGACGGCATCGGTGCCGAGGGAATGGGCGGCCTCGACCCGGGTGCGGCCGTCGCCGACTTCCTGGTCGAGGACGCTCCCGAGGGCGGGTCCGACTCGGCCGGGGCCCGGCGGTTGAAACTGGCCCGGTTGATGGCGGTGGCGTTCGGATCGCTGGTGGCCTTCAGTGCCTTCGAGGCCACCTTCGCCCTGTTCGGGGAGCGCCGGCTCGGCTTCGGCCTGGCCTCCACCGGTGCCGTCTTCACCGGGATCGGCTTGGTCCTGGCCCTGGTGGAGGGAGGCCTGGTCCACCCTGCCGTCCATCGGCTGGGTGAGATCCGCACGCTGCGCCTGGCTCTGGTCGTGAATGCCGTCGGCCTGGTCCTGCTCTCCGCCGTCCACTCCTGGTGGCTGCTGGTTCCCGCCCTGGTCGCCCTGGTGGTGGGCCAGGGCCTGGCCACCCCGTCGCTGACCGCAGCCACCGCGTCGGTGGCATCGCCGCGCCGCCGGGGAGGCGTGCTGGGCCTCCAGCAGTCGGCGGGAGGACTGGCCCGGGTGGTGGGCCCCCTCCTCGGAGGGCTTGGCTTCCAGCACATCGGCGTCCCCGCTCCCTACCTGGCCGGCGCCGCGGTGATGCTCATCTGTGCGGTAGCCCTCACCTGAGCCCGTTCTTGTCTCGCTGATCACCCCCTCCTGGCGTCGAGGAGCGGGACACCGAACAGCGAGACTGGTCAATAGACGATCACCGAGCGGGCCACTTCGCCGGCGGTCATGGCCCTGAAGGCGTCGTTGACGTCGTCGAGGCCGATGCGGCGGGACACGAGCTCCTCCAGCTTCAGGTCGCCTCGACGGTGGAGCTCGACCAGGCGGGGGATGTCGCGGCCGACGTCGGCCGATCCGTACCAGCACCCCTTGATGGTCTTCTCCGCCAGGATGACGCCCACCATGGCCGGCAGGCTCAGCATGACGTCCATGGACGGGATGCCCACCAGGATGGCCTGGCCGCCCCGCCGGGTCATGGCCACCACCTGGTCGATGGTGGGGCCGAGGCCGATCACCTCGAAGGCGACGTCGGCTCCCCGTTCACCGCTGAGGCTCATCACCGCCGTGACGGCATCGGTGCGGCCGGCGTCGACCACGTGGGTGGCGCCCATGGCCTCGGCCAGGACCAGCTTGTCCGGGTTGGTATCGACGGCCACGATCGTTTCCGCCCCGGCGATTCGGGCGCCCTGGACCACGTTGAGGCCCACCCCCCCACAGCCGACGACAGCCACGACGTCGCCCTCGTCGATCTGTGCGGTGTTGAGAGCGGCTCCGACGCCGGTCACCACCCCGCAGGCCAGAAGAGCGGCAAGGCTGAGGTTGATGTCGCCGGCCACGGGAACGGCGCCCGAGGCAGGGATGACGGTGTCGGTCGAAAAGGTGCCGCACCCCGACATCTGGAACACGGGCGCCCCGCGGCTGCGCATACGCGGCGTTCCGTCGAGCAACCCACCCGAGATCAGCACGGCGTCGGCCTCCTGACACAGCTCCGGCTGACCCCGCCCGCAGTAGTAGCAGCGGCCGCATTGGGGCACCCACGACACGACGACGTGGTCGCCCACGGCCACGTCGGTGACCCCCGGGCCCACCTCGGTGATTAGGCCGGCTCCCTCGTGGCCCAGCACCGCGGGCAGGGGAATGGGCAGGACCCCGTCCCGCATGGACAGGTCGGAGTGGCAGACGCCCGACGCGGCCAGGCGCACGGCCACCTCTCCGGCACGAGGGGCCTCGACCTCGATGTCGTCGCGGAGTTCGAGCGGTTGGGTGAGGGCGGTCAGTACGGCGGCACGGGCCAAGACTGGTGTCTAGCTCAATGGAAGCTGCCGCCGCCCCGTTCTTCTCGTTCCGCGGCCCGCACGCCGTAGCCCACGATGATGGCCGGAAGGAGTACCGCCGACCCGGCGGCCAGGGCCACGATCACCACGGTGACCCCGACCGGTGTGAAACCGACAGCGGCGCCGACCCCGAAGGCGACCAGGGCGACGAAAAGACCGCTGTAGCCGGCGCTCTTGCCCAGCCGGGCCAGACGGTCGATGCGAGCCCGCCGAGCCTGGACCGGATCGGAGCCGGCGTTGTCGTCGGAGCGGGGAGTCCTCATCATCGCCTCACCGTCATTCTCGCCTGCGTTCTCACCAGGACGCGGCCCACCCGGCACCGGAGAGCAGGCGGGCCAGGCACCGTTCGAGCGACGCCAGCGAGAAATGGCGGCGAGCGATGGCCAGGTTGGTGTCGAGGAGTGTGGCATCAGGGGCGTCCAGCCAGGCGGCCAACGGCCGAGCGTTGTCAGCGGGAAACCAGCGGAACCCGAACGCAGCGATCTCGCGGGCCACTGGGTACCGGCCCACGGCCGCCGGACGACGATGAATTGCCGATTCGACGGTGGGGTTGCCGAAGCCCTCCCAGGTCGAGGGAAACGCCACGGCATCGGCGGCGGCATAGGCGTCGGCGATGGCCAGGCCCTCGGGGAGGCCCTTGGCCACCCGCACCCCGGCAGCGGCGAGCAGGCGGTCGAGCTCCGGGCCGTACCCGTCCTCGGCCGGGCCCACCAGCCAGTACGTCGCGTGCAGGCCGTGGGCGAGGCGGAGGGCACCGGGCACGTTCTTGCGGGCGATGGCGCGCGTCGGCTGCACGAGGAGGCGCTCGTCGTCGCCGATGCCGAGCGCAGCACGGGTAGCGACCCGGTCCCCGGGGGCGGCCTCGGTGTCGAAACAGTTGGGAATGACCGAGGCACCGATCCCTCGGATCGCCAACTCGGCCCGGCTGCGGTGGTTGACGGTGACGTGGACCCACGCCGGATCGACCGGTGGAAACCCGGCCACGTCGGTGAACGGTGAGCGTTGCCAGGCCAGGTCGTGGTGGTGCAGGACGGCGGGGCGGTCCCGGATGGCAGCGGCAACGCACGCGGCTGCCGCCTGGTTCATGGGGAGCGAGCACAGGTTCTCGACTACCACCAGATCGGCGTCGTCGAGGGCGGCGTCGAGTTCGGCCGGGGCGGGAGGGCAGGCGGCGGCGATGGCCAAACCGGGCAGAAGGCGGTCGACCGGACCCTCGCCGGCGACGGTCACCACCCGGAAGCCCAACGACTCGAAGGTCGCTGCCCATTTGGCCGCCTCCACCGACACACCGTCGGTGCCGCCGAGCCGGAACGACACGATGGCGGCGGTGGGCTCCACGGCCGCAGTGTCGCGTGCGGGGACCCCACGCTCCGAACTCGTCGGTCGGCGAAGCACCGGCGCACGCCCCGGCCGACGCGCTACCGTCCGTTTCGAGCGAGGCCGTCGATGACCCGACGGTGGCGAGGAGACGAAACCATGGCGATCAGATCAGCCCTGTTCGGTGGAGGCCGCAGGCGCTTCCAGGTCCTTGTCGGCGCAGCCGCAGTGTCGGTGGTAGTGAGCGCACCGCTGGCCGGCACGGCCCATGCCGCCACGATCAACGTCGCCTGTGGCGGACCCGGTGGAGGCACGCCGGGCCTGGTCTCGGCCATCAAC
>JBBSHS010000110.1:0-5933 GCA_038232515.1 Acidimicrobiales bacterium
CGGGGGGAGGGGCTTTGGCCCTCCCCCCGACGACTTCACCTCCGGCGCGGGTTGCGGCGGGGGCCGCGTTCGCCTCCGCGCCCACCGCCCTCGCTGGGCGTGCCCGACTCGGCCGGGCCGAGGTCACCGAACTCGCCGGCCACCTCGGCCTCGAAGGTCTCCTCGAAGCTGACCGCTTTGGGCCGTCCCGGCCCGGCGCTGGCCGTTACCGGCGGCTCCGGGCGGGGCCGCTCACGGTCGCCGGTCCGGTCGCGGTCGCCGGTCCGGTCGCGGTCGCCGCCGCGGTTCCGGTCGCCGCCGCCCCCACCGGGCGGCCGGGACGGGGCCGCCGGTGCGTTGGCGAGGGAAAGGCTGACCTTGCCCTGAGGGTCGATGTCATCGACACGGACCTCGACGTCCTGGCCGAGTTCGAGCACGTCCTCGACGCGGTCGATGCGCTTGCCCTCGTTGAGAGACGACAACTTGGAGATGTGCAGCAGACCGTCACGGCCGGGCAGGACGCTGACGAAGGCGCCGAACTTGGTGATGTTGACGACCTTGCCGCTGTACACGGTGCCGACGTCGGCCTTGGGCGGGTCGAGGATCATCTCGATGCGGCGCCGGGCCTCGGCCACCGCCGCCCCGACCTTGGAGCCGATGGTCACGGTGCCGACCACGCCGTCGTCGTCGACGTTGACGTCGGCCCCCGTCTCCTGCTGCAGCGCGTTGATCACCTTGCCCTTGGGCCCGATGACCTCGCCGATCTTGTCCATGGGGATCTCGAAGCTGATGATCTTGGGGGCCGTCTCGCTGACCTCGGACCGAGGTTCGGCGATGGCCTGGCCCATTATCTCCAGGATGCTCAGCCTGGCCTCCTTGGCCTGGGCCAGCGCCTGGGTGAGCACGTCAGCGGGCAGCCCCTCGATCTTGGTGTCGAGCTGGAGGGCGGTGATGAACTCGGAGGTGCCGGCCACCTTGAAGTCCATGTCGCCGAAAGCATCTTCGGCGCCCAGGATGTCGGTCAGCGTCGTGTACCGGCCCTCGGCGAAGACCAGGCCCATGGCGATGCCGGCCACCGGCGCCTTGATGGGCACGCCCGCGTCCATCAGCGACAGCGTCGACCCGCACACCGAGCCCATCGAGGTGGAGCCGTTGGACGACAGGACCTCGGACACGAGCCGCAGTGCGTAGGGGAACTCGGCGGCGCTGGGCACGACGGGCAGCAGGGCCCGCTCGGCCAGCAGGCCGTGGCCCACCTCGCGGCGCTTGGTGCCGCCCACCCGGCCGACCTCGCCGTTGGAGAACGGGGGCATCGAGTAGTGGTGCATGTAGCGCTTCTTGTCGTCGACCCCGATGGTGTCGAGCATCTGGTCCATGCGAGGCATGCCCAGGGTGCACACGTTGAGCACCTGGGTCTCGCCCCGCTGGAACAGGCCCGAGCCATGGGCCGTGGGCAGCACGCCCACCTCGGACGACACGGGCCGGAGGTCCCTGGGACCGCGACCGTCGATGCGCACGCCCTCTTCGACGATGCGCTTGCGCACCAGCTGCTTGGTCAGGCTGCGGACTGCGGCTTTGACGGCCCTCTCCTCGCCCGCGAACTCGCCGGAGAGTTGGGCGATGATCTCGGCGCTGGCCGCGTCCTGGGCGGCGTTGCGCTCGGCCTTCAGGGCGATACGACTGGCCGTGTCGATCATGTCGGCACCGACCGCCGCCACTCTGGCCTCGATCTCGGGGGAGTAGTCGACGAGGGGGGCGTAGGCCAGGGGCGTGACCGGGCCGACGGCTTCGACCAGCTGTCGCTGGAGGGCGATGGACTCCTTGATCCACTTCTTGGAGGCTTCCAGACCGGTGGTCAGTGCGTCCTCGGTGACGTGGGGAGCGCCGGCCTGGTAGTAGTCCCAGGCCTTCTCGGTGCCGCCCGCCTCCACCATCATGATGGCGACGTCGCCGTCGGCCAGCTCCCGGCCGGCCACCACCAGTTCCAGGGTGCACTCGTCACCCTCCTGGTAGGTGGGGTGGGCAAGCCACTCGCCCTGCTGGGAGAAGGCCACCCGCACGGCGCCGATGGGCCCCTGGAAGGGGATGCCGGACAGCATCAGAGCGGCGCTGGCGCCGTTGATGGCCAGCACGTCATGGGGGTTCTCCTGGTCGGCGCCGATGACGGTGACGATGACCTGGGTCTCGTTGCGGTAGCCCTTGGCGAAGCTCGGGCGCAGGGGCCGGTCGATGAGGCGGCAGGTCAGGATGGCCTGGTCGGGCGGCCGCCCCTCGCGGCGGAAGAACGAGCCGGGGATCTTCCCGGCCGCGTACATGCGCTCCTCGACGTCGACGGTGAGGGGGAAGAAGTCGATCCCCTCCCGGATGTTGTGGGCGGCGTTGGCGGTGACGAGGACGGTGGTGCCCCCGATGGAGGCCACGACGGCGCCCATCGACTGGGGGGCGAGCCTGCCGGTCTCGAACGTCAGGGTCTGGTCAGTGCCGGATATCGGCGCCGTGACCTGTTTGGCGTCAGCCATTTGGTGTTGTTGCTCCTTGGGTGGGTAGGTGGGTGGCCCGGAGCCCCGGCCAGTTCCCAGTGGTCACGCACCCAGCGGTGTCAGGCAGGCTGGGTGGGTCACGACTGGCAGCTGACTCGTCGGCTCCCGGGCACAGGCATGACACGAGCGGCCCACGCAGGCCGCTCGTCGGGTTTGCTACCGGCGTAGGCCGAGCTTGGCGTTGATATCCCGCAGCCGCTCGACGTCGTTGTTCCTCAGATAGGCCTGGAGCCGACGACGCTTGCCGATCAGCTTCATGAGGCCCCGCCGGGTGTGGTGGTCGCCCTTGTGCATCCGGAGGTGCTCCGTCAGGTGGGCGATGCGCTCGGAGAAGATGGCGATCTGGACTTCAGGCGAACCGGTGTCGGTCTCGTGCAGTCGGTGCTGGGCGATGGTTGAGGCTTTGTCAGGCATGATGGGTGGTGACGGTGCTCCCTCGAACGGCCCGCCCGGCTCGCGTGGGCGAGCCGAGCCGCTGGGCATGAACCGTGCCAGGATAGCAGGAGGGCCCGATGGCAGCGACCGGTGAGGATGGCCTGGAGGTGACGGCGGCGCTCACCATCCCCGAAACCGAGCTGGCATGGCGCTTCACGGGCAGTGGCGGGCCCGGCGGCCAGCACGCCAACACGGCCAACACCCGGGTCGAGTTGGTGTTCGACGTGGCCGGCTCCCCCACCCTGGCCGACCACCAGCGGGCCCGGTTGCTGGAGCGCCTGGGGCCGGCCGTGCGGGTCGTGGCGTCGGACGAGCGCAGCCAGTGGCGCAACCGTTCACTGGCCCGGTCGCGCCTGGCCGCCCGGCTCCGGGCCGGCCTGGCCGTCGCCCCCGTGCGCCGCCCCACCCGCCCGGGCCGGGGTGCGGTCGAGCGCCGCCTGGCCGCCAAGCGCCGCCAGTCCGACCGCAAGCGCCAACGCCGCACCGGACCGACGGACGACTGAACCACGTCAGAGATTGGGTCGTCCCGTGGCCTTCAGCGCCGGATTTGAGCTCTGAAGGCCACCCCACGACCCAATCTCGCGTTGTGTACGGGTCTGGGCCACGTCCCGGGCCATCTGGGCGATGAGCGCCTCGATGGAGTCGAAACGCTCCTGGCCTCGCAGGCGGGCCGAGAACCGGACACGGGCGGGCTCGCCGTAGAGCTCGTGGTCGAAGTCGAGCAGGAACGGTTCGAGGATGCGGTCGCCGCGCTCCTCGTAGAAGGTGGGCCGGCGGCCGAGGCTGATGCAGGCGGGGTGGACCGAGGCGTCGGGGCGCACGTACCAACCGGCGTAGACCCCGTCGGCCGGGAGCTGGACATCGCCGGGGACGCGCACGTTGGCGGTCGGGTAGCCGAGGTCGCGGCCCCGCCCGTCGCCGCGCTCGACCACGCCCCGCACCTCGTGGTCGCGGCCCAGAAGGAGATTGGCAGAAGCCACATCGCCGGCGCCCAGCAACTGGCGGATGCGGGTGCTCGACACGGGCTGGTCCCCGCCGTCGGCAGCCCCGCCGCCGTCGGTGGCTTGCTCGTCGGTGGTGAGGTGGAGACCGACCACGTCGAAGCCGTACTGCGCCCCCATGGCGGCCAGGAAGGCAACGCTGCCCTCCCGCCGGTGGCCGAAGTGGAAGTCGTGGCCCACCACCACCGCCCTCGCCCCCAGGCAGCCCACGAGGACCTCCTCGACGAAGTCGGCTGCCGACTCCTTGGAACGGGCCTCGTCGAAGTGCACCACCAGGGTCCGGTCGACTCCGGCGTCGGCCAGCAGCTCCAGCTTCTGGTCGAGGTCGGTCAGCAGCGGCGGGGCCGACTCGGGCCGGACCACGTAGGCCGGGTGGGGGTCGAAGGTGACCACGGCCGAGGCGCAGCCCCGCTCGAGGGCGCGCTGGCGCACCTCGTCGATCACCGCCCGGTGACCGAGGTGCACGCCGTCGTAGGCCCCGATGGTGACGATGGCCCCGGCCGCGCCGGCCCGGCACTGGGCCGGGTCGGTGATGACCTCCACGGCGGCGAGACTAGGGCGAGGGCAACGCCTCCGATTTCGACCCCCGGGATGCCGGCACGGACCGAGACCGAGGGGTTCAAAAGGGGGCGCCTCGTCCCGTTCGTACGCACGCCCGACTGTGGAATAGTGACCACAGGGGCGCATGCCCTCACCCGACCCTGAGGCAGGGAACTCGATGACGACGACCCCGATACCGCGCTATGGCCAGCCCGTCCACCAGAGCGGCCGCAAGCGAATCCCGGTCCCGGTACAGGTGGCCCTGGCGTTCGCCGCCGTCGCCGTCGCCGTGATGGTGACCGCCGGAGGGGCGAAGGCGGCCATCACCGTTCGCCATCCCGAGCCGCTGTCCGGGGCTGGCCTGGCCTGTACGACGGCCGCCCGCGTGTGCATGTCCGAGTCGGCCAGGACGGCATGGTTGCTGCAGGACGGTGTGGTGGTGGACACCGTGCCGGCGCTCGCCGGCCGGCCCGGGGCCGAGGTCCCGCTGGGCGTCTTCGCCGTGACCTTCCACGACAGGCATCACGTCAGCACCATTTACCATTCGCCCATGCCGTATTCGGTGTTCTTCCACGGCGGCTCGGCCTTCCACGAAGGCAGCCTCAGCGTGCCGTCCCACGGCTGCGTGCACCTGTCACACTCCGCCGCCGTCGAGTTCTACAACGCGTTGCACCACGGCGACCGGGTGGAGATCGTGCCGTGACGCGCTGATCGGCTCGTCGTCCGTCCACGCCTGACGATCGCCGTCCATCTTCGAAGCTCGGTGCGGCGGAGTTGTCAGGCGGTGGGGAGGACGACGGCGGGCTTGACCCGGCCGCCGCCGTGGTCCTCGTAGACGGCCAACAGGCGGCCGTCGCCGTCGGTCACGGCCCACGGGCCCCCGCCCTGCACGCCCAGCCTCTGGCCCGTCATCACCGTGCCGTGACCCACCAATGCAGTCGTCTCTACGTCGACCACAACCCGGTCCAGGTGCTCGACGGCGGCCAACGGGTACAACAGATGCCCTTGGGCCACCTGGTCGAGGGGGACGGCCCGGGCCTCGGTGAAGGGGCCCACCGCCGTCCGCCGCAGCGCCCTAAGGTGGGCCCCGCCCCCCAGCGCGGTACCCAGGTCGGCGGCCAGGGCACGGACATAGGTGCCGGACGAGCACTCGACCTCCAGTCGGTGGACCAGCGGGTCCGAGGTCGGGAAGGTCAACAGGCGGTGGAGGGTGACCGGTCGGGGCGCCCGCTCGATCTCGATACCGGCTCGGGCCAGGTCGTGCAGACGGCGGCCGCCCACCGACACGGCCGACACCATGGGCGGGACCTGGAGGATCGGGCCCGTGAGGTCCCGCGCCGCCGCCGCCATCGCCTCGGCGGTGACCCCCGACATGTCCCACGTGCCCGTCACCTCCCCGGTGGCGTCGAGGGTGGACGTGGCCGTGCCCAACACCACC
>JBBSHS010000111.1:0-5517 GCA_038232515.1 Acidimicrobiales bacterium
CCGGTGCCCAAGCCCCGTATCGACCCGGGGCGGGGCGTCGCCGGGCTGGACATGTACCTGGAGCTCCAGATCGACATGCGGCCCACGCTCAGCGCCAGCACCCTGTTGGGCACGGCCACCTACGACGTGGTGGGAACGCCCACCGTCGACTGGGACGACGACGTCCGCCACGAGAATTTCGCAGCGGGCGACGCCGGTGGCCCCTTCCCCGACGGCTCCATACGCCATCAGTGGACCGACCGGGGGTCCTACCGGGTACACGTCCGGGTCGACTGGGTGGCCACCTGGCACCTGGCCGGCGACACCGGCACCTTGGGCGGCTACCACACCGATGCCGATCTCACGCTTCCGGTCGTCGAGATCCAGGCCTCCGGGTGTATCGACCCCTGCCCCCCCGGCTGACCGTCGGTTGACCTACGACTGACCGCCCGCCCCAATGTTGCTCACGGGCGCCCCCGGACGAGCGGGACCGGCCGGAAGCTAAGTTCGCCGGCCGTGGAGACGGAGTCGTCCGAACCCGGCCGCCGCCTTCGGGCCCTGGTCACCGGGGCCGCCGGCCGCATCGGGCGAGCCATCAGGCCGGGATTGGCCGAGCGCTGGGATCTGGTATGCAGCGATCTGCGACCCGACGGCGACGACCTTGGTCTTGACGTAACCGACCTCGGCGCCTGCCGGGCTGCGTTCACCGGGTTCGACGCCGTCGTCCACCTGGCCGCCGATCCCGACCCGGACGCCAGCTGGGAGCGGCTCCATCCGGCCAACATCGTCGGCGCCTACACGGTGGTGCAGGCGGCCAGGGACGCCGGCGTCGGGCGCCTGGTCCTGGCCAGCAGCGCCCAGGCGGTGAGCGCCTATCCCGCCGGTGTGCAGCTGCGGGCCGACGATCCGCCCCGGCCGGCCAACCTCTACGGCGCCACCAAGGCCTGGGTCGAAGCGCTGGGCGCCTGGGCGGCGGATTCGTCGGCCACGTCGGTGGTCTGCCTGCGCATCGGCCTGTTCGCCGACCGTCCCCCGTCCGGCGCGGCGGCCACGCCCGGCGACCTCGCCGCCTGGCTGAGCCCCGCCGACTGCACCCACCTGGTGATGGCGGCCGCGGAGGCACCGGGCGTGCGGTTCGCCGTGGTCAACGGCATCTCCGCCAACCGCTACCGTCACCTCGATCTCAGCGCCAGTGCCGCCCTCATCGGCTACGAACCAGTGGACGACGCCTGGGAGTGCGACTGATCCGGCGGCCAAGGGCCGGGGGGCGACGCTGCTGCATCCCGCTGGGTGGACGGCAGGTTGGAGCCTGATCCAAGCCGAATCGGCGTCAACCGAGTGGAAATCCGAGTGCACCAAAACCACGCGTGGTCGATCCCACAGCCGCGACCGCCGGCGCTGCCGGGACGATTGACATCGTCGGAGGCCTCCCCGTGAAACGTCTTGGGTTCGGGGCCGGCGGACCATCGCCGACGGCGACTGGGTGATGGTGCCACCGGGAGCAGGCCTGGACGTGGTGCGGCGGGCCGTGGAGCCCGGTGTCAACTTCATCGACACCGCCGACTCCTACGGCCCCGACGTGAGCGAAACCCTGATGGCCGAGGCGCCGTACCCCCGTCCCGACGAGCTGCTCAGCGGCACCAGGGGCGGCCTGGTGCGCCCCGAGCCTGGAGGTGGGACCCTGACGGTCGGCCGGAGCATCTCCGGTCGGCGTGCCAGAACGCCTCGGGCACCAGCGGGTCGAGATCGACTCCTACCAGTCCACCGTCCCGATCCGGCGGTGCAACCTTCGACATTTACCCCTTGCCGGCGCTCGGTTCTTGGCGGATCGACATGCGGCCCAAGCTCAGCGCCAGCACCCTGCTGGGCACGGCCACCTACAACGTGGTGGGAACGCCCACCGTCGACTGGGGAGACGACGTCCGCCGTGAGACTTTCCGGTGGGCGACGCCGGTGGCCCCTTTTCCCGACGGCTCCATACGCCATCAGTGGACCGACCGGGGGTCCTACCGGGTACACGTCCGGGTCGTCTGGGTGGCCACCTGGCACCTGGCCGGCGAACCCGGCACCTTGGGCGGATACCATACCGACGCCGACCTGACGCTTCCGGTCGTGGAGATCCAGGCCTCCGGGTGCATCGACCCCTGCCCCACTGGGTGACGGTCGGCTGACGGCAGCGGCAGCGGACGTGCCCGGAGTGGGTTCATCTGGACGGGCACTGCCCTCCTCAAACTCCCCTGTCCTTCAGCGCCAGCGAGGGTGCGGCGCACCGCGACCATGTCAAGACGACGGAGCCATGTCGCTTGTAGAGGCGTGGGGTAGCTCGATGTGCGCCGAGCCCACTACATCGCCGCCTCGAGCGGGCGGGAGGAGCGAGAGCACCAGCGCCTTGCGATCACCCCCGAGCGGTTGCGCCCGAGGCCAAGGAACAATGCGATCATGGCCGCGGTGCCCACCGTGCTGCTCGACGTGCTCACCGTGGCTGTGTTCGCCTACGTCGGCACCAACCTGGTCCGAGGGGCCCGCACGGCGCTGCGGGCCTCCGCCCGACAGCGATCGGCCGAGCTGCTCAAAGGCCTACGCCTGCGCCACTTCCTGCCGGCACCGATCGTGCTCGGGCTGGTGCTGGCCGTCTTCGCCCTGCTCTACCAGGTCCCGCCCCTGCGGTGGGGGTGGTGGACGGCCATCGGCGGCCACGGCAACATCGTCTTCGGCTCCACCGACGCCACCCAAGGCTCGGTCCTGGAGTGGCTCATACCGCTGCTGTTCATCTCCCTGCTCGTCCCCGCCCTGCCGCTGTTCGTCGAGCTGGAGGAGCGGCGCTTCCGGCTCGGGGCCGAGTCGTGGTCGAACGCCCGGCGAGCCTGGCGGGGCCTCCAGTTCGGGCTCCTGCATCTGATCGTGGGCATCCCTGTGGCCGCCGCCCTGGCCCTGGCCGTCGGTGGGTGGTGGTTCACGGCTGTCTACCTGCGGGCCCACCGCAAGGGTGGGCAGCGGGTGGCCGTCGACGAGAGCACCCGTGCCCATCTCGGCTATGACCTGTCCATCGTCGCCGTCGTGGCACTAGGTGTGGTCCTGTCGGGCTGCGTCTCCAACACCAAGGGTCCGACCGCGCCAAAGACGATCGCCGTCACCAGCTCCGCCTTCCAGGCCGGCCGCCCCGTTCCGGTTCGCTTCACCTGCAATGGCGGATCGGTGTCTCCCCCATTGTCGTGGACGGGCCTGCCGAGCAGAGCGGTCGAGGTGGCCGTGGTGGTCGACGATCCAGACGCCACCGATCCGCCGTTCACCCACTGGGTCGTGGCCGGTCTGGCGCCGACGACGAACGGGCTGGCCGAGGGTGAGGTCCCGGCCGGCGCCGTGCAGACGCTCAATTCAGCGGGACGGCAGGGCTATGTGGGGATGTGCCCACCGCCCGGCCAGCTGCACCACTACCGGTTCACAGTCCACGCCATGTCGGGCCACACCCGGCTGAGCCCGTCCACGACAGCGGCGCAGGCCCGTAAGGTCGTCAACGACGCCACTCTGGCCCAGGGCACGCTCATCGCCACGTTCCGCAGCTGAGCCAGCCGGGTCGGCACGCGGGAGTTGTCAGCGACCGTGTTCGGGTAGGTCATCTGCATGGAAGAGCTGCCCGAAGAGGAGATCGAGGCCGCCGAGGAGCCGGAGCCGCCCGACCATCCACACGGCGGCATCAGCGCCGAGGACGCCACGCTGCGTGCTCACCTCGTCGAGGTCCACGGCCTGGAGGTGCCGGACCACCTCAGCGCTGCGGCCGAACAAGGATTGCACGACCGCCTGCACGACGAGACCAAGGCCGTGGACGACTGAGGCACCCCGGCCGTAGCGCTGGAATCGTCGCAATTTCGAGAGGCACCGCGCGGTTGTCGTCCTCGTCGACGAGTGGGCCCCCTCCCCGACGGCCGGAGCCGGCGCCCCTGTGGGAAGCAGTCGACATCGCCCACGCCCCCCGGTTCGACGAGATCGTGGGCCGGTCGCCCGCCCAAGTGCCAGAGTTCGAGGGTGACGCACCCCGAACCCGACCAGTACGACAGCATCGCCGCCGCCTACGCCGAGATGAACGAGGCGTCGGCGGCCAACGCACTGTACGAGCGACCCGCCATCCAGGCCGCGCTGGGCAGCGTCGACGGGCTGGACGTGCTCGACGCGGGTTGCGGAGCCGGGCCCCTTTCGCAGTGGCTGGTGGCAAAGGGCGCCCGGGTCACCGCCGTCGACGGCAGTCCGGCCATGGTGGCGCTGGCCGCCGACCGCCTCGGGGGCACGGCCGAGGTGCGGTTGGCCGACCTGAGCCTGCCCTGGACTTCCTGGCGCCGGGTTCGTTCGACGTCGTGGCTGCATCGCTCGTGCTGCACTACCTGGCCGACTGGGGGCCGCCGCTCGCAGAGCTCCACCGCCTGCTGCGCCCCGGTGGCCGGCTGGTGTTCAGCACCCACCACCCGACCTTCGACTGGCGGACGTTCGACCGCCCCGACTACTTCGCCACCGAACTGATCGAGGACGAGTGGCTCATGGACGGCACCCTGCGCCCGGTCCGCTTCTACCGGCGACCCCTCACGGCGATGGGCGACGCCATCGCCTCCGCCGGGTTCCTCGTCGAGCGGCTCACCGAGCCTCGCCCCGGCCCTGAGTTCGCGGCCGCCGACCCCTCCGCCTACGAGCGCCTGGCGAACCAGCCCTGGTTCCTCGTGCTCACCCTGGTCCGCCCCTGACGCCGTAGTGGGGACGATGCGCGCGCGACTACCCCAGCACTTCGTCTCCACCACGGGGCTTTACCGGAAATCCCGGCTCTTGGAGCCGGGGAGGGTGCGCAGGTCGAGTGGCTCCAGGCGGTCGGCCACGACGTTGACGACGCCCTCGACCCGCTCGAGGCGACCCCGCACCACCATGGCGGCGGCGCTGCGGGCCACCCGGCGGTGGGCGGCCCAGCCCCCCTTGGACACCACGACGTTGACCAGGCCGGTCTCGTCCTCCAGGTTGAGGAAGGTGATGCCCTGGGCGGTGGCCGGGCGCTGACGGTGGGTGACCACCCCGGCCACCGACACCCGCTGGCCACGGGTCAGCTGGGGCCCGGCCAGGGCGGTAGCCGTGACAACGCCCTGGGCGTCGAGGCGGTCCCGCACGAACTCCACGGCCGACGCCCCCGGTGAGATGCCGGTGGCCCACAGGTCGGCGGCCGCCGTCTCCACCTCGGACATGGCCGCCAGGCCGGGCGGGGCCGACGTCCCCAGCACCACGCCCTCCAACCGGTCGGGGTGGGCCTGGGCCACCGCCCCGGCCGCCCACAGCGCGGCCCGTCGGTCGAGGCCGAGGCAGGCGAAGGCCCCGGCCGTGGCCAGCGCTTCCAGGGCGGCGGACGAGACGGCGCCGGGGCCGGCCGGCGGCCCTCGGAAGCGGCGGCCCCGGGCCACGGTGGCGGGCGCCGACCGGGTGGCGGTGCCGGGCGGGGCCGGGGCCCGCCACACCCGGCGCACGACGTCCTCCATGGCCGCGGCAGGCCGGCCGGCGGCGAGGCGCTCG
>JBBSHS010000112.1:0-5469 GCA_038232515.1 Acidimicrobiales bacterium
GGCTACGGCTCGGGGAGGCGGGGGCCGGCGATGCGCACGTCGCCGCGGCGGCGGGTGACGCCGGTGGCATCCAGTTGGGCGAGGAGTGGTAGCACGTGCTTGCGGGTGGCGCCCAGTGCGTCGCGCACCTCGGCCACGGTGACGCCGTCCGGCGTCTCGGCCAGCAGCCGGGCGACGACCAGCGCGGCGTCGCCCACCGCTTCGGCGGCGAAGTAGACGCCGTCGCGTTCGACGACGAGGCCTCGGCGGACGAGCTCGCGGACCACCTTGGGGTCGACGCCCGAGGTGGCGGGGCCCTCGGGGGCCCACCTGGCGGCCCGCAGCGACGCCAGCCAGGGGTGGTCGGCCAGCGCCCGTTCGGCGGCCGCGGCGGCGGCGTCGCCCGCCGGCCAGGCCCGGCCCGATGCCACCACGACCCGGTCGCTGAGGGTCAGGAGGGCGGCCCGGCTTCGGGGGTCGAGGGTGGCCAGGTCCAGGCCCAAAGGTCCTGAGGCCTCGACGGCTTCGATCACGGCGGTGCGGGCTGCGGCCATGGCCGCCGGCGCCACCACCCACGAGCCGACGTTGGGCTCTCGCCGCTCGCCGGTCAGGCGCTCAAGCTCTGAGGCGTTGACCCATCCCCGCTCGGCGATGACCCGGTCGACCGAGCGCGACGGCCTGGCCTTGGACGCGGCCAGGACGGGGGCCACGTCGAGCACCTCACCACCGCCGACCGTCTCGGCCCGCCCGCTCTCGCGCAGCACGTAGCGGTCGCCGGGCAGGAGCGGCAGGGCCACCGGCACGTGCAGTCGGACGATGCCGAGCGAGCCGGGCTGGATGGCCCGTCCCCCGACCACACGGACCCGCGTCGGGTACTCCCCCGAACCGACATAGAGGTGGTAGGCGCCCCGGCGCGACACCTCGTGATCGAGGCCGGCCAGCACCTGGAGGGAACCGTCGAAGGTGGTGGTCGGAGCCCACTGGTCGGGGCGGACCAGTGCGTGGCCGCGTCGGACGTCACCGTGGTTGACACCGGTGAGGTTGACGGCCAGCCGGTGGCCGGGACCAACCTCGGCGTGGGGGTGCTGGTGGCTCTGCAGCGCCCGTACCCTCACCGGGTTGGCCACCTGCCCGTCCATCACCACCAGGTCATCGCCCACCCGCAACGTCCCGCCGGCCAACGTGCCGGTGACCACGGTGCCCGAGCCCTTGGCCGCGAACGACCGGTCGATCCACAGGCGCGGCCTGTCCCGGTCCACCGCCGTGGGCGTGCCCGCCAGCAGGCTGTCGAGGGCGCCCCGCAGGTCGTGCAGGCCGATGCCAGCGGTGGCGTCGACCGGCACGATCCGGGCGCCTTCGAGAAAGGTGCCGGCCACCTGGTCCTCCACCTCGAGGCCGGCCAGCTCGGCCCATTCCTGGTCGACCAGGCCGACCTTGGTCAGGGCGATCAACCCGTGGTCCACACCGAGGAGCTGCAGGATCCGCAGGTGCTCCTCCGACTGCGGCTTCCAGCCCTCGGTGGCCGCCACCACGAACATGCAGGCGTCAACCGCACCCACGCCGGCCAGCATGTTGCGGATGAAGCGCACGTGGCCGGGCACGTCGACGAAGGCCAGTTGCCGCCCCGACGGCAGGGCCGTCCAGGCGAAGCCGAGGTCGATGGTGAGCCCTCGCTCCTTCTCCTCGGCGAAACGGTCGGGGTCCATGCCGGTGAGGGCGAGGACGAGGGTCGACTTGCCGTGGTCGACGTGGCCGGCCGTGGAGACGACGTGCATGGGCGCTCAGGCGGATCTGAGGCTGGCCAGCCCGGCGAGGGCCCGGACCAGTACCCCGTCGTCGGCCGGGTCCACCGTCCGGAGGTCGCAGAGGGTGGCGCCGCCGTGGGCGCGGGCGATGACGGGCGGGTCGTAGGCCCGTAGCCCGGCCGTGTGGTCCCCGCCGATCCGCACGCCGGCCGATGGGATCTCCAGGCCGGGCAACGAGCCGCCTCCGGGCACGCTGGCGCAGTCGGTCACCTCCAGACCGTGACTTCCGTCGCCCACCTTGGCCACCACGGCCGCGGCCCGCTGGCGCAGCGTCTCGACATCGACGGTGGCCATCGACCAGAACGGCACGGCGTCTCCGTCCCGGCGCAGATAGGCGAGCGCCGTGGACTGCAGCGCGGCAAGGACCAGGCCGCCGGGGCGCAGGGCCCGGGCCAGGGGATGGCGGGCGCAGCGCTCGATCAGGTCGGCCCGGCCGGCGAGGATGCCGGCCTGCGGCCCGCCCAGGAGCTTGTCCCCCGAGAAGGTGACGAGGGCGGCCCCCTCGGCCAGCGTCTGGCGGGCGGCCGGTTCGTCGCTCAGCCACGAGGGCGGGCCGCCCCGAAGCCACGGCGTGGTGGAGTCGAGCAGGCCGGATCCGATGTCGGCCACCACCGCAGGCCCGAGGCCGGCCAGTTCGCCGGTGGTGGCGGAGGCGGTGAAGCCCACCACGCGGTAGTTGGACTGGTGGACCTTGAGGACGACGCCGGTGGCGTCGGTCAGCGCGGCGCGGTAGTCGCTCAGTCGGGTGCGGTTGGTGGTGCCCACTTCCACCAGGTGGGCGCCCGACGCGGCTAGGACCTCGGGGATCCGAAAGCCGCCACCGATCTCCACCAGCTCGCCCCGGCTGACGAGCACGTCGCACCCCTCGGCCAGTGCGGTGAGGGCCAGCAGGAGGGCGGCGGCGCCGTTGTTCACCACCAGCGCGGCCTCGGCACCGGCGGCCCGGGCCAGCAGGTGGGCGGCGTGGTGGTGCCGGGAGCCGCGCCGCCCGGTGGTCAGGTCGAACTCGAGGTTGGTGTACCGGGTGACGGTGTCGCCGTCGTCAAGGGCGGTGGTGGCGTCGGCCGGCGGGAGCGGGGCCCGGCCCAGGTTGGTGTGGAGCAGGACCCCGGTGGCGTTGACCAGGGGTCGGAGCAGCGCCGACCGGGAGGCTTCGGCCTGCGCCCGCGCCGACCCCGGATCCCCGGCGGCGATGGCCGAGCGGGCGGCGTCGACCAGGAGTGGATGGGGCAGGTCCACGTCGCCCAGGCTTCGGGCCAGAGCGTCGACGGAGGGGGGGCGGCTGGTCACCCGCCCCTACACCAGCCGCACGGCGGGTGAGCCCGGGACCACCCGGCCGATGGCCACGAAGCCGGCCTCGGCCAGCCCGTTGGCCCCGGCCCGTTCGGCCACTTCGGCGCTCACGGTGGCCAACAGCCCTCCCGAGGTCTGGGGGTCGTAGGCCAGGGCCTCGATGGCGGCTGACGCCGTGGCCGCCACCGTCACCCGGCCGTCGAGATGGGTCCGGTTGCGGGTGTCGCCCCCGGTGCGCACGCCGGCCTCGGCGGCGGCCAGCGCCCCGGGATACAGCGGCAGGGCGGCGGCATCGAGCTCCAGGATTACGCCCGAGCGCTCGGCCATCTCCCAGCCGTGGCCGAACAGGCCGAAACCGGTGACGTCGGTGACGGCATGAGGCCCGTCGAGGTCGCCCAGGCCCAGCCCCGTCAGCGTCTCGGCCGCCCGCCGGTTCAACCCGCGCATGGAGGCGATGGTCGCCATCTTGTCGCTGCCGTCGGCGCCCGCCAGCACGATGCCGGTGCCCAGCGGCTTGGACAGCAACACGACGTCGCCCGGTCGGGCCCCGGACTTGGTCCAAACCCGGTCTGGGTGTACGAGGCCCTGGACGGCCAGCCCGAAGATGGGTTCCTCCGACCGGATGGTGTGGCCCCCCGCCACCACCCCGCCGGCTTCGGCCACCACTTCAGCCGCCGCGGTCAGGATGGCCAGCACCGCCGGCACCGGCATCCGCTCGGGGAAGGCGGAGATGTTGACCGCCAGTACCACCCGGCCGCCCATGGCGAACACGTCGCTGCAGGCGTTGGCGGCGGCGATGGCCCCGAAATCGGAGGGGTCGTCGACCAGCGGTGGGAAGAAGTCGGTGGTGGACACCAAGGCGGTGTCGTCGGACAGCCGCAGGACGGCGGCGTCGTCCGACGGGGCCAGCCCCACCAGCAGATCGGGACTGACTCCGCCGCTCAGCGAGAAGACCAGGCCGGCGAGCGGCGCCGCCCCCCATTTGGCCGCACATCCGCCACAGGACGTCCACTCGGTGAGCTTGATGGTGGGTGCGACGCCGGTCGTGGCCATGGGCCCGAAGCTAGTGGCCGACGCCGAGCCTGCGGAGGCGTCATATCCGTTGGGCGCATATGGGGGTGAACAAGGCTCCGAGCCGTCTCTTCACCCCCACATGGGCCCATCCAAACCGGGGACGGCGGGACAGGCGCGGGCGGGGCCGGGGGCGGGGGCGGGGGTGCGACCAGGGTAGGTTGAGCCAATGCGCGGGCAACGATGAGCGGACCGGGCCGGTTCGGGGCGGTGGTCACGGCCATGGCCACGCCCTTCCACGACGACGGCCGGCTGGACCTCGATGGAGCCACCACCCTGGCCCGGTGGGTGGTGGACCATGGCAGCGAGGCGCTGGTCGTGGGCGGTACCACGGGCGAGTCGCCGGTGCTCAGCGACGCCGAGAAGCTCGAGCTGTGGAGAGCGGTCAGCGATGCGGTGACCGTGCCCGTAATCGCCGGGGCCGGTACCAACGACACCGCCCATTCCGTCTGGCTCACCCGCCAGACCACCGACGTGGGCGTGGCCGGGATCCTCGCCGTCACGCCCTACTACAGCCGGCCGGGCCAGGCCGGCCTGGAGGCCCACTTCCGCGCCGTGGCCGCCGCCACCCACCTTCCCGTCCTGATCTACGACATCCCCATCCGAACCGGCCGCAAGGTGGCCCATGACGTCCTCGTCCGCCTGGCCACCGACGTGCCCAACATCGTGGGGGTCAAGGACGCGGCCGGCGACGTGGCCGCCTCGGCCCGCCTGGTGGCCGCCGCCCCGACCGGGTTCGAGCTGTACAGCGGGTCCGACGACCAGACCCTGCCGCTGTTGGCCATCGGAGCGGCCGGTGTGGTGGGGGTGGCCACCCACTGGACGGGCCGGCTCCACGGCCGCATGCTCGACGCGTTCTGGAAGGGCGAGGTCGACGTGGCCCGCGACATCAACTCGGGGCTCCTCCCCAGCTATGGCTTCGAGACCGGCGACAGCGCACCCAACCCGATGCCGACGAAGGCGATGCTGCGGGTGCTGGGGCTTCCCGCCGGCCAGTGCCGCCTGCCGCTGGGCCCGGCACCGGCCGGCCTGGAGGACGACGCCCGCCGGGTGCTCGACGGCCTGACCGGAGAGGCGCCATGATCCGGCCTGGCCGCACGGACACGGCCGTGCGCATCGTGTTCCTCGGCGGCCTCGGTGAGATCGGCCGGAACTGCGCCTGCGTGGAGGTGGGGGGCCGCATCCTGCTGCTGGACTGCGGCCTGATGTTCCCCGACGCCGACATGCCTGGCGTCGACCTGGTCCTCCCCGATTTCACCTACCTGCACGAGAACGCCGACCGGGTCGAGGGCGCCGTGCTCACCCACGGGCACGAGGACCA
>JBBSHS010000113.1:0-5351 GCA_038232515.1 Acidimicrobiales bacterium
CGTGGGTGGCGGTGGTGCTGTCCGGCGCCCATGCCGACGCGCGCGCCGGCCGGACCAGCGTGGACCGTGCCCGCCGGCAGGACCTGCAGCAACTCGTGGAGGGTGGGTCGGTGGACGATCTCGTCAAGGGCCGGGCCCTGTTCGGCAGGGCTCATGACCGGCTCACGTCTCCGGTCCTGCTGCCGTTGCGGGTGCTGCCCGTGGTCGGCCGGCAGATCCGCTCGGCCGCCAGCCTGACCGGTGCGGCGTCGAAGGTGGCCGCCGCCGGCGTCGACGCCATCGGCACGAGCCGGTCCATCCTGCAGGCCTCCCGCGTCCCGGGGCCGGACCGCGTGGAACAGGCCGACCGGTTCGCGGCGTTGGCGGCCACGACCGCCGACCGCCTGGCCCGGGTCAAGCTGGGGCCCGACGACGCCCTGCTGCCTCCGCTGGCCCGGGCCCGGCGCCAGGCGGCCGGCCAGATCGGGGAACTGGTCGCCGGGCTCCGACGGGGCGGTGCCGCCGCGGAGGGTTTGGGCACCGTGCTGAGAGGCCCCGGGCGGTACCTGCTGGTGGTGCCGAACAACGCCGAGATGCGGGCCGGGTCGGGCATGTTCCTGTCGGTGGGCCTGCTGCAGAGCAGCGACGGGCGGCTTCAGGTGTCCGCCATGCAGTCGGTGATCGACGTGACGGTCCCCCCCGGCACGGTGCCCTTGACCGGCGACCTGGCCGACCGGTGGGGATGGCTGGCCCCCAACGTCGACTGGCGGAACCTGATGGTGTCCCCCCACTTCCCGGAGAACGCGGCCCTGGCCGCCAAGATGTGGGAGGCGGCCGGTCGGGGGTCGGTCGACGGCGTCGTGGCCGTCGACCCCGTCGCCCTGAAGGCCGTCGTGGAGGCGGTCGGCGCGGTCGAGGTCGCGGGCCGGGTGGTGGACGGTGGCCATGTGTTGCCGGAGCTCCTGCACGACCAGTACCTCCGTTTCCCGGCCCTCGCCGACCGCCCCGAGCGTCGGGAGGAGCTCAGCGAGTTCGCGTCCGCCGTCATGACGCAGCTCAACGTCGGATCATGGTCGGCGGTGCGGCTCGGGAAGGGACTGGCCGCGGCGGCGCGCGGTCGCCACGTGATGGCCTGGTCGGCGGACGCCACCCAGGAGCGCGCCTGGGAGGCGGCCGGCGCCTCCGGGGAGCTGCCGTCCGACGCCTTGCTGGCCTCGGTGCTCAACCGGGGGGGCAACAAGCTTGACCAATACCTGTCGGTGGACGCCACCCTGGAACTGGTCCCCGCCGGCGACCACACCGACGCCACCGTCAGACTCAGCCTTCGCAACGCGGTGCCCGCGGGCGAGCCGCAGTACATCGCCGGTCCCCACCCCGGCACCGATCTCACGGCTGGGGACTACCTGGGCATCGCCGCCGTCACCGTGCCGGGATTTGCGGACACAGTGTCCATCGACGGTGTGGACCGCTATGCCGTCGCCGGGCCCGATGACGGGACGGCCGTGATCGGCATCGAGGTGCTGCTGGGGGCCGGCCAAGAGCGCACACTGGTGGTGCACTTCCGGTTGCCGGGCCGCCACGGGGCCCTGGAGGTGGAGCCGTCGGCCCGGGTGCCCCAGATCCAGTGGCACAACGGATCGGCCAGCTGGGCCGACGACGGCACCCATGTGGTGCGTTGGTAGGCGGCCGCGGTCGGGAGCGATCACCGAGTCGCCGCCGAACGGAAAGATGTGGCCGAACGGCCTCCTCGGGGGTAGTCTTGGCACCGAGCAGGCTGACCGGCTCTGACTGGGGGACCTGGATGCGCGTTCGACAGGTGATGGGAGCGTTGGCGGTACTGGCCGTGATGCTTTTCATGGCCGCTCCGGCGGGAGCCGACACGTACACCGGGCCCGCTGGGCGCACGCCTCAGGTCGTCGGGGCCACGGCGCAGGCCGTCAGGGTGCCCACACCGGCCGTGGCCCCGGTGGCCGCCGGCGGATCCGGTTCGGGGCTTCCGGTGACGGGCACCGATGTCGTCGGATTGCTGGTGGTGGGCATCGGCGCCCTCGGTCTCGGCGTCGTGCTCGTCCGCCGGGCGGGCGTCCGCCGCTCCCGGCTGGCCTGACTTCGCCGTCCGGGCCGTCGCCGGCGGCTGATGTCGCCCCGGTCCCCGGTCCCCGGTCGGCGAACCGCGGCCCGTGCAGATCGCCGGGCTGTTCCAAACTTGGTGGGATGACTGAACGGGACGACAAGGTGCTCCCGGCCACCCGCGCCCTTTCCATCTTCATCATCCCCTTCCTGCTCGTCGCCTTCGTCGTGCTCTTCGGCTACCCCGACGACACCAAGCGCCTGTTCGCCTGACCCATCAAGACGCGGATGACCCCGATGGTGCTGCGGTCGGTGTACCTGGGCGGCGCCTACTTCTTCCTGCGGGCGGCCAGGGCCCAGGAGTGGCACCGGGTCAAGTCGGGTTTCGTGCCGGTTGGCACGTTCGCCACGCTGATGGGCATTGCCACCGTCATCCACTGGGACAAGTTCACCCACGACCATGTTGCCTTCTGGCTGTGGGCCGGCCTCTACTTCACCACGCCGTTCCTGGTGTTCGCGGTGTGGGCGGCCAACCGCGGTCACGGCGCCGCCGCGTCGGGCGAGGAGCTGGAACTGCCGGCTGGTCGCCTGGACGTCGTCGAGAGCGTCTCCGAGGTGCATGGCCGACTGGTCACGGTGCCTCCGAAGACGCTTGCCGGTCGGAGAACGGTGCGGGTGCCGCGGTTCGTGGCAGATGCGCTCGCCGACACATGGGTCGCTATGCCAGTGCGACGGGTCACGTCTTCACCAGCGCTGAAGGGCGGCCGCTCCGCCACAACAACCTGATGCGCCGGCACTTCAAGCCCGCTCTCGAACGCGCTGGTCTCCCGCCCGCGATCCGGTTTCACGATCTTCGCCACACGTGTGCGGCGTCCTCGCCGCCAACGGCTGGACGCTGGAGCAGGTCAAGCGCCATCTCGGTCACTCGTCGATCCGCGTCACGTCGGACCGCTACGGCCACCTCTTCGAGGGCCACGACGATGATCTCCTCGACGAACCTCGACCGCCGCTACCGGGACGTGGGTGCTCCCCCCCGCCTACAGCCGGCCCCGGTGGTGGACATCGCTACGGCCAGCCGCAAGGGGCCGAGAGGGGCATAGAGCGCCCGATCCTGGCCCCTTGGATCCGCGCCACACCCTCCCCCCTGGGGGCGCCGCGGCGCGCGTCCTGCGCGTCGAACTGCACCGCCGTTCAGCCTCGGCAGATCCAGCCAGTTGTCAACGGCTCGGCTCTGGCCGCTCGCGCTGACGTGGCCCAGACATGGCCCACCGGAGTGACGGAGGTCCCAGACGCTTCAGAGACCCCTCCAAAAAGGGCCTCTTACCTGCACCTTCTTGGAGCGGACGACGGGATTCGAACCCGCGACCCTCACCTTGGCAAGGTGATGCTCTACCAGCTGAGCCACGTCCGCAGCGGGCTGAGACCCTAGCAGCGACACCATCGGCCGCCAACCGGCTGCCGTCCAGATCGGGCGGCAGGAAGGCCTCAGGTCGGGTCGGCCCCGATGGGGCCGCCGAGCTGAGCCGCCCGCGCCTGGGCCCGGCGAAGGGACGCCGGGCGGGGTGAGGCGGCCCTGCCCGGGACAATCTCGGCGGCGTCGGCGGCCTTGGTCAGCTCGCTGACGCTTCCCAGGACGAACCCGGCCATGGCGTCGACTTCGGGGATGGTCTCACGACAGGCCATCAGGCCGAAGTGGATGCCGCCCATGTAGCTCATGACGGTCATGTTCAGGGCCAGGCCCATGTGTATGGGGCCCATCGGGTAGATGGCGCGGACCTGACAACCGCAGGAGTACAAAGGGATCTGAGGGCCCGGGATGTTCGAGATGACGACGTTGAAGATGGGCCGCAGACGGTCGATCGTCCCGGTCGACGACAACAGCCGGGCAGCCAGACCAGCCAGGGCCGGAGCCGCGAACTCGGTCCAGTCGGTCAGGATCGAAGCACTCACGGCGTGCTCCTGGTCCTTGGCCTGGGAAGTGCCGTCCTGGATGCGCCTCAACCGCTCGACCGGATCTTCCGCGGTGGTGGCGAGGGACACCAGCATGGCCGACACCCGGTTGCCCATGGCTCCGGCGTCCTCGTCGGTGCGGACCGACATCGGGACCATGGCAATGAGGTCCTCGTCGATCACCTCACCCCGGGACTCGAAATGGCGACGCAGGGCGCCCGCGCACACGGCCATCACTACGTCGTTGACCGTGCCGCCCAGGACGTTCTTGATGCGTTTGACCTCGGCTAGTTCGACGTGGGCCACGGCGAAACGGCGATGAGGGGTGATGGCGCCATTGAGTGATGTACGCGGCGCGGCAAAGGGGGCCGGTGGCGGCGTGACGTCGGGTTGACGGTTGCGAGCCCGCAGGTCGAGAGCCATGGCCGCGGTTCGCTGCACCGCCGTAAACGCATCCAACGGTTGGCGGGCCAGCGAGCTCACCGAATACGCCAACATCTCCACCTCAGTCGGGCACCGATCGGGCTGCCACGCCGGGTCTTCCGGTGGTAATACCAGCGTCTCGGGCGAGAGGTCGAGCAGGTTCACGGTGAGCTCAGCGCCGGACACCCCGTCGATGGCCGCATGGTGCACCTTGGTGACGACGGCGACCAACCCGTTTTCGAGGCCGTCGACGACGTACATCTCCCACAGCGGACGGGACCGGTCGAGCGGGCGGCCCATGAACTCGGCCGCCAACTGGAGGAGCTGCTCCTGGCCGCCGGGCGACGGCAGCCCGGCCCGCCGCAGGTGGTAGTCCAGGTCGAAATCGGGGTCCTCGATCCACAAGGGCCGGTGTAGACCGAACGGCACCTCGACCAGCCGGCGACGGAACGGGGGCATGAGCCGCAGCCGGTTCTCCACCATGGCCCGCACCCGGGCGAAGTCCCAGGCATCCGGGGCGGTCGCCGGATCCAGGATGATGACGGAGCCGACGTGCATGTGGGCCTGCGGGGTCTCGAGGTACAGGAACGACGCATCGAGCCCCGTCAACCGCTTCACGCTGTCTCCTGACGATTTGGCCGGCTTGGGCTGCGGGCGCCGGCCCAGGCGTACCCCGCCCGCGCCTTCACTTGAGCAGGCGGGACAGGCGCCGGTCGGCCAGCACCCGGCCCCCCGTCTGGCACGAGGCGCAGTACTGGAAGGACTTCGTGGCGAACGACACCTCCCTAACCGTGTCCCCGCAGATCCCGCACGGCTCCCCGGTGCGACCGTGGACCCGCAAACCGGACTTCTTCTCCGCCTTCAGCCCTCTGGCGGCAAGGCCGGCAGAGCGGAGCAGGGCATGGTCGAGCACGCCGACCAGAGCGGCA
>JBBSHS010000114.1:0-5157 GCA_038232515.1 Acidimicrobiales bacterium
CTGGTGAACGTGCGCCCCCGCCAGTACGAGTCCCGCACGTACGGCATCGGCCGTTCCACCCGAGGCTTGTCCTTGGGCTTGAACGCCCTGGCCGGGTCGACCAGGGCGCAGTAGTGGGCGGCCAGCTCGGCATAGGAGCGGTTGATCTTCGGGTCATACAGGTCAGGCCGGTCGACGCAGGACTTCAGGTTGTCCGGGACAAGCCGGGCCGGGCAGCCGCCGAAGAACTCCAAGGCGGCGACGTGGGCGGCGGTCCAGCTGCGCTGGTCCATCCGCAGCACCGGCCGCACGAACATGTGGCGGCTGAACGCCAGAACGGCCACGAAGCCCCACACCCGTCGGACCCGGTCGGCCACCGGGTCCCGCCACTGGCCCAGATAGCCGTAGTCGATCTGGGCCTCCGATCCGGGCTCGACGTCGGGGCGGAGCACGGTGACCTTGTCGGCCGTGGCCGCCTCGGGGAACTCGAGCCACACGTAGCGACGGAAGCTGGACACGCCCACGGCCAAGCCGTGCTCGTCCCGAAGCCGCTGATGCACCGTCGTCGCCGTGTTCGTGGCCAGCATCTCCTCGATGCGGTCGTGGTGGGCGTGGATGGCCGGCCAGGTGGCGCTGCGGTTGCGGGGGTCGATCAGCTCGGGGAACCAGCCCTTCGCCAGCTCGGCCCACTCCGCACGGGTGAGCGGTGGCCCGCCGGGCGCCAACCCAGCCGCCTCCGCCGGGGCCACGTACTTGCTGACCGTGCCCCGGTCCACACCCAAGCTGGAGGCCACCACCGCCTTCTTCCGGCCGGCATGCCAGTGCTGCAGGATCTCAACGATGTCGATCACTTCGAACGTTCTCCTTGTCATCAAGGCCTCTCGCACCACTGGGGGACGAGGAGGCGCTACAGGTATAAGGAGCCCGATGGGTGGACCCCCACACCCCTCACGAGGTGCGGGAAACCGTGAACGACCAGCTGCGGGATAACTCGAACGCCGAAGCGTCCAGATGCGGGATTACGTGAACGCCGACACGCCGGCCGTCTTTGGCCCCGGGCCGGGCGTCTTCTGTCAGACGATCGTGTCCGGCACGGGTGTAATCGTGATGGCCGTTCAGTCGGTCGTGGCCTTCCAAGCCGCTACGCGGTCGTCGATGAAGGCGGCGAAGTCCGCACTGGTACGCAGCGGTGCCAGGGTCACGCCCGTGGGCAGGCGCTGGCCGGGGACGGGAAGGCCGGTGGCCAGTTCGGCGTAGACCTTCTGCAGGTGCGAGGGGCCGGCCGCCGCCGGGTTGGCCGGGCTCGGGGCCGGCGGGGTCACACCGGGGGATCGTCGCTCCGGGGGACGCTCAGGGTGAGGGCGTCACCCACGTCGGCGGCGGCGTTGTCCCGGGCGGTCAAGTAGGGAAGGCCGAAGCGTCGCTCCACGGTGGCCAGGGTCGAGGTGTGGTCAAACGGGGGCGAGCCGGCGGGGGCGCGGAACACGGTGCCGGGAGCGATCCACGGCGACACCAGCACGGTGGGGACCCGGACCCCGAAGCGGGTGAAGTCGAAGCCGAACTCGCCCACTGGCGTCCGGCGGGGTGGCGCCGGTGGGCGGGGGAACGTGGTCGTAGCAGCCGCCGTGCTCGTCGTAGGTGATCATCAGCAGGGTCTTGGCCGAGCTCAGGGCCTCGTCACTCGACCATGTGGGGACGGTGTCGAGGCCCTCGATCGGAGGACGCACGGGCCTGCTCCCCGTCCCGATCACCAAGTCGGTGAACCCGTACCGGGCCCCGCCAACGGCGACGACACCGTCGGCCACCACCCGACCACGCCCCCTCAGGAGTGTGACGCCGTGCGCCTCGATGTCGGCCGCTGCCTTGGTGTCGTCACGGTGGTCAGCCACCTCGTCCCGCCGGGCCCATCGCCCGTCCGAATGCTTCGGCGGTGTCGTCGGCGGTCAGGGGGACGGCGGCCGCACCCAGTCCGACGGCCCTTGTCATCAGGTGGCGCACGGTCGCGGAGCGGAGCATCGACTTGCTCGGCATGCACGCCACGTAGGGACACTCGCCACCGACACGCCCTGACTCGACGAGGGCAACGGTTCGACCCGCCGGCGCGATGTTCTTGGCGATCGACTCACCGGCGGTACCCGCTCCGAGCACGATCACGTCGAATGACAACATCAGCCGGCCGGGGGCGCGGTGGCGACGTCGGTCATGTGTCCCATCTTCCTTGGTGGTCGGAGGCTGTATCGAGCGGCGCCCATCTGTGTGGCTACGTTGGGTCAACGGGTTCCGAGCAGTGGAGAGCGAATGCGATTCCCGGGTAGGCAGTTCACCAAGCGCCACCGTCCCGCCGGTCCGAGGGCGGCATCTGTGCGCGGGCGCGTCGGTGGCATCGGCAGGAAGTCGTCGGCCTCGGCGGAGGCGGTGAGCGACGACCTTCGGCGCGGCCAGGACGCATTTCTCGACCGGCGCCGGCGGGTGGCCGGCCTGACGCTGGGTGGTATGGCTTCTCTGGGCCTGGTCGCCGCCTACCAGTTCGGTTTGATCCGTTCCCTTCCGGAACCCCCCGGACGTGTCTTCGACGCCGACAAGGTCGATGCGTCCGGTGAGGCGTACCAGTATCTGAAGGCCCCCGACGCCACGCTCGGCCTCGCCAATGCGGCCCTGACCCTGATCCTGGCGGGCATGGGAGCCGCCGACCGCCGGCGCCGAGCCCGTTGGATCCCGCTGGTGCTGGCCTTGAAGTTGGCCGGCGATTCGCTGTTCGCCGGCTACCTCACCGTCGAGCAGGTGAGCAAGCACCGTCGCCTGTGCCTGTGGTGCCTGGTGGCCGCAGCCACGAGCACGAGCGCCCTGCCCCAGGCCGTCCCTGAGGCGCTTGCCGCTCTGCGCGGCTCTTGACGTCGGCCGGGATCCCGCCAGCCCACGCGGCCCGCCATCCGGCGCCCGGGAGCAAGGCTCTGGCGCCGGCCATCGGGCCCCACCGTGTCCTTTCCAATCGACGCTCGGCCGCATTGTGCCGCCCCGGGGGCGAGCTGAACTGGTGGTGCGCGCCCCGATTCGACTCTCGCCCGCTGCTGTGGTCCCTGCTCGATCCGATGGGCGCCGGCGCGGCGTGGAGGTCGACCCGGCTCATCCGCGCCGACCAACACCCGGCGGGGCCCACCACCCACACCGTCGTGCGAACCGGCCAGCATTGTGTCGAGCTGTGGGACGGGCTCGTCATCGTCGAGGAGGCGACCGTGCTGGTCCGGCTCCTTCGCAGCTGCGGGCCGGCGGTCCAACTGGTTCATGAGCTGCGCCTCGGCGGGTTCGACCAACCCTTCGCGCTGTGGACAGGAACGGACGCAGTGGGCCTGGACGACCAGGTGTCGGTGCTCGGGGCCGCAAGCCACGGGACCGATGGCCAATGGCTGCGCTCCACCTTGATCGCCGACCGTGGTTGGACCGGCCTTGGCATCTGCGTCGGCGCCCAACCCGACTTGGGCGTCGACGATCTGGTCGCCGCCCTGCATCGCGCCGAGCGTGAAGCGGCTGGAAGCCGTACGACCAGGCTTCCTCGTTACCACCCCGAGCGTGGCGCCGATGCCCTCGCCGTCCTTCGGGCCTGCACCTACGAGCCAACCGGGGCGGTGGTGGCCTCGCCCACCGCGTCGCTGCCCGAGTCGCCCGGCGCCGACCGCCAGTTCGACTACCGCTTCACATGGCTACGCGACGCCGGGCTGGCCGTGTCGGTGGCGTCGCTGCTGGGGCGCCGGGACATGGCCGAGACCTACCTGCGCTTCCTCCTGTCGACCCTCGACGACCACCACCTGCCGCCCGGCCCGGTCGTCGCCGTCGACGGCTTAGCCGTGCCTGAGGAACGAGAGGTGCCAGGCGTGGCCGGATGGGCGCAGTCGACGCCTGTGCGAGTGGGCAACGCCGCCGCCGGGCAGGTTCAGCACGATGCGCTGGGCATGGTCGTCGAGTCCATCTCGGTCTACCTCCAGACCGGTGGCCATCTCGACGATCGTACGTGGGCGATGGTGTGCGCCATCGCCGAACACGCCATCACCGCCGCCGACACGCCGTCGAGCCTCGCCGCCGCCTCCCGGCCAGCAGGGCCCGGGCGTGTCTGGGCGCCGCGCTGCGGGGCAGGGTGCTGGTGCGGCCTCGGGCCAGCCACGGCGTCGCCTGGGCCAGCGGCCGGTCGATCATGGCCGTGCCGTAGAACCATCGCAGCAGCGAGCGCACACCGACGATCACGGTGTCCACCAACACGGGCTGCGAACCTCGGCCACGTGCAGGACGAACGCCGTCACGTCTGCCGCTGTCAGGGCGGCCACCGGGTCGAGGTCGCCCCCACAGGCCACGGCCAGGAACCAGGCGGACGCCGACGGTAGGCCCGCACCGTCAACGGCGTCAGGCACGGCTGGGCCACCAGGCAGTGCTGGAAGTCGCCCAGCAGCGAATCCAGAGCCGCCGCCGGCACGATCCCCCGTGACCGCAGGAACCCGAGCACGAGCCGGAACGACCGAGGTGTGAACCGCATGGCCTTGCCGGCACGGTGGAACTCGTCAACGAGCCGTTCGATCAGCTGCTCGTCGACGGCGACCGGGTCCAGCCCGTCGCGCTCCGAGCACCGACTCACTTGAGCCAGGTGACGCACGTGCTCCACCGCCGAGCGATCGGCGTAACCCAGAGGGTTGCGGCCGGTACGCCGAACACGCTCAATGCCTTCAGGCGTCCGTAGCTGCCGATCAGGCCGATGAGGTCGAGGAAGGGCTTGACCGGGACTCGCTCGCCCAGCCGGTCACCGATGAGCTCGGCGGAGAGGGAACGCTGAGAGCAAGGCGCAGCACGGCCTGCACGAACGTCATCAGCAAAGCGGCCACCAGGCCACTAAGCGCACCGGCAGCTACCGGCCCTCTGCTGGACCTGTTCCCACTCACATGCCTATCACCCTTCCACTACTGTCGAGGCGCGAGAAGCCTTCACGCCCGTTTCTCACCCTTTCGTCACCACCCCGTCTGCCGCGGCCTTCTCCCGGCGGTTGGCGGCGACCGCCCAGGCGACGGCGGCCAGGCCCGCACATGCGCCGAGGCCCAACGCGACCTGGGTCGTCTCCGGCAGCGGCGTGGAACGGAGGGCCAAGGGGCCGAGCACCGACTTCGCCTTGTTCCCCGCGAAGCTCATCGTGCCCGCTCC
>JBBSHS010000115.1:0-4924 GCA_038232515.1 Acidimicrobiales bacterium
ACCCCACCTGCAACCATGTTGCCGTGGTCCACGTAGGAAACGCCGAACCGACGGTGGCGGTCGAGCCACGCGGGCCCCGCCGCGCCTGGCTTCCACCTCTGGTCCGGTGGCTGGCCGGTCGGCCCCCGCGACAGCTCGCGGCCATCGTGGCGATGGCTACCCTGGTCCTGTTGTCGGCGGCCTTGGCCGTCGCCTACGCCCGCGACGCCTACGTCCATCGCGGGCGCGTGGCCTCCGGGGTGCGGGTGGGCGGCATCCTGGTCAGCCGTAGATCGCCCGCCGCGCTGAGCCCGGTGCTGGCACAGATCGAGCGGCGCTACACCGTCGGGCAGGTGGTGGTGAGGCTGCCGGCCGGGTCCTCCTTCGCCTCGGACGGCGCGTCCATGGGCCTGCACGTCGACAGCCGTGCGACACGTGACCGGGTACTGCGGGCCGGTCGGGGCGGGTCGCTGCCGGGGAGGATGTGGGGATGGCTGGTCGTGACGGCGGTGGGCCGTCACCGGGAGGTGCCGCTGGCCTTCACCGTGGATGAGTCGCCGCTCACCAGGGTGGCTGCCATCCAGACGGGCATGCCCAACGCCGCGCCCGTCGAGCCATCCATCGCCGTAGGGCCCAATGGCACGCTGGTCGGCCGGGCCGGGCGTCCCGGCGCCGGGATCGACATCCACCAACTGGCGCTCGACCTGCCGGCCGCGGCCCGGAGAGGCACGCCGGTCCGGGTCATGGCCCACGACGCCGCCGTGTCCCCCCGCCTGAGGCTCGACGAAGCCGCCGCGTTGGCCCACAGAGCCGAAATGCTGGTGACGGAGCCACTGGCGTTGGAGTCGGGTGGCGTCGACGCGTCGTTGTCGCCGGCCACCCTGCGCACGCTGATGGTCGCAGTGCCCGCCGGCCCCCACCTCGAGCTCCAGGTGAACGAGCGGGCGGCGGCGCAGGCGGCTTCCCATGCTCTGGCCGCGGCAGGCACGCCGGGCCACGACGCCACCTTCACCGTCAACGCCGACGGAACCGTCAGCATCGGCCCGTCAGCCGTCGGCACCGGCTGCTGCGGGGCCGAGGCCGGCCACCGGGTGGGCCTGGCTCTGTTGGGGCCCCGGCCTGACGGCCCGGTCAGACTGCCGCTGGCCTCCCAGCCTCCCCGCATCACCGAGCAGACGGCCCGCGGCCTGGGCATCAAGGAGCAGATCGGGACTTTCACCACCAGGTACGTGGCGGGCCAGCCGCGGGTGGGCAACATCCACCACATCGCCGACCTGGTCCGGGGGCAGGTCATCCTGCCCGACGAGACGTTCTCGGTGAACGATTTCATCGGTCCCCGCACCACCGAAGGCGGGTTCGTCGTCGACCACGTCATCGAGGACGGCGTGTTCAGTGAGGCGGTGGGCGGGGGCATCTCGCAGTTCGCCACCACCCTGTTCAACGCGGCGTGGTTCGGGGGCCTCGACTTCGGCGAGTACCAGAGTCACAGCATCTACATCAGCCGGTATCCCTACGGCCGCGACGCCACTCTCAATTTCACCCACCCCGACCTGCAGATCCAGAACACCACGCCCTACGGCGTACTGATCTGGCCCACCTATACGAACTCCAGCCTGACGGTGACCTTGTACTCCACCAGGTTCGTCACCGCCACCACGGCGGGGCAGGACAAGACGCCGCTCGGTTCCTGCACCAGGGTGACGAGCCACCGCCTGCGCGCCTACACCGACGGTCGCACGGCCATGGACGAGACCTTCGCCACCTACCAGGCCGCCGAGGGCCAACCGTGCGGGGCCAGCACGCCGACACCGACCATCGCCTGCCCGATCGCCCAACGGCCGTGCCCGCTGGCGCCGGTCACGACGCCACCGCCGGCCTCCGGCGCCGTGCCGACCGCCACCACCAAGAAGCCGTTGCCACCACCCTCGGCGGTCCCACCGGCCACGGCGGCAGCCACGATGCCCAGGTCGACGTCGGTCAAGCGCGCCGCCACCGGGTAGAAAGCAGGCGTCGTGCCGGCCAAGGAGATCACGTCGTGAAGGTCGTCGTCAGCGGAGCCAGCGGGCTGATCGGCTCCGCCCTGGTCCCAGCCCTCGCCGCAGCCGGCCACGACATCGTCCGCCTCGTCCGCCGGCCCGCATCCGGGTCGGATGAGATCAGCTGGGACCCGGCCGGCGGCGTCATCGGCCCGCCCGGCCTGGTCGGCGTCGACGGCCTGGTCAACCTGTCCGGCGCCGGCATCGCCGCCGGGAAATGGACCGAGGACCGCAAGCGCGAGATCCTGCGGTCCCGGCTCGACTCCACGCGGCTGCTGGCCCGCACCATGGCCACGCTCGATCCTGCGCCCAGGGTGTTCTGCTCAGGCTCAGCCGTGGGCTGGTACGGCGATGCCGGACCGGTGGCCAGAACCGAGGAGGACCCGGCCGGGCCCGGGTTCCTGGCCGACGTCGTGCGCCAGTGGGAGGAGGCGGCCCAGCCGGCAGCCGACGCCGGCATCCGCACGGTGCTCCTGCGCACCGGCGTGGTCCTCTCGGCCCGGGGCGGGGCACTGGCCAGGCAGCTGCCGTTGTTGAGGCTCGGCCTCGGCGGCCGGTTCGGTAGGGGCGACCAGTATGTGCCCTGGATCGGCATCGACGACGAGGTGGGCGCCATCCTGCACTGCCTGACCCACGACGACATCAGCGGTGCCGTGAACGTGTGCGCCCCGGCACCGGTTACCAACGCCGAGTTCACGGCCACGTTGGGCAGGGTCCTGCACCGCCCCACGGCACTGCCGGTCCCGCTCGTCGGTCCCAGGCTGTTGTTCGGCCGGGAGATGGTGGACGAGATGCTCCTGGCCGGGCAGCGGGCCCTGCCCGGCCGGCTTCAGGCATCGGGCTACCGGTTCCAGACCGCCGACCTGGAGAGCGCTCTGCGTCGCGTGCTGGCCAAGCCCGCCCGACCCGCGGATTAGCCTCGTCCCACCGTGGTCCGTTGCGATGTCGCGGTGGTGGGCGGCGGGCCGTCGGGGGCGGCCGCCGCCATCGTGCTGGCCCGCGCCGGGCTCGACGTCGTCGTCGTCGACAAGGCCCGCGTCCCTCGGGACAAGTGCTGCGGTGACGGGCTCACCACCGGCGCCCTCCGCCGCCTCGACCGCCTGGGTCTGCGCCCCGAGGACGTCGACTCGTGGCAGGTCGTGCGCCACTGCGTGATCCGCTCGCCGTCGGGGCGCACCGTTCGCCTGGGCCTCGAGCACGGTCCCGGGCAGTGGGCGGCCGTGGCCCGGCGATCCGACCTCGATGCCGCCCTCCTCGACGTCGCCCGAGCCGCCGGCGCCAGGCTCCACGACGGCCACGCCCTGACCGGCGCCAGCATCGTGCCCGGCCGGCAGTGCCTGCGCCTGGGAGTGGCAGGCCTGGGGGATGTCGTGTGCCGGTACGCCATCGGGGCCGACGGGATGTGGTCGCCGCTGCGCAAGGCCCTCGGGGCCGACCGCGCCGAGGAGGGCTACCTCGGCGAATGGCACGCCTTCAGGCAGTACTTCGCCGACGTCGGGCCGGCTGCGGCGTCGCAGTTCTGGGTCTGGTTCGACGCCGACCTGCTCCCGGGCTACGCCTGGTCCTTTCCACTTCCCGGTGGTCGGGCCAACGTCGGCTACGGCCTGCAGCGCACGGACGGCCCGGCGCTGGGCCGGCGCATGAAGCAGCTGTGGCCGGAGTTGCTGGCCCGTCCTCACATCGCCGAGGTCCTCGGCCCCGACGCCCGGCCCGAGGCGCCCCACAAAGCCTGGCCCATCCCGGCCCGGGTCGACCGGTCGGTGCTGGCCGCCTGCGGGGGCCGGGTGCTGTTCGTAGGCGACGCAGCACGGGTCAGCGACGTGTTGACCGGAGAAGGCATCGGCCAGGCGCTGGAGTCCGCTGAACTGGCAGCCGGGGCCGTGTTGGGCGCGGGGGCCCTGCGGCCCTGGCTGGCCCAGGCGTCCTATGAGATGGCGGTGCAACGGGGGTTGGTCGCCGACCACCGCATGGCAGGCTTCCTCTCGGGCGTCATCGCCCACCGCAGGGGCGTCCGCGCCGCCGTGGCCATGGCCGGGTCCAGCCCGTGGGCCCGCCGCAACTTCGCCCGCTGGCTGTTCGAGGACTACCCCCGCGCCGCACTGCTGACGCCCCGCCGCTGGCGCCGTGGCCTGCTCAACACGTCGGGCGCCTTCGTGCCACCGGCCGGCACACGCTGAACCGACGCCTTGTCGGCCCGGTCGGTTGACCGTTCAGCAGAGGAAGAAGATGGAGGCGCTGCCGTCGGGGGCCACGGTGGCGTGGACGGCGGTGGTGGTGACGGCGGGGCCTTTGCCGGGGTCGGTGACCGTAACCGTGGCCATGACCTGGTAGATGCGACCGTCGACGTGCACGGTGAGGTCGTCGCCGTCCTTGGCCTGGAACGAAGGTGACGGGGCGAAGGTGGCGGTGTCGAGCCGGTAGCTCTGGGTCTCGCCGGGCGGAATGTCGGCCTGGCAGGCGGGGAGGGTCTGGGCCAGGCCCGGATAGGTGTGGGCCACGGTGAAGGCGATGCCCTGGTCGCGGCCGGCGGCCCATGCCGCGTTGATGCCGGAGAACAGCTGCGTGATCTGCGCTTCGTCGCCCTTTTGCTGGTCCGCCGGAGCGGTCGTGGCCGGGCTTGCCGGCGAGGACGTGGACGGTCCCGACCGCGTCGTGGGCGCAGACGTGGCCGGCGGCGCGGACGTGGCCGTCCCCGCCGCCGTGGGGTTGACCTTGTGGTGGCGCGATCCGACGACGACCGCAGCGATGACGGCGGCCACCACGAGCACACCGGAGGCGACGGCGAGCGCCACCAGCAGACCGGGGCGGGGCCGGCGGCGCGGGGGGGGGGGGGGGGGGGGCCCGGGGCGCCCCCCCCCGCCCCCCCCCCGCCCGCCCGCCGGCCGGGCCCGGCCGGGGGGGGGGGGGGG
>JBBSHS010000116.1:0-4610 GCA_038232515.1 Acidimicrobiales bacterium
CCCGCAAGCCCCCCTGGGGGGTGGCGGGGTACACCCCCCGCGGCGGGCCCCCCCCCAGGGCGCCGCCGGCACCCGGCCCCCCCGCCGGCGCAGGATCACCCCTCACCGGGCCGCGGCCCGACCCCGGCCCGGTGGTGGCCCAGGCCGCCCAGCAGCAGCAGGCCCACGGCCAAGAGCAGGGCCGGGGCCCGAGCGTCCCTTTGGGCGCGACGGTGGGCCCGTGCTGAGTCGCATCGCCGAGTCGCTCTACTGGGTGGGCCGGTACGTGGAGCGGGCGGAGGACACCGCCCGCATATTGGACGTACACGTGCACCACATCGTGGAGGACCCCACCGTGAGCGAGGACACGGCCTGCCGGGTGCTCCTCGGGGTGATGGGTACGACCGCGCCGGCCGGCACCATGTCCGCCCCGCGGGTGGTCGAGATGCTCGGCTTCGACCCGTCCGACGGCTGTTCCATCGTCGGCTCGCTGGGCGCGGCCCGGGAAAACGCCCGGGGCGTACGCGAGGTGCTGTCCACCGAGATGTGGCAGTGCCTCAACGCCACCTGGATGGGGTTGCCGGCCCAGCGCCGGCGGGCGGACGACATGGGCCATGTCTTCTTCCAGTTCGTGAAGGAGCGGGCGGCGATGATGGCGGGCCTGGCCGATTCCACCATGGCCCGCGACGAAGGTTGGCGCTTCCTGGTTCTGGGCCGCAGCCTCGAGCGGGTGGACATGACCGCTCGCCTCCTGCTGGCCGGCTTCTGTGACCCTTCGGGGGCGCCCGACTGGGTGACCACCCTGCGGTCGTGCTCGGCCCACGAGGCCTTCCTGCGCACCTACAAGCGCGGGGTGGACTCGTCCCGGGTGGCCGAGTTCCTGCTCCTCGACCGGCTCTTCCCCCGCTCGGCGTTCCACGCCCTGGGCGTGGCCGAGCGCTGCCTGGCCGAGCTGGGGCCGTCGGTGGGCCGGGCCGGCCAGGAGGACGAGGCCCGCCGGATCCTGGGCCGGGCCCGCAACGAGCTGGAGTTCGCCGGGGTGCGGGAGCTGCTGACCGACGTGCCCGCGCACCTGCGGGCCCTTCAGGCGGCCTGCGCCGAGGCCGGTGCGGCGGTGGCCCGGCGCTTCTTCCAGCAGTCGGCGCCCGTGGAGTGGCAGCGCGAGCGGGTGCCACCGGGATGAGCTGGACGTTGAGCATCCGCCACGCCACCGGCTACCGCTACCGGGGCGAGGTCACGTCGTCGTACAACGAGGCCCGGGTCACGCCGCTGTCCACCGACCGCCAGGTGGCGGTGGAGGCGGCGGTGGAGGTCTCGCCGGCCACCCGCACCTACCGGTACTGGGACTACTGGGGCATCCTGGTCGACGCCTTCGACCTCCACGAGCCCCACACCGAGCTGTCGGTGGTCGGTACCTCGGTGGTCGAGACGTCCCCGGCCCTCGAGCCGTACACGACGGCGGGCTGGGACGACCTCAGCTCCGACACCGTCCGCGGCCGCTTCGCCGAGCTACTGGGGCCGACGTCATACGTGCCCGCGCTGCCGGGCGTGGGGCCGGAGCCTGACCGGTCCCGCTCGCCGGTGGGAGCGGTCGAGGCCGCCGCCGGCTGGGTCCATGACCGGTTGGCCTACGGCAAGGGCACCACGGACGTGGGCACCACCGCGGCCGACGCCCTGCGCATCGGCAGCGGTGTCTGCCAGGACTTCAGCCACCTGACCCTGGCCGTGCTGCGGGGCATGGGCATCCCCGCCCGCTACGTGTCCGGTTACCTCCATCCCTCCGACGGGGCCGAGATCGGCGCCGCCACCCCGGGCGAGAGCCATGCATGGGTCGAGGCCTGGACCGGCGACTGGTGGGGCTTCGACCCCACCCATCTGCGCCCGGTGGGCGAGCGCCACGTGGCCGTGGGCCGGGGCCGCGACTACGCCGACGTGTCGCCCCTGAAGGGCGTCTACCACGGCGCCCCGGCCGAGGCCCTGACCGTCAGCGTGCAGATCACCCGCCTGAGCTGACACCGGCGGTGGGGACGAACCTGAAAACTTGGCCGGCGGCCGCGTCCAACCCGTGGGTGTGCCATCGTCTCGTACATGAGCGACAGTCCCTCTTCCGGGCCGGAGCCGCCGCAGTCAATGCCGCCGACGCAGTCGACACCGCCCACCGTGGGTGGCCCCTGGGAAGGGTGGTGGAAGGCGTCGGACGGGAACTGGTACCCGCCGCAGGCGCCGCCCGTCTACCCGCCTTTGGCCTGGGGGCCCCCGATGAGCCCTTCGGACGAGCGGATGTGGGCCATGCTCTGCCACCTGAGCCATTTCTTCGGGAGCTGGATCGTGCAAATCGTCATCATGTGCACGAAGGGCAAGGAATCCGGTTCGTGCGCGACCAGGCCGTCGAGGCCCTCAACTTCTCCATCTAGTCGGCGCAGCGCGGAACTTGACTCAATCGTGTCGGTTCCTAGGCGCCAAGAGCCTAGTGTGGCTGTAGGGCGCAGGTCGGATTTGGCCGCTGGAGTGGCCCTCGCCGCTCTCGGTTCGGCCGGCCCACCCTTTGTCTGCACCAGACCGACGAGAGGACGCTGTTCGAGATGCGACGCCGGATCGAAGCGCAGCACGAAGTTCGGGCCTCGGTGGACGAGGTGACCCGCATTTTCGCCGACGACCCCGGGGCGGTGCTGGGCCGCCGCCGGCCCGACGGGGCAGGGCCGCCCGTATACGTGGCTGATCACGAGGCCGACCTGGGCAGCCCTTCGGGGGTGAACCAGGAGGTGTCGGTCCAACTGGGGGAGCGGGCGGCGCCGGCGGCCGACGGGCAGTCGTGGGACCTGAGCTGCCAGCCCGCCGGCCGCAACCATTCGATGCCGTCGCTGGGCGCTGTCATGCACGCCGTGCCGGCCGGGGAGGGCACCGAGCTTCGCCTGGCCGGGACCTACCAGCCGCCCCTCGGCCCAGCCGCCGCCGTCGGCGACGGCGTCCTCGGCCACCGGGTGGCCCGTCGGTCGGTGATGTCGTTCCTGGCCGGCCTGGCCGGCCGCATCGACAGGGCCGCCGACGCCCGCCGGACGGGTTGTTGACGGGGGGATGTGCTCCGCCCGGCTGGTGGGCTACGAGGCCCTGAGCGCAGGCAGGAGCTCGCTCCCGGCCCACTCGATGAACGGAGCCTGTTGGTCGCCGCCCACCTGCACCAGGGCGACGTGGGTGAAGCCGGCGTCGGTGAACGACTTGACCGCTTCCACCACCGGCTCGACGTCGGGGCCGCAGGGGATGGACCCGGCGACGTCGTCGGGGGTGACGTAGGCCGACGCCGCGTCGAACGCGGCGGTGCCCGGCAGCTCGGCGTTGACCTTCCAACCTCCGCCGAACCACCGGAACTGCTCGTGGGCCCGTTTCACCGCTGCTTCACAGTCGGTGTCGAAGCAGACCGGCAGTTGGCCGACCCGGGGCCTGCCGGCGCCGCCCGCCTCGTCGAACATTCGGCCCAGCTCGGCATCGGGCTCGACGGCGATCATGAGGTCGGCGTTCTCGCCCGCCAGTCGACAGGACTGCGCACCCGACACGGCCAGCCCGAGCGGGACCCGGGCATCCGGCCGGTCCCAGAGCTTGGCCGAGTCGATCTCGAAATGGCGGCCCCGGAAGTTCACGTACCCGCCGTCGAGCAGGGCCCGGATGATCTGGACGGCCTCCCCCAGCATCTCGTGCCGGGTGTTGGCCGGAGGCCAGGCTCCGCCGGTGACGTGCTCGTTGAGGTTCTCCCCGGCTCCCAGGCCCAGCGTGAACCTGCCATCGGACAGCAGCCCGATGGTGGCGGCCTTCTGGGCGACCACCGCGGGGTGGTAGCGCTTGATGGGACAGGTGACGTACGTCATCAGCCCGATCCGGTCGGTGGCGTGGGCTGCCGCCCCCAGCACCGACCAGGCGTAGGGGGCGTGGCCCTGGGCGTCGAGCCATGGGAAGTAGTGGTCGCTGATCACCGAGAAGCCGAACCCGGCGTCCTCGGCCCGTTGCACGTCACTGACCAGCTGCTTGGGGCCGGACTGCTCGCACATCATCGTGTACCCGAACTCGGTCATACCAGTGTGCTGCCCGCCCGAGCCGTGCCTCAATCAGGCCCGGCCACCAGGCCTGGAGAAGGTCATCCCCGTGCTGCGGCACGGCGAAGGGCCAGGTCGGAGGGCATAGCTAAGTGGATGGTTATGGATCTCGTGAGACGTTCGCGTGGACATGCCGGCTCCGGGAGCGGAAGATAGGTACAAGCGGGAGCAAACCAAAGGAGAACTGCGAATGGCAGACGACGCCAACGGAAAGGGCCAGCAGGCCCTCGAGGGAGAGAAGCGCTGGGGAGCGGGTGTCATCCCCTACGCCAAGATGGGGTACTGGGAGCCCGAATACGTCCCCAAGGACACCGACGTCCTGTCCGCACACCGGATCACGCCCCAGAAGGGCGTCGACCCGATCGAGGCGGCGGCGGCGGTGGCCGGCGAGTCCTCCACGGCCACGTGGACGGTGGTGTGGACCGACCGCCTCACCAACTACAAGCAGTACCAGGCCAAGGCCTACAAGGTGGAAGAGGTCCCGGGTTCGGACAACCAGCACATCGCCTACATCGCCCACGACATCGACCTGTTCGAAGAGGGCTC
>JBBSHS010000117.1:0-4450 GCA_038232515.1 Acidimicrobiales bacterium
GCCGCGGGCCACGAAGCGCTGTGCGTACTCCACCACCGCGTCGCCGAGCCCGCTGTCGCCATCGGTCAGGGTCCCAGCCGCCGCCGCGAAGCACTCCTGGGCGGCCGACGCCAGTCCGGGATCGGCGAGACCGCGGCGCGCCGCCCGCCGCCACTGCCCGGCGAAGGGCTCAGCGGCCCGTTCCGCTCGGGCCCCGGCCTCCGGATCACGTACAAGGCCACCGGCGACCGCCGTCGCCGCTGGCCACCATGGCGGCGGCAGAGCGTCCAAAAAGCGCAGCTCCAGCCATCCCTTCGGCCGCACCGGCGGGAATAGGGTGGTGAGGTGGTAGTCGAGATCCTCCGCGGTCGGGTAGCCGAGCTCATGTCCCTGCGTCAGCCATCGGCAGAAGGACAACGGCTTGACCAGCGGAGCGAAGTCCGTTCCGCTGCGGCAGATGAGCATGACCCGGGCGTCGAGCACGTAGTCGGCCCATGACGCACAGCCCCGCCCAAGGGCCCAGGCCGAGGCCGTGCGGCTGGGATCGATCGCCGACCAGACCTGCAGGCGGGTCGAGGCCCAACCGGTGGGAGCCCCATCGCGCAACGGCGAGTTGGCGAAGACCGCGGCCAGGACCGGCCCGAGGATGTTGGCCCGTCGCCAGAGCCCTTCAACCTCCGCCTCGCCCCCCAGCCCCAGGTTCACCTGCAACGACGCGGTGGCGGTCATCATGATCGACCCCGCCGGCCCGTCCGGAGCGAAGAACGCGTCCATGGCGTCGTAGCGCGGCGTCGAAGCCAGCCGCGGCGTCGGGCCCTCGGGTGCCAGGCCCATCCCCACCAGGCGGCCTCCGCCGCCGGACACCTCGTCGCCGAGGTCACTGACGTCGCCGGCCACGTCGGCACACAGCGCGGCAACCGACGAGCGGGGCCGGGAGCTCAACTCGAGCTGGCCGCCAGGTTCGATGGTCAGGGCGCTGCCACCGGGCAGGACCAGGTCGCCCAGCCGACGGTGGTCCACCTCTGCCGGGCGCGTCGCGTCCCCCGATCTGACGAGCCACTCCAACTCGACGCCGACGAGGTCATCGGCGTCGTCGGGGAACGACCGCTCATGGATGCGGGCTACGGCCTGGGCACGGCTCAAGACACGTCTGAACGACGGCACGACCGCCTACCTCCCCGCCTGTATGTGCCCGAGCCGAGCGTCCAAGCGGCAACGGCGCGTCAGCGGCGGTCCAGGCACCTCAGCACCCTCCCCGGCGCCATCGACCCCCCAATCGGATTCGGCCGACTTGTCCGCGTTCTGTAAGAACTGGCCACGTGGAGCCGATAAGATAAGAGCGCGCGCAGATAGGCCGTCATCAGCGGGTCCGAGCGGCGGCCCCCTCGATCTGGTGGAGGGCCAGGCTCTCGAGTTCGGCGACGAGCCGACGGAGACGGCGGGAGTTGTCGATCCCCTCCCGACAGCGCTGGGCTTGCTCGGCGTTGAGGGTGCGGGTGACGGTGCGGTTGTCGACCTTGCGCGTCCAGGTGAGGTAGGGGCCGTGCAGGTGGGGTGGATCGGCTCGGCAGCGGCAGCCCTCGGTGCCGCAGCGGGTGCGGCGCTCGACCAGGCTGCCGGGCAGCGGCGGGCCCAACGCCACGATCTCGGCGACGATCTCGGCGCGGCGTCGTTCGATGCGTCGCTGGGTCGGGGCCAGGTCGGTTCGGGCCACCATCCACCACCTCCGTGCTTGAAGTAGCCATACTTGAAGTATCAATACTTCATGCTACCAGAGGAGGACTCGATGCTGGCCCTCGACCCACGCGTCGTGAACGCCGCATGGGCGGCCGTGGAGGCCTACCTGCCCGAGCGCCCAGCTGACACCCACCCCCTGGGGTGCCACCGCCCCCGCATCGCCGACCGGGACTGCTTCGAGGCGATCCTGTTCCGCCTCGTCACCGGCTGCTCGTGGGATGTGGCGGGCCGCCTGGTCAGGGGCGGCGAGACCACGCTGCGCAACCGCCGGACCGAGTGGCTGGCCGCCGGTGTGTTCGACCGGTTCTGCGCTGAGGCTACCGCCGCCTACGACCGCATCATCGAGCTCGACCTCACCGACGTGGCCATAGACGGCAGCCTGCACAAGGCACCCATGGGTGGGGAGGGCACGGGCCCCAATCCCACCGACCGGGCCAAGTGCGGTTGGAAGTGGTCACTGGCAACCGACCGCAACGGCATCCCCCTCGGCTGGACAACCGACGGCGCCAACCGCCACGACAGCATCCTGTTCGAGCCCACCCTCGACGCCCTCGCCGCCCGGGGCCTGATCCCCGACATCGAGACCCTGCACCTCGACCGCGGCTACGACAGCGCCGTCACCGGTGAACGCTGCACCGCGGCCGGTCTCACCGATGTCCTCTGCGCCAAGAAGCGACGCAGAGGAGAACCGAAGACCACCAACAAGCCGCTGTCACTCGGCATGCGCTGGCCGGTGGAGCGTACCAACTCGTGGTTCTCCAACTTCGGTCAGCTGCGCCGCAACACCGACCGCTACATCATCCACCGCGAAGCCCAGATCGCCCTCGCCGTGGCGCTCATCCTCACCGTCAAGCTCGTCAAATGGGCCAAGCGATGGAGCCCGCCAACCTGACCTATATGCGCGCGTTCTAAGTTGGGCCGGGATGGCCGTCCAGCAGAGGGCGCACGTCTTGAGTGCTGCCGGCCCCCGGGTGCTGGTGGTCGAAAGTGACGCGCAGACGGCAACCATGGCCCGCCGCTGTCTCGAGCGGGCCGGCTTCAGTGTTGAGGTGAGCACCAGCGCTCCCCAGGCACTGGGCTGGCTGGAGCGGTCGTGGCCCGAGCTGGTCGTGCTCAACCCCCGGCTGCCCGGGGGGGAGCGCCTCAGCTTCCAACGCCTGCGGGCCTGCAGCGACGTCCCGGTGGTGATGATCAGCCCCCTGGCCGACGATCAGGAGCGGACATGGGGCCTGCAGCTCGGTGCCGACGACTACGTGCCCAGCCCCCTGTGTGCCGACGAGCTGGTGGCCCGGGTCCGATCGGTGCTGCGGCGGGTGCGGCCTCTCCCCCACCCCGTCACAGTCGACCCAATCACGCCGGCCCGGCTGGAGCTCGACGACGCCAGCCGACGGGTTTGGGTGGGCGACGCCTGGATCGCCCTGACCGCTATCGAATTCCGGCTCTTCGCCTTCCTGGCAGCGCACCCGGCGCATGCATTCAGACGAGAGGAGCTGCTCGAGGCGGTCTGGGGCTACAGCGTCGGCGACCTGTCGACCGTGACTGTCCACGTCCGACGTCTCCGGGAGAAGATCGAGCCTGATCCGGCCCATCCAGCGTTCATCGTCACCCTGTGGGGCGTCGGGTACCGCTTCGACCCCTCAGGCGGTGCCGACGACGGGAGCCATGTTTGACAGTGCCCACGCCGCGTTGACCAGGCCGACGTGACTGAAAGCCTGGGGGAAGTTTCCCATGAGTTCCCCGGTGGCCGGGTCGGCCTCCTCGCTCAGCAGCCCGAGGTCGTTGGCGTAGGCCGTGGCCCGCTCGAAGAGCTCGGTGGCCCGGTCGGCTTGGCCGGCGGCGGCCAGACACTGGACCAACCAGTACGTGCAGATGATGAAGACCCCTTCGCCACCGCCCAGGCCGTCGTCGCCGGTGTAGCGGTAGAGCAGCCCGCAGGGCGCGGCCAAGTCGACCGCCACCTTCTCGATGGTGGCAGCCATGCGCGGGTCGTCCACACCCAGGAAGCCGGTGATGGCCATCATGAGGCACGAAGCGTCGAGGATGTCGCTGCCGAAGGACTGGGTGTAAGCCCCGACGTCGTCGTTCCAGCCGTGATCGAGGATGGCCGCGCGGATCTCCTCCCGATGCCCGGCCCACTCGGCGACCCGGTCGTCCCGGCCGATCCACTCCGCCAGCACCACCGCCCGGTCGAGAGCGACCCAGCACATCAGCTTCGAGTACAGGTGGTCACAGGGCTCACCCCGGCCCTCCCAGATGCCCGAATCGGGCCGGCCCCAGGCTGCGGCGGCGGCGTCGGCGACGTCGGCCAGGAACGCGCACGTGCTCTCAGCCAGCGTCCCGATCTGGTCCTTCAGGCGCACCACGGCGTCGAGCAGCTCGCCGAAGATGTCGATCTGGGTCTGGTTCCACGCCCCGTTGCCGACCCGGACCGGGCTGTTGCCCCGCCAGCCGGCCAAATGGGGAAGCTCACGTTCGGACAGGTCGTGCTCGCCGCCGACGCCGTACATGATCTGCAGGCCGTGGCCCTGCTGCAGTGACGTCCCCGCCGTTTCCAGGATCCAGCGCACGAAGTCGGCGGCCTCGTCGGGGCAGGCGGCCACCCACAGCGCATCCAGGGTGAAACTGGCGTCGCGCAGCCAGCAGTAACGGTAGTCCCAGTTCCTGGAGCCACCGGCTTGTTCGGGCAACGAGGTGGTGGGGGCGGCGACGATGGCGCCGGTGGGCTGGTAGGTGA
>JBBSHS010000118.1:0-4363 GCA_038232515.1 Acidimicrobiales bacterium
ATCTCCCCACGCCCCCCGGCCGGCTTCGCCGGCGAACCAGAGCCGGCGAACCAGAGCCGGCGAACCAGAGCCGGCAAACCAGAGCCGGCAAACCAAGAATGGGTCGGGTAGGAGGGTGAACCGGTGAGCGTGCGGACCACCACTCTGGACAATGGGTTGCGGGTGGTGACCGAACGCATGCCTGACGTGCGGTCGGTGGCCGCTGGCTTCTGGGTGGGTACGGGGTCGCGGGACGAACCGGCGGACGAGTCGGGCGCGTCCCATTTCCTGGAGCATCTGCTGTTCAAGGGCACGGCTCAGCGGGGGGCACGCGAGATATCCGAGACCGTCGACGCCGTCGGCGGCGACATGGACGCCTTCACGGCCAAGGAGTACACCGCCTTCTATGTGCGGACGCTCCACGACGACGCCGCCGCCACAATGGACCTGCTCTCGGACATCCTGTGGCGGCCGGCGCTGCGGGCCGGCGACGTCGAGGTCGAGCGCCAGGTCATCCTGGAGGAGATCCTCCAGCACGCCGACGAGCCCGCCGACCTGGTGCACGAGGTGTGGTCGGCGGCCATTTTTCCCGACCACCCGCTCGGGCGGGAGACCCTGGGCGACGAGGCGACGGTCTCAGCCCTGGACCGTGACCGCATTCGCCAGTTCTGGGCCGAGCACTACCGCCCGGCCAATGTCGTCTTCGCCGCCGCCGGCCAGCTCGACCACGACCGGATGGTCGCCGCCGTCGCCGACGGGGTCGGCGGTACCGAGGGCGGAAGCACCCCCCGGCGCACCGCCCCGGTCCGACCGCCCGAACGGGTGGCGGTGGTGGAGCAGGATACCGAGCAGGCCCATCTGGTGATGGGCGTGCGGGCCCTCGACCGCGACCACGCCGACCGTTACACCGAGGGCGTGCTGGAGCACGCCCTCGGAGGCGGCCTGTCCAGCCGGCTGTGGCAGTCGGTACGCGAGGAGCGGGGGCTCGCCTATTCCATCTACTCGTTCCGCAACGGCTACGCCGGAACCGGGGCGCTGGGCGTCTACGCCGGGACCGGGCCCGAGCACCTGGGCGAGGTGCTCGAGCTGGTGGTGACGGTCTTCGACAACCTGGCTGCCGACGGCATCACCCAACGGGAGCTGGAGGTGGCCCAGGGCCACCTGGTGGGCGAGATGGCCCTGTCGCTGGAGGACTCCGGCGCCCGCATGAGCCGCATAGGCCGCGCCTTGCTGGTCCACGGCCATGCCGCCCCGGTCGCAGAGTACGAGGCCGCGGTGAGGGCCGTCACCGTGGATGACGTGCGCCGGGTGGCGGCCCAGATCCTGTCCGGCCCGAGAAGCCTGGCCGTCGTCGGTCCCGTCACCGAATCGGCCGTCGCCGGCGCGGCGTAGCCTGACCCGGTGACGGCGACGACGACCACGGTCGGGGTGCTGGGCGCCCTGGGCCGCATGGGCACCACCGTGAGTGAGGCGGTGATGGCCTCGCCCGATCTGGAACTGGGCGGCCGGGTCGACAGGGACGATGCTCTGGCCGGGTTGACGGGTGCCGACGTGGTGGTGTGCTTCACGGCCGCCGGCCAGGCGCTGGAAGGCCTGCGGTGGTGCGCCAACGAGGGGGTGCACGCCGTGATCGGCACCACCGGCTGGGACGACGCCGGAGCGGCCGAGCTGCGCCGGTTGTTCCCCGGCCCGCCCACCGGCCCGAACGCTGTGCTGGCAGCCAACTTCGCCATCGGGGCCGTGCTGCTGATGCGCATGGCCGAGCTGGCGGCGCCGTATTTCGACACGGCCGAGATCATCGAGCTGCACCACGACAACAAAGCCGACGCCCCTTCGGGCACCGCCCTGATGACGGCGGAGCGGATGGCGGCGGCCCGGGTGGCCGTCGGGAGCGGCGATTTCGGCGCCGACCCCACCACCAGAGAGGTCCTCGCCGGCTCCCGGGGCGCGGGGGCAGCCGCCAACATCCGGGTGCACTCGGTGCGCATGCGGGGCATGGTCGCCCACCAGGAGGTGATCCTGGGTGCCACGGGCCAGACCCTCACCCTGCGCCACGACACCGTCGACCGTCAGTCGTTCATCCCCGGCGTGCTCCTCGCCGTCCGTCGGGTGGCCGACCGTCCCGGGCTCACCGTCGGCCTGGACGCCCTGCTGGGGCTCTGAGCCTGCCGCTGACCGATAGCCTGCGCCGACGTGAGCCCGAAGCAGCGGACTGCGATCATGGCGCTGGGCAGCGTGGTGGGTGCGGCCCTGCTCCTCGCCTCCGTGTTCGTCGTGGCCCACGACCTGCGGCGCGGGGACGGCAACGCCACCCGACTGGCGGCCGGCAGCAACACCACGGCACCGGGACTGGAGCTGGACGACACCTCCACGACCACCGTCGCCGGCCCTACCCCGGTCACCGGGGTCAGCCCCACGTCGTCACCGGTCCCCGGTCCGGTGTCCGCCCCCCCGACGACGGGTGAGGGCACCGCCCCGCCGACAGCCCAGGTGGCGACGACGACCACGTTGGTCCCGGGACCGCCTGCCGGCGGAGGTGCGACCATCCTCCAACCGGCCTCCGGGCCGCCCATCCACCCGGCGACCGAGGCCTGCAACGGCCTCACGCAGTACGGGTATGTCGGCGGGGACATGCTCCCAGCCTGCGGTGACGTGGCCACCGGTGACACCGGCACCTACCACCTGTTCTGGGTCATCGAGCCCGGCAGGCCGCCGAGCGACACGGCCAGCCCCGACCGGCGCGTCGTCAGCGTGTGGGGGAAGGACCAGACGGCCGGTTCGTCGCCGACCTGGTCGCTCAAGCTGAAGGCCATGTTCGACGCCACCAGGTACCAGGTCCCGACCAACCCCGTCCCGGTCTCGATGGCCGTGCCCTTGGGGCCGGTCCAGCTGGCGTTCGGCTTCCACGACGCATCGGGTGCAACGGGCTCGACGGGCGCAGCAGTTGCGACGCAGGTGCACGTCGACGTGGTCCAGGTCACCAGGTCCGGACCGGCAGCCTCCGTGGCCGTCGGCCTGCACGTCGACGCCAACCTGGCCACGGCCAGCCCGGGCCGGCTCGACGCCTACAACAACAGCTCGCACCAGGTCATCCGGTTCTACGAGGGAGCCTGGCGGGTCCAGCGCACGGACACCGCGGCGGCGGGGCCGACCAACCTCTGATCCTGCGCCGAAGCCGTAGCGTGGCCACATGGCGCGTCGTGACGACCAGTTGACCCCCGGCCCGGGCGTCGAGGATCTGGCGGCCGTCCTCGCCGTCACCAACACCGACCGCCAGGCCACGGTGGCCAGCGTGAGGAGCGAGTTCGACACCATCTTCACATGGGACTACACCAAGGGTGCCAGGCCCAAGCTCAGCCGACTGTACGAGAAGGCCAAGGTCTCGATGTGGAACGGCGAGACCGACCTGGACTGGGCCACCCCGATCGACCAGGAGGCGGTGGCCGCCAACAACGCACTGGCCGTCCCCGGCATCTTCAGCGGAGCGGTGGACGTGAGCGGCACCCCGTTCGAGAAGTGGAGCGACAAGGAATGGCTCCAGCTCGGCGTCGAGAGCCAGAACTGGACCCTCAGCCAGTTCCTGCACGGCGAACAGGGGGCTCTGCTGTGCACGGCCAGCATCGTGGAGTCGGTGCCGTGGCTCGACGCCAAGTACTACGCCGCCACCCAGGTGATGGACGAGGCCCGCCACGTCGAGGTGTTCGCCAAGTACCTCGACAAGCTGAGCGGCCACTACCCGATCAACGCCCACCTGCAGATGCTGCTGGACGACATCATCGGCGACAGCCGCTGGGATATGACCTACCTGGGCATGCAGATCATGGTCGAGGGCCTGGCGCTGGCCGCCTTCGGCTTCATCCACCAGCTCACCACCGAGCCGCTCCTCAAGCAGTTGCTGCGCTACGTGATGAGCGACGAGGCCCGCCACGTGGCCTTCGGCGTGCTCAGCCTGCAGGACTATTACCGCGAGCTGACCACCGCCGAGCTGAGGGAGCGCCAGGAGTTCGCCTTCGAGGCCGCCGTGCGCATGCGGGACCGCTTCTTGCAGCAGGAGGTGTGGGAGCGCATGGGCGTACCCGTCAAAGAGGCGGTCGAGCTGGTGATGCTGGCCCCCGAGCGGGCCGTGTTCCAGCAGATGCTGTTCTCCAAGATCGTCCCCAACTGCCGCAAGCTCGGTCTTTTGGACGCCGGCGACGGCTGGCTGCGCAAGAAGTTCGGCGAGCTCGGCGTCATCCAGTTCGAGCACTGGGCCGACACCGGCGAGGAGTACGAGATGTTCGCCTTGGCCGACGGCGAGTCCCGCACCCCCTGAGGCAGCCTGTGGCAAGACGGGGCGCATGCGACACCCTGGACGGACGCCGGCTGAACTGTCGGGTGGTCATAG
>JBBSHS010000119.1:0-4351 GCA_038232515.1 Acidimicrobiales bacterium
CCGCCAGCTCGGCATTGGTGATCACGCCGTGGTGCTCAGCGGCGACATCGGAGACGTCTCGTGTGCGCCATTGCCGTTTTTCGGAACTCACGCACACGAGAGTGCCAGCGGGGTGTGACATCGACGTTCCGCCCCACGCCTTCGACCCCCGGGGCGACGCCTCCACCGCAGGCCGGTCCTACGCCTCCACCTCCCGGCGACCCTCCAGGGCCCGACCGAGAGTCAGCTCGTCGGCGTACTCGAGGTCGCCCCCCACGGGCAGGCCGCTGGCGATGCGGGTCACCTTGACCCCCAGGGGATGGAGCAGGCGGGCCAGGTACATGGCCGTGGCCTCCCCCTCGATGTTGGGGTTGGTGCAGAGGATGACCTCGCTGACCGCCTCCGGCTCCAGGCGAGCCAGCAGCTCCCGCACCTTGAGCTGGTCGGGCCCGATCCCCTCGATGGGGCTTATGGCGCCCTGGAGGACGTGGTATCGGCCCCGAAACTCATGGGTCTTCTCCACCGCCACGATGTCCCGGGGCTCCTCGACCACGCACAGCAGGTGGCTGTCGCGGCGAGGATCGGCGCACACGCCGCACTCCTCGCCTTCGGCCACGTTGAAGCACCGAGCGCAGAAGGCCACCCGGTCCTTCATCTCGGTGATCGCCCGGGCCAGGCGCCTGGCGTCCTCCCTGGGCACCTTGAGGAGGTGGAAGACGATGCGTTGGGCCGACTTTGGCCCGATGCCGGGCAGTCGGCCGAACTCCTCGATGAGGTCCTGAACGGGGCCGGCGTACACCGGCCGTCAGCCGAGCAGGCCGCCGAGGCCGCCGCCAAGGCCGAGACCGGAGGTCACCCCCTGCTGGATGTCGCCCACCCTGGCCATGGCGTCGTGGAGGGCGGCGAGCACCAGGTCCTGCAGCATCTCCACGTCGTCGGGGTTCACTGCCGCCGGGTCGATGGTGACCGAGCGGAACTCCATGCTGCCGGTGACCTCCACCCGCACCACCCCGCCGCCGGCCTGGCCCTGGACGACCTGCTCGGCCGCCTCCGCCTGGGCGGCCAGGAGCTGCTCCTGCATCTGTTGGGCCTGGGCCATGAGCTGGCTGAGATCGGGCTGGTCGGGCATGGGCGGCAGGTTACCGGCCACCGGAGTCGGTGCCCGTCGACGGCTCATCCACGATCTCGGCGCCGGGGAAGGCCTGGGTCAGGCGGTCGAGGCCGCTGCGAGGGTCAGGAGGGGCATCGCGGAGGTCGTCGACGTCGAAGGGATCGGCCAGGGAGTCCCCCGGTGCCCCCCCGTCGGCCATCTGGGCAGCCGTGGATCCGTCGACCGCCAGCTGCAGGGGGACGGGACGGCCGAAGTACGCCGCCAGCGCCGACTCCACCTCATGGCGGCGGGTCTCGCACTTTCGCCGCATGGCGTCGGTGGGCAGGGCGAAGGTCACCACGCCATGGTCGGCGGCGGCGAAGCGACCGGCACCGAAGAGGCCCTTGGCCACCGGGCGCAAACCGCCGAGGACGTGGTCGGCCCAGGCCAGAGTCAGCTCCTGGCGGGTCGGCAGCGCAGGGCCATCGCCGTCGCCGTGGTCTGGCCGGGCCGGCCCGGGCGCCGACGAACCCGGCGTGGCCGACGCCTGAGCCAGTATCGGCAACGGGGCGGGGGCCGGCGGCGGCGGGGTGGTGTCGGCCGGCGGGCGTGGTGTCGGTGGCGGCGGGGTGGTGTCGGCCGGCGGGCGTGGTGCCGGCGAGCCTGGCGTCACGGCTGCTGGGACGGGATCGTCCTGCCGGGCGGACGGGACCTCGTCCGCCGCCGGCGGGACGGGGTGACGACGAAGCGACCCCAGGGCCGGCCGGGAGCCACCGGCACCGGCCGGGGTGATGACCGGGACGACTGCGGCCGCCTCCGCACCCTGACCCGAACCCGGCGCCAGGGAAGGGTCGGGGGCGGTAGACCGCACCGCGGTGACCGCCTGGCGGGCTTGTTGGCGGGCCGAGCCCGCCGGTGCCACCGGCGGCGCCGAGGCCAGAGGCGGACGGTCACCGTCGGGTGTCGGTGTCGCCCCACCCCGCAGGCTCCGCTCGAGGCGCTCGATGCGCTCCAGGAGGGCAAACGGCGAGGCGTCGGCCTCCGGTCTCGTAACCCGCACCAGGGCCACCTCGAGCACCACCCGGGCATCAGCGGCCTCCCGCATGGCCAACAGCGCCTCACCGAGGGCGTCGAGAGCACGCACGGTGGCGGCGGCGCCCAGGCGTCGGCCCTGGTCGGACGCCAGCTCCAGGGCGGCGTCGGGAAGCGACACCACCTCCACGGCCACGATCGACAAAAAGGCGTTGCGCAGGTGGGCGAGCAGGGCTTCGGCCAGCTGGCGGGGATCGCGCCCGGCCGTGCACGCCTGGGCCAGCGCCACCAGGGCCCGGGCAGGGTCACGCTCGCACAGGGCCTCGGCCATCTCGTCGATGACGGTGTCGTCGTCGAGCCCACCGCCGGCGGCCACGATCTGCTCCAAGGCCGACAGGGCGTCACGGGCCGATCCCTGACCCTTTCGCACCGCCTGGGCGAGGTCGTCGTCGCCCACCTCCAGGCCGGCGTCGGCCACCACCCACCGGAGGTGGTCGGAAAGGGTGTCGGCGGAGAGCAGGCGGAACTCATAGGCCTGGGTCCGGCTGCGGATGGTGGGGAGCACCTTCTGGGGATCAGTGGTGGCCAACACGAACACCACGTGGGAGGGCGGCTCCTCCAAGGTCTTGAGCAGGGCGTTGGACGCTCCCGTCGAGAGCATGTGGACCTCGTCGAGGATGTAGAGCCGGACCCGGCCGGCACCGGCCATGGCCACCCGGCCGACCAGCTCGCGCATGGCGTCGACGCCGTTGTTGGACGCAGCGTCGAGCTCGCTGACGTCGAGCGAGGTTCCCGCCTCCACCGCCAGGCACGAGGCGCAGGCGCAACACGGCTCACCCTCGACCGGCGCCTCGCAGTTCAGCGCCTTGGCCAGGATGCGAGCGGTCGAGGTCTTCCCCGTCCCCCTCGGCCCGCTGAACATGTAGGCATGGGAGGTGGCGTCCCTGGCCACGGCGTTGCGCAGCGCCCGCACCACGTGGTCCTGGCCCCGCACCTCGGAGAAACGACGGGGCCGGTAGCGACGGTAGAGCGACTGGAAAGCCACGGGCCCGAGGCTACCGACGCCGCCGCCGGGGGTCCGGCGGTCACGTGGTCCGACGATCACGAAGCGACGTGGCGGCCAGGCAACCTGCGGCACACCGCTCGACCCGCTGAGAGCTGCTGCCTTCCGACCCTGACTCGGTTCACGGGGAGCCGTTGCACAGGACCCGACCGCCACGTCGTCGCCCATCCTACGCACCCCACGAGGCCTGCCCGCCCCCAAGGGGTTCTGATGGCGGAAACGGGGCCGCCATGACCCCATCTCCGCCATCAGAAGGGAGTGGCGGGCTCGGGTAGTCTGAGGCGTTCCCCGGAGGGGTGCGAGAGCGGCCGAATCGGCACGCTTGGAAAGCGTGTGTGGGTCCTGCCCACCGTGGGTTCGAATCCCACTCCCTCCGCCGCCACCACCCCACCACACCACTCGCCCACTCGCCCGCCGCCGCACGACACGCTTACTTGCCGACGGTTGTATGCCGAGCCTGGTTGTCGATGGTTACAGCCTGCTGGCAGGCGTGAACCCGTCCACCACCGAAGTGGAACATCCCGGCGGCGATGTGTGCCTCAGTGGGATGGGATGGTCGATGCCGAGCCAGCAAATCGCCTCATCGTGGGCCCCGGTGGTGATGCCGGTCCATGGTTGGCTGCTCCGCCAGCGCTACGGAGGATCAAGAAGGCGATTCGGGCGGTGGGTGGTGCTCACCGATGCTGAACAAGGCGTCGAGGGCCAGGCCCACGTCGAGGTGCTCACCGTACCAACCAGGGATGGCGGTCGCCGGCCCGATGTCGAGTTGCTCATTCTTGTGCACGACGGCGGTGCGGTCACTGGCCGGCAACGGTGGCGGTGTCGCCGGCACCACCGTGCCGTCGGGTCGGTAGAACACCCAGGGGTGGGCACGGGCGGCCCCCGCCTCCATGCGGTAGCCGCCCTCGTGCAGCGCCCGGTGGTGGGCACGGCACAACAGGCAGGTGTTGGCCAGGCTGGTCTCGCCGCCCTGTGACCAGTGCACGACATGGTGCCCGTCGACAAAGGCGGTCTTGGTGCACCCTGGGAATCGACAGCCCTTGTCCCGGGCTTGGAGCGCCCGGCGAAGGGCCAGGGGGATGGATCGGGTCTTGCGCCCCACGTTGAGCGGGTTCCCGTCACCGTCCTCGACGATGCCCACCACTGCGGCGTCGCAGGCCAGCCGCCGGGCGGTCTCGGCTGCCAGG
>JBBSHS010000120.1:0-3834 GCA_038232515.1 Acidimicrobiales bacterium
CGACGCCGTGGTCGTGCAGCGCGAGGCGATGGTCTTCGGGCCGCCCGTCGTCGAGAGGCTCGCCACCGCCCTGGGCCGGTGCCCACTCGTGCTCGACCTCGACGACCCGACCTGGGTGGCTACGACAGCCCCTCCTACGGCACCCTCGCCCACGTGCTGAAGTGGCCGGGCAAGGCGCTCACCTCACCGACCGGGCCACCGCGGTGACGTGCGGGAGCCGCCACGTGGTGGATTTCGTCACCGCCCGCGGTGGCGCCGCATTTCTGGTGCCGCCGACGGTCGATACCGACGAATTCAGGCCTCGCCAGCCGCAATCGGCGGGCCTTCCGGTTGTCGGGTGGGTCGGGACGCATTCCACCGCTCCCTACCTCCAGGCCATAGCCCCGGCACTGGCGGCGGTGGCCCGCCACCGACCATTCCGCTTGCGCGTGGTGGGCGCCAGCTCAGTGCGTGTCACGGTGCCGGGCGTCGAGACGGAGCACGTCAAATGGTCCCTGGCCCAGGAGACGCACGACTTTGCGTCGATGGACATCGGCCTGTACCCCCTTCCCCTCGACGACGAATGGGCCGCCGGCAAGTCGGCACTCAAGTCGGTGCAGTACCTGGCCACCGGCGTGCCCTTCGTCGCCTCGCCCGTAGGAGCGGCGGCCGGCATCGGCCAGCCGGGGCCACCCACCTGCTGGCGAGGAGCCAGGAGGAATGGGAGTCGGCGTTGGACCAGCTCTTGGCCGACGGGGCGGAACGGTCACAGATGGGCGCCGCTGGCCGCCGCTATGCGCTGGCCCACCACACCACGCAGATCGGCGCACGGCTGATGGCCTCGGCCATCCGGACGGCGGTGGCGTGAGCCGGCGGCTGCGGCTGGGCGGCCTGGCCCTGGTGGCCCTGTTGCCGCCCAGTTGGAAGCCGCTCGTCTACCGGCGTCTGTTCGGCTACCGCGTCGCGGCCGGCGTACGCATCGGCCTGAGCCTCATCGATGCCCGTGACTGCGAGATCGAAGAACACACCGAGATCGGCCACGGCAACGTGATCGTGGACGTCGGCCGGCTGCACATCGGCGACCACGTCCGCATCGGCTCGCTCAACGTCGTGCGGGGGGGCGACGAAGTACGCCTGGGCCGCTACGCGAAGGTCATGCGCCGCAACGAATTGAACTCCATCGTGGGCCCCGACCTGGTCAACACGGCCGACCCCCGTCTGCTGGTGGGCGCCGGCACCGTCATCACCGACGGCCACCGGCTGGACTTCACCGACCGCATCGAGTTGGGTGAGCGGGTGATCATCGGCGGCCGCAACTCGTCGCTGTGGAGCCACAACCGCCAACGCACGGCGCCGATCGTCATCGGGGCCCGCACCTACGTCGGCTCGGAGAGCAGGCTGGCGCCCGGCTCGTGCCTACCGGCCCGCTGCATCGTGGCCCTCGGTTCGGTGGTGTCGGGGACGCTCGCCGGGGATGAGTCGCTCATCGGGGGCGTCCCGGCCAGGGTGCTCCGCCCGCTTGACGAGCACGATCTCTACCTGGTCGACCGCCCCACCCGTGGCGACCTGCCCGAGGACCTATGAGTTTCCTGAGTCAAGGTTAGTTAGTAGCGGCGTCGCCACACCGTTCGTGCAAGGGACAGCGGAGCCGTGGGATCCACCACGCACGCCCAACCGACGGCCCCCACTCTTGTGCCCGCACCTCCAAGGATCGGCCCGGGGCAGGGGGCTTCGGCCCTCCCCCTGCTAGTACGGTGCCGGGCATGGCCGGACGACCCAAGCCGCCCAAGCCCACCACCATCTTCTTCGTCCGCCACGGGCGCACGCCCACGACGGGCAAGGTGCTGCCAGGCCGGGCACCTGGCCTGCACCTGTCCGATGAGGGGCGGGCACAGGCCGAGGCGGTGGCCGGACGGATCGCCGACGTCCCCAACGTGGCGGCCGTGTACGCCTCGCCCCTGGAGCGCACCAAGGAGACGGCGGCGCCGATCGCCCGGGCCCTCGGGCGCAAGGTGGTGGTCGAACGAGGGCTGTTGGAGTGCGATTTCGGCGAATGGACGGGAGCCGAGCTGAAGTCCCTGGCCAAGCTGCCCGAATGGCAGCTGGTGCAGCGCCACCCCAGCGGGTTCCGCTTCCCGGGGGGCGAGAGCTTCCTCGAGATGCAGTCCCGCCTGTCGGAGGCCGTGCGCAAGCTGGTGGCGGCCCACCCGGGTGAGACCGTGGTGGCGGTCAGCCACGCCGACCCGGTCAAGGTGGTCACCGCCGACGCCATGGGCACACATCTGGACCACTTCCAACGCTTCGACATCGCGCCCTGCTCGGTCACGGTCGTCACCTACGGCGCCGGCGGGCCGTTCGTGCTCACCGTCTCGTCCTCGGGCACCCTCCCGGGGGCGACGCCGGCCACGGCCGCGGCGTAGATGCCCGCCTCGTACGACCTGCCCCACGTCGACCGGTTGACGGTGGGCACGGTCGGGCCCCCGGGTCAGCGCACGTTCTACCTCCAGGCCCGCGAAGGCGAGCAGCTGGTCACCCTCAAGTTGGAGAAGGCCCAGGTCGCCGCCCTAGCCGAGCGTCTCGGGTCGCTGTTGCAGGACAACCCCGCCTCCAGCTCGATCCCCGATCTCATGGAGACCGAGCTGGAGGAGCCGGTGCTGGCCGAGTGGGCGGTGGGAACGCTCGGGCTGTCTTTCGACGTCGACGACGACCTCGTGGTGCTCGTGTGCGAGGAGATGCGGGCCAGCGACGAGAACGACGACGACGAGGACGACGACGAGGACGACGACGAGGACGACGAGATGTCGCGCGGAGCGGTGGCCCGCTTCGGCGCCACCCGCGGCCAGATTGCGGCGCTGGCCATGCGCGGCGCCCAGATGGTCGTCGGCGGCCGACCGCCGTGCCCGCTGTGCGGCTACCCGCTCGACCCCCGTGGCCATTCGTGCCCGAAGACCAACGGCCACCGTCCGCCGTTGACGTGACGGAGCCGGCCACGGCGGAAACCGGCGTACCCGACGACGGCGGCGGCATCGTCGGTCTCCCCCGTTTCGACCCGCTCCCGCCGGAGCGGGCGCTCGAGCTGCTGGCCGGCGGCGAGATGGAGATCCTGGGCCGCATGCCGTGGAGCTCGAACGGGACGTTCCTGGTGACTCTGCGCACAGGCGACGATGCGACCCATGCCATCTACAAACCGCACCGGGGCGAACGCCCACTGAGGGACTTCCCCGCCGGTCTGTTCCGCCGGGAGGTGGCCGCCTATGAGCTGAGCCAAGCGCTGGGCTGGGGCCTGGTGCCGGAGACCGTGCTGCGGATCGAGGCGCCGCTCGGCGTCGGCTCCGTCCAGCGCTTCGTGGAAGCCCGCTTCGACGAGCACTATTTCACCCTCATCGAGGACGAGGGCCACCACAGTCAGCTTCAGCAGATCGGCGTGTTCGACCTGGTGGCCAACAACGCCGATCGCAAGAGCGGCCACTGCTTGCTGGCCGGCGACCGCTCGAGGATCTGGGCCATCGACAACGGGCTGGCCTTCCATGTCGAGCCCAAGTTGCGCACCGTCATCTGGGAGTTCGCCGGGACTGCCATCCCCGACGAGTGGCTTGCCGACCTGCGGCGGATAGGCGAAGGGGGGATCCCCGCCTTTGAAGGGCTGGTCGATGACGACGAGCGCCGGGCGGTCGATCGCCGCGCTCTGCGGGTGGCCCGGCTCGGGATCATGCCCGACCCCGGCCCCGACCGCCCCTATCCGTGGCCATTGATCTAATCGGCCCCCTCCCGCTTGTCGAGCTCGCTTCGCTCGCCCGTTCTTCCGGCACGGACCGGCGGAGCCGGATCCTTGCCCTGTGGGGGGCAAAGCCCCCC
>JBBSHS010000121.1:0-3319 GCA_038232515.1 Acidimicrobiales bacterium
GCGACGACCAGCGCGTCGGCGCCGGGCGCCAGGAAGATCATGACGTTGCCGGCCAGCACGATCACGTCGAAGCTCCGACCCAGGTCCACGACGGCCAGGTCGGCCTCCACCCAGGTCAGGTCAGGCTGCTTGGCCCGGGCGACGTCCAGCATGGACCCGTCCACATCGACGCCGACCACGTCGATCCCCCGCCGGGCCAGTTCGATGGCGACACGACCGGTGCCGCAGCCGGCATCGAGGACCGAGCCGGGACCGAGGCCGGCGACGAAGTCGGCCTCGCCGTGGACGGGCTCGCCCTGCTGCTCCATCTCCGCCCAGCGCCGGTCGTACGTCCGGCTGCGACCGCCGGCCTCGGCCAACCAGCGGTTCTGGCGCTCGGAGGTCATGGGCGCCGAGCATAGGGAGTGCGCGGGACCAGGCCGGGCCGGCGGTACCCTGCCCGCGTGCGCAGCGTGTGGGTGGGAGCGGCTGGTTTCCTCGGCGCCGTGGCCCGCTACCAGCTCGACGGCCTGATCAGCCGTCATGCCGAGGGGCCCTTCCCGTGGGGCACCTTCGTGGTGAACCTGTCGGGTTGCTTCGTGCTGGGCCTGCTCTCCACCCTGCTGATCAACCGCCTGGTCGCCGATTCGGCACTGCGGACCGCGCTCACGGTCGGCTTTCTCGGCGCCTACACCACGTTCTCGACCTTCACCCTCCAGGGTGTGCGCCTGGCCGACGACGGTGCTGTCGCCCTGGCTATCACCTACGTGGCGACGTCGGTGGTCCTCGGGCTGCTCGCGGCCTGGGCCGGGATGACCGTCGGCCGCGCCATCTGAAGAAGACTCCATCGGCACTGTCTACGGCAGGTGGTGAGCCCCGACGTCTCAGCCCGCGAGGGTGAGTATCTCGGCGCCGCCGTCGGTGATGAGCAGCGTGTGCTCGAACTGCGCCGTGCGCCTCCGATCGGCGGTCAGTGCCGTCCAGCCGTCGTCCCACATGACGTGGCGCCAGGTTCCGAGGGTGATCATCGGCTCGATGGTGAACGTCATCCCCGGGCGGATGACCGTCGTCGCCGACGGGTCGTGATAGTGAGGAACCTGCGGCGGGCCGTGGAACTGCTCCCCCACCCCGTGGCCCACGAAGGCCCGCACCACGCCGTAGCCGGCGGCATGGGCATGATCCTCGATGGCCGCGCCGATGACGGAAACGGTCCGGCCGGGCCGCGCCACCTCGATCCCGTGCATCATGGCTTCGCGGGTGACGTCGACCAGACGGCGCGACTCCTGGTCGACGTCGCCGACCAGAAAGGTGGCGTTGGTGTCACCGTGGACGCCGTCGAGGTAGATGGTGACGTCGAGGTTGACGATGTCACCGTCGACCAGCGCACGGTCGTCCGGGATCCCGTGGCAGATGATCTCGTTCACCGACGTGCACAGCGACTTCGGGAACCCGTGGTAGTTCAGGGGGCTCGGGTAGCCGCCCCGGGCGACGCATGCCGCATGGGCCAGCGCATCCAGTGCGTCGGTGGTGACGCCCGGCCGGACCTGGGCACCCACCTCGGCCAGCACCTCGGCCGCGGCCCGGCAGGCCCGTCGCATCCGCTCGACCACCTCAGGCGACTTGACAAGCGGATCCGACCACGGGCCGGGCTCGCCGGTGGCCGCATAGTCGGGCCGGGCGATGCCCTCAGGCACGACTCGGGGCGGGCTCAACCGGCCGGGACGGACAGGCGCCTGGGAGGCTTTGTGGCAGCGCTTGTACTTCCGACCACTCCCGCACCAGCAGGCATCGTTCGCCTTGATGTTGACCCCAGCGTGGGCGACCGTCACATCCCCAGTGTAGAGGTCGCGCATGCGACACGACCGGCCGCCGACAGGCAGGACGCGTTCACGGCTCGGACGCCGTGCCCTACGCTTTGAACCGTGCCGACCCTCATCCCCAGGCCGACCCGGGTCGAGGCGTCCGGCAACAAGCCGAAGCTGATCGACGAGTACATCGGCCGCCTGACCACCGGCCATGAGGAGCTCAGCCTGGCCCACATGCGCAGCCCCGGCGGATGGAAGGAGCCGGGCCAGACACCCGAGTTCGACGAGTTCACCGTCGTGCTGTCTGGTCGTCTGTGCCTCACCGGAGCCGATGGCGACCTCGACGTGGTGGCCGGCCAAGCCGTCGTGGTCGCCGCCGGCGAGTGGGTCCGTTACTCCACCCCTGATCCCGAGGGGGCCGAGTACGTGGCCGTCTGCCTGCCCGCCTTCGCCCCTGGGCTCGCGCACCGGGACGAGGGCTGACCGTCACCCCGCCCCCGCCATCCCGCCAGGCCGACCGTTTCCGGCGGGCCACCCTGTCGAGGCTGAGCCTCGCCGTGCTGTTGGTGGGCGCCGGCATCCTGCACTTCGTCATCCCCCGGAGCTACCAGCGCATCGTCCCCCGGGCTCTCGGTCACGCGCCGCTGCTGGTGGCGGCCAGCGGGGTGGCCGAGATCCTGGCCGGCACCCTCCTTGTCGTACCCCGCACCCGCCGGCTGGGCGCCGGGCTGGCCTTGGCCATCTTCGTCCTGGTGTGGCCGGCCAACATCCAGATGGCCCTCGACGGCGGTCTCTCCGGCACGGGCTCCGTGGCCGGCTCGCCGTTGGTGGCCTGGGCCCGGGTTCCGCTCCAAGTACCGCTGTTCGTCTGGGCCTGGCGCGTGGCCCGCCCCTCCGCTTCACCGACATAGGCCTCGCCGGTCCGGGTGTCTCAGCCCCGGCCCGGCCGGCGGTGGGCGCGATGGGCCCAACAGGGGTGGTGCCAGTGGCGACGGAGGTCGGGAGCAGCCGTGGGCACGACGACGAGGTGGCCGAGGCCCGGAGCGATGTCCTGGTTGCATCCCGGGCACAGGTAGGCCTTCCGCGCCTGGTACGGCTGCACGGAGCGGATCTTGAGGCTCTCGTCGCCCCCGTCCTTAGCCACGACGGCCGTTCACCACCACCTGCGCAAATATACTGCGCCGTCACGGCTGACCGCCCCCGCTAGTACACTTCACGTAGAGTCCTCGTGCAAATGCCCAGCTCAAACTAGATGCTTTTGTAGTCTACCCCGAATCATGATATTCTCTATCTCCATAGAGCTATCAAGAACCTATTGCACGTTTCCGTGCGATTCGCGAAGATGACTTCAACGAACCCGGGCGCGACGCCGTCCATGAGATGAAGGTGGGCTACCTGAAATGAACCTCCGCAAGAAGGCAACCGCTGTTTTTGGTGCTGCCGCTGCCGCATCGGTGATCGCCGGCGCAGCTGCGTTCGCATGCACCAACCTGGCCACGCTGAACCTGTCCAGCACCGCCGGCAAGGCGGGCGAC